>CAYNEJ010000158.1:0-6820 GCA_964396205.1 uncultured Syntrophaceae bacterium
ACTCCAGGTAATTCTTCGTGATCCGGCTGTTGTAGAGAGGCTCCGTCATGATCGCTTCAACACCTTCCGGAGCCAGCCGAGGAGCATGATGAGGCGCTTGCTTCTACGGATTCTTGTTTCCATGTATTCGATATATGTTCTTCCATATTGAACGTCCATGATCCACATCATGTAATTCTTGTCCGGACGAATCTCCTGCTCCGACAGGTATGATGCTGGAAACAGCAGGACTGGAACGTGCTCCATCGCATATGCCGCAGCAAGTTCTCCGATGGCCGCTTTCAGGGTCATCCAGGAAAGATGCTGCGGATCCACCACGACAATCTTGATGGCATTCAGGAGCTCGGAGAGATTCAGACCCAGGTCGGATTCGTTTTGCCACAGGACGGCTTTCAGACGGCCATCATGGACGAGGGAAAAGGCCTGGATGCGCCTCTTCATCCCGTAACGGAGGTAGGCGGCCTCGATTTCCGGCTCCTTTTCTTCATCCGGATCCTCGAGAAGAACATCCATCAGGAGACCGCCTGAAGCATGCTCGTAATACTGTTCCAGGGCGGACCGATGCTCCCGCGAAAAAAGCTCCAACGACCAACCCGCCGGGAGTGATGCCGACATGGATTCGGACGAGCGGATCTCGAGATAGGCGAACAGATCCTGTGAACAGCCTTTGGGATTGTTCAGGCTCTTGGCGAATTCACCAATCAGATTCGGGAATCGGTTTTCGGGGCGGTAGTAGAAAATAAGATAGTCCATCCGCATGGATGGAAACCTGTGGATCCCTTCGAAATACTCCACGGCCTGCTTGAGGAGCGCGAGCGCGACACGCATGGATCCCATGCGCAGAGCTGCAAGATGGTGCAAGACCCAGCCGCGCTCATAGGCGCGGACCATGGATAAGTGACCATAAATTTTCCCGTCTTTCTGGTACAGGAAGTGATCGGCGATATCCGGGTGCAGGCAATAGAGCTTTCTGAACGTTTCTTTCAGAGATTCCCGATGTTCTTTAATCATCTCGTATTTTTTCGGGTACAGGAATCCTGTCTGGAACAAAAAATCCCACAGCGCTTCCATGTCGGGCTGGCGGGCGATGAAGAGGTGGGGGTCCGAAATGTTGGCCAGGATGTAAGTCAGGTGACGGACGTTCTGCATGTCCATGTCGAGGAACGCCAGACCGCAGAGAGACCGTTGCGAATGATTCAACCGGTGAACAACCCGGGAGCGGAACGAGATCAAGGTGCTTCCGTAGAAACGGATCGTTGCCTCCGGGAGGACCATGCCCGGCAGCAGCACGCCGTCTTCCCCGTTTTCCCGCACGGAGAAGCCCGTCATGGAAATGCTCTCGATGTCCCGCTGGATAATTTCGCCTGACAGGGGATGCCGAAATGTCAGGAAGGCTGCCGGCCGGAGACAGCGACGGGGGCTCCTTTTCCGCTTTCCTTTGACGGCGGGGGAATTCTCTCCCCGTGCGCTCACAACGATTTCCCGTTTCCGGGTGCCCATTGTCTGGCGGACACAACGGCAGATTCCCTGGAAAACGATTTCCTTCTCGTCGGACAGACGAACAAGGATGTTCTTGCCCGGGTCGAACCAGTGATAGGAATCGGGTGCTTCCGTTCCTGCCTCAATGCGGAATGTGAGGGAGTTAAAATCCAGCAGAACCCCTTGGGCATTGAAGCCGCTCTGGCTGATCTCCGCCCGGATTCCCGTCGCGGCCGGATAACGCTTCACCTTGCGCTTGCCGAAGGCAAAGCCCCGCTCCGGAAGGCAGGCGGAAAAGGACATGTCGCTCAGAAGCACGTCGGTGACGGGAATCAGGACAATCTTCAGGCCGTCCGGAATGACGAGGTTGAGAATCTCGAAGGGCTGTGCTTTGAGTGGTGCCCGGTCCGGCCAGCGGCAGGAAACGGACCCGTCCAGGCAGGAATCGGGATGAGCCTCGACCAGAAACTCATCTCCATATTGCACGTCCCGGAGATGAACCAGCAAGGGGGTTTCCAGGAAATGGAACCAATTGATCCGGTTGATCATCTCTTTCCTGGAAAGGGATTGGGACGGTCGCCTTTGATCGAGAAATATCCGATGGAGCAGCGATACGGAAAGAGATGTCCCCCTCCGACGGGTGGTATCCGCCGGTCTGTTCACCCCCGGATGATCGCTTTTTCGCTCGATCATGGGTTCCAACGGTTCGTGGTGAAGAACGATTCGCTCCAAGGCAGGAATCTCATGCAGGACTCCTCTCTGATTGGGATCCGCTGAAATGGACGTATCAGTATAATACTAGCTGTCTAAATGCAAGGCGAATCAATGGAAATATGATCCCGCGTGTACCGGATCCGGATGGTATTTCGTTTTTAAGGATGTCCGCTGAGAGAGTACGTCCGTATCGCACTCCCCGGGGATGATTTCGTCTCCGGAAGGAAGACCCTCGTGAAGCCCTGCCACGGGAGGAACAGGTGAAAACAATATCCGGCTGCTGCGGGGTGTCCGGTCTCCGGGGAGCGTTGGCGGAGATGGGATCCGACGGCAGCCGGCCTCACCTTCACGGTCTGCCGGCCGGCCGGTCATTTTGGCGGGTGTGCTGAAAATGCGGCCTGCCGTTGATGTGTCGGTTACACTTGGAAAGAGGAAGGATTCCGGGAAAGAGCCGTACAGAGTAAACTGCATCTTTTATTCTATGTCAGCCATCATGCCTGATCCGTTTGTAATTGCATCGAAAAGGGGAGATTCGTATTTCCGGGATGAAATAACAATGCCTCTATGATTTGTTGTCAAAACGGAACTGATTCCCTTAAGTTGAGACAAATTAAATATGCAAATCCTGTTGACATGAATCATGCCCCCCTGTACAATCCGCACCCAATAGAGAATAGCTCTAAATCAATCGTTGACTTCAAGCAGATCATGACATGCTGATGAGTGGCAGAGTGAACGCTGAGCAAGATTATCCCACCATGCAATGTGACAACCTGATCATAACAGCATTATCATATACAAATATAGGGCCTGTTGAGCGTTGAATTTCAAGGGAGGAACGTCTATTGAATCACACTGGAGAAAACTCAAAAGAATTTTCGGGAACGGGGCAGGAAGCACGCAAGGCTTTCCGAAGGCAGACGTTGGCCAGTGTAACGACAGACAACGGATTTCTCATCGATACAAAGACCCTGCTGATGAACATCAGCCTCAATGGGGCATACCTCAAAACCCAAAACCCTCCACCCGTGGGGACGCGTTTTACAAGCCAGATATTCCTCCCCAACGGATATAAGAAAAGAAATCCGCTTGAGATCGGCGGCCGGGTTGTGCGCTCGGATGCGTCCGGGGTCGGCATCGTTTTCGAGGATCTGCAATCCCGCGATCGATCACTGCTCAGGGGGTACACGTGCTTCCATGACCTGGACGATGTGGTCGTCTCGCTTCAGGATTCGATTCCCGGTGTGCTCAATGGGAACCTCCTGCCCACTGCGGAACAGGAACTGATCAACGAGCGGCTGCGCGCCGCCGCGGAAAGAAATGTAAAAATCCTGGTCGCGTTTTCTGCAAAATCGGGGCCCAGGTTCGAAGCACGTTTCGACTACACTCCTGATGCACTGGTCCTTCGAGACATGACACAGACCATCCCGGATCATATCCGGGTTGTCTATTGCGCCATCCTGGATGGACCGCTCCAGGCCGTTTTCGAGGGGCTCGTTGCCGAGCATGGGGAGCATCCCCGGGTGTTTATCCCGGAGCGGATGTATCACAACGATCGCCGCTGCAGCCGACGGATGCCGGGGGAAGGGCTCTGGCTCAGCATCGAGGCGCCGCATCTGGGTGACGGGGTGATCCGGGTACCGGTGGTCGATGTGAGCGAGGGCGGGTGCTCCATCCTCGTGCCCGAGAACAGTCTGATCACGCGGGGAATGAGATTTCCCGCTGTTGAATTGATCGAAGGGCCGAAAACCAGCCGTCATGACGGCGCCACTGTGTCGAGGATCGTCGCCGCGGAGCAGGGGGGGCATTGGCAGATCGGCCTGAACTTCGTGGACACGGTGGTTGAACGGGATGCCTTTTCGCAGATTCAGAACCGGACCGTCCGTTCCAGCTACTGGGCGAATCTCAAGCGGCTGGCAGGGCTGGCCCGCAAGAAAGCGGAGGATCTTTTCGGTTCCAGGGAGCCGTCCACGCGGAGCCAGGTCTATGTATGCCGGTATAAGAATACGCGACGGGAGCAAGTGATCGGTATCGCGGACGCCACGTTCGATCTCTATGGCACGTTGCCGCCGGTTGATGTGGCGGTACTGATCTGCCAGCCGTTCCACGTCCGGAAGGAGGTTTTCAATTTACTGGCCCGGACGCTCGTGGATAATTTCAGGCGTGACGGTCTGAACGGGGTTGTCCTGCGGTTCGACATGTCGCACATGATCGGCGAAAGCAACACGGATCCGCCGCCGGAAGATCCGAATGAAGCCTATTTTTACAACTGGACATACTCCACGCTGGAATCCGATATGATCGGCAGTCTGTCTTTTCTGGAGAGAAAGTTTCAACCCGCCAAGCGGGTTCTGGTCAGTTTTTCCGTGTCCGCGATTCCGGCCCGCCGCATGATCGCGGATGGGGTAAAGCCGGGTGTGGACATGTGGATCTCACCCTTCGGCTGTCCTGACGGCCAGGACCAATGGAAATTCCTGCTGGCCGGCACGGACCTGTTTCAGAAATACCTGGACGGCGAAAAGATTGAGTCGGTGTACATTTATGGGAGACGCGGCAATCCGGGCGATGTGGTCCGGGACGCCGTGCAGCGCAAAATGGCCTTTCTCGAAGATGCCCGTACGGATATGTCGACCATCAAAATCCCGGTGAGTTGGATCCTGGGTACCTATGACTTTGTTGTAACGCGTGAACGTGTTCGTCAAATGCTGAATGCACCGGGCGGTGGACCGAGGGAGATCATCGAACTGCCCTCCGGACACCTCCTGAAGACGGGGCCGGAGGCCATCGAGTCATACAAGCTGATTTATGAACTCATCGCCAAGCACATGTTCGCTGCGGACAGGCCGGCAGCGGAACCCGACATGGCCCGCTTCGCCAGACAGAATGAAGCTGAATGGGGCCGGATCAAGCGAAAGCGGATCGAAAACACCGTCGAGTTCTGGAACACGCACCTGTTCGGTGCCAGCGAGGATGTCGAAGGCTATGACATGTTCCTCTATAACCCGGATTATGTCGAATTCATAAAGCAGCAGGCCCGGTTGCTTGACGTGCGGCCCGGAGACAGGGTGGCCGACCTGGGGTGCGGAACCGGCAACCTCTCCCTGTTGCTGCTGGATGAAATTGACGTGGTCAGCGTTCCGATTCTGTTGACCTGTTGCGACCTGGTGCCGCAGGCAGTGCGGCGTACGAAGGAAAAAATCGTCAAGAAAATCGAACAAAATGCGGGGCGGCTGGACAATGTGTGGGTGGACTGTCATGTGATGGATCTGGAAGCGGCGCGACTTGCACCGCTCAAAGCGTTCCTGTCGGGAGAACTCCATGGACCGGTTGCCCTTGCCAAGCGGATAGAGGGTCTCGAAATCCCAATGCTTCGAAAGATGACGGCTGAATACGGACCTCGCTTGCACGAGATTCTCCACGGCGCACCTTCGACCGCCCAGGAGGTGATGGGGCTCTGTCCTTCCCTGGAGCCGACGGAGGCTGAAGTGATCCTGGATCTCTCCCTGGCCGGTCGTTTCCTGAAGGGCTTGACACTGCCGGAAGACCTTCGATCCGGCTGCACCATGGCCGGACATGCCGGCGACCTGGCCTTTCGGCATCTGAATTTCGGCCAGGCCAGCCGGGATTGTCGCATCGACTGTCCGTCCGATTCCTTTGACAGGATCGCTGCGTCCATCGTTCTTCCTTACCTGTTCGATCCCGAATCGGTGGCTCGCGAATTTCACCGCATCCTCGCTCCGGGAGGCGTGATCGTTCTCTCCAGCCCCAAGACAAATTACGATTCATCCAAGTCCTATATCGAGGAAGCCAAGTTGATCGAACAGCGTTCGGATCTTGAAGAGCATCAGAAAACCCGGCTGCTCAGAAGCCTGCGTGAATTGGCCGCATTTGTGCAGCATGTGATCGAGATGGAGGAGGAGGGAAGGTTCCGATTCTTTGCTCCCGACGAGTTGGCGGGTCTGATGACGGCGGCCGGGTTCATGAACGTGCGTACTTTTGAGTCGCTCGGGAATCCCCCTACGGCGGTGATTGTGCGAGCGGAAAAAGCCAGATGAACGGAAGCAAGTTGAACAAGACAGCTGCTAATCCAAGATTTAGAGAGATTTATGAACGCGAATGGACGGATTTGCTCTTATCCCGGGGCAAAACAATCATTCGCCTCGGTGGCGTCTTTTATGTCATCTTTTGGGCATTGGACTGGGTTACCGCCCCTGATCTGGTTATCCCTTTTCTGATCATTCGCCTTGGCGTGGCCCTGTCTTTCGCCATCGGCCTGTTCTTCCTGAATACAGATCGTGGCCGAAAGTATGCTCCCTGGTTGCTCGTCTCCATGGCGTGTCTCTCAATATTTGGGGTCGCATTGATGACATCCATGCTGGGCGGATTCGTCAGCTTCTATTATATCGGAATCATGTTCATTCTTTTTGTCACCGGTCTGTTTATCCCTTGGACCGTCTTTCAGACAATCGCCTGCGGCGCTCTCTCGATCGGCGGTTATCTTGCTGTCAACCTGATCGCACACGGCAGTTCAGCGGACGTATTTACCATCCTTCAGCCCTTTTTCTTCATGTCCGGCGCCGTTGCAATCACCGCCTTCGCCAAACAGGAAGAAGTGCGCACCCGCCAG
>CAYNEJ010000159.1:0-6645 GCA_964396205.1 uncultured Syntrophaceae bacterium
TCACCTGCATCGAGCTGACGGGGGAGGGGAAGATCCTCGCCTCCGACTCCTTCAAGTTCACCGAGGTGTTTCTCCTGGTCGGCATCTGCTACCTTGTGATGACGACCCTGGCGACGCTTCTTCTCCAGGTGCTGGAGGCGCGCTTCCGTCTCCCCGGCTTCGAGCACCGGAGCTTCTGAGAATGCCATGACATCGACATTCCGCCCCCTCGATCCGCAAACCGTCGCCCGTATCCGGGAGGCCGTCGCACCCGCCTCCGTGATCGAGGATCGCGACAAGCGGGAACCCTTCGGCAGGGACGGAACCGCCGAGGCCTTCGCCATGCCGGAGCTTGTCGTGGAAGCGACCTCGGCCGGCCAGATCTCCGCACTCCTCAAGCTCGCCAACGAGTTCCGTTTCCCCGTCACGCCGCGGGGGCTCGGAACGGGCCTGGCAGGAGGCGCCGTTCCGATTCACGGCGGGGTGCTCCTGTCCCTGGCAAAGATGAACCGGATCCTGACCATCGACCGGGACAACTTTCTGGCCGTGGTCGAACCGGGCGTGCTGAACAAGGACCTCAAGGACGCCGCCCGGGAGGCGGGCCTGTACTACCCTCCCGATCCCGCCAGCTATGACACCTGCTCCATCGGCGGCAACGCCGCCACGAACGCCGGAGGCCCCTCCTGTGTGAAGTACGGCGTCACCCGGGAGTACGTTCTGGGCCTCGAGGCGGTCCTGCCCACGGGTGAGCCGATCCGGACAGGGGTTCGGACCCGCAAGGGCGTCGTCGGTTATGACCTGACCCGCCTCCTGGTCGGTTCCGAGGGAACCCTGGGTGTCATCACGCAGCTCGTCCTCAAGCTGATCCCGCATCCCCCGGCGATCACGACGCTGGTGGCCCTCTGCCCGAGCCTCTCCGGCGCCATGGAGGCCATCCGGACGGTCCTGGGCGCGGGTTACATCCCCTGTGTCGTGGAGTTCCTGGACCGGCACTGCCTCGATCTCGTGGGGGACCTTCTGCCGTTCGAAGGCGTGCAGGACACCGGCGCGTTCCTCCTGATCGAGACGGACGGAACTCCGGAGATCATCGCCCGCGAGATCGAGGCGATCGGGGAAATCTGCCTGGGATCAGGGGCGGATCAGGTGCTGCTCGCCCCGGACGCACAGCGGCGGGAGCGCATGTGGGACGTCCGCAAGGCCGTATCACTTCGGATCGAGGAGCGCTATCCGGTGGACGTCCATGAAGACATCGTGGTCCCCATCCGCTGCATCGCCGATTTCGTCCGCAGGCTGCCGCCCCTGGAGGACGCCTACGGCATGCAGATCTTCACCTTCGGCCATGCCGGGGACGGGAACCTGCACCTCAGCATCACCGCCGACGCCCGGGAAGCCCGGGAGCGCATCGACCGGGGGATCGAGGAGATCCTGAAGCTCGTGCTGGACATGGGCGGGACGATCTCCGGGGAGCACGGCATCGGCATGATGAAGAGCAGATACCTGCCCCTGGAGCTCTCTCCCGAGAGCATGCGCCTGCAACGGCGCATCAAGGAGCTCTTCGACCCGCAGGGAATCCTGAACCCGGGAAAGATCTTTTCTCCCCCGTCCTGAGGATTTGCCCACCGGCAGCGAGTGATGCGCGGAGGCATGCCCCGCGACAGTCCCCCGCGCCCCGGAATAACCAGCCAGCCGCGGGGGCGCGGCCGGCAGAGGCAAGAGGTTCGATTCTTGAGCGAATCCAAGAACACACCAACACTCTGGACCTTTGAATTCCTTTCCCTCTGCCTGGTCGTCATGGCGGCCTTCGGCAACGTCAGCGCCTTCTACGGCTTTTACCACTACCTGGGAACCATCGACATTCCCGTCGTCTGGCGGGGCTTCCTGGTCGGCCTGGAGCCGATGGCGGCCTTTATCCTGCGGCTGGCCGTCCTTCCCTGGCTTCACGTGCGCAATGCGTATTCCGTCCTGACGGCCTCGCTGGTCCTCCTGATCCTGTGCTCCTGTTCCTACCTGTGGGTTGTCACGGTCCCGGCCATGATCGTCCTCAGGATCGTCCACGGAACGACCTTCATGCTTCTCACGTCGGCCGCCATCTCCCTGATCGTGAACTTCATCCCGAAAGAAAGAAGCGGCCAGGGATTCGGCACCCTCAGCGTGGCGACCATGCTCCCCTATGCCCTCATCCCGCCGCTCTGCGAAGTCCTCCTGCCCCACGTGCGCGGCGAAGCAGACCTCTACGCGGGCGTGTCGGTCTTTTCCGTTATCGCCATCGGGCTCCTCGTCATCCTGCACCGACGCCTGACCGGGGCCATGCGGGACATGGACGGGGCGCTCCTTCGCCGCCCGTCCATGTCCGAGATCCGCCGCAATTTCCGGATCCGGGCGGTGCTCCTGCTCCTGTCCGCCACCCTGCTTGCCTACATGGCCCATGCGACATTCTTCTACTTCCTGAAGGACCTGTCCCTGGAACTGCGCACCGGAAATGTCGGCCTTTTCTTCACGATTTTTACAACGACGATGATTGCCGTGCGCGTTTTCGGAGGCTTTCTCTTCGACCGGCTCGACAAGCGGCGCTTCCTGATGGCCGGCCTTGCGCTTCTTGGCCTTTGCCTCTTCATCCTCCCCTGGGCCTCGACGCCTTCCCTCTACTACGGCCTGGCCGGGCTGTACGGACTGTCCGTGGGCGTCAGCCTGCCCCTCCTGAACGCCCTGCTCTTCACCGCCTCCCCCCCGTCACTTCGGGGTCTGAACACCAACATGACCCTGTTTACGCTGGACCTGGCATACTGCCTGATGCCGTATCTGGGAGGAATGCTCGTCGCGTTCGGAGCGGGCTTCGGTGTCCTCTTCCACGTCTCCCTGGGATTCGTGGCCCTCTCCCTCGTGATGATCGCCGTGCCTTCCGAATCGATGGCATTTTCGACCAAATCACAATAAAAAAAGCCGCCCTCTCCATCGGAGAGGACGGCCCTTCTTCATGTCGGGTAGCCTTATTTCACCTTGAACCCGAAGGAGTGGCAGCTCCCGCAATGATCCGTCGGGGGCTTGTGGCCGTGGTGACAGACCTCGCAGTCCTGCTTGCCCTCGTGGGAGGCATGCGGGTTGGGCTCCACCTGCTTTGTCCGCTGTGCAAGCCGGTCGTAGTCCCCGTGGCATTCGAAGCAGACCTTCGTAGGAACGGCGGCCTTCGGCGGGCTCTCCTTGTGGCACTTGTCACACGAAATGCCCCGCTCCTGGTGCCGGTCCGCCAGGAAATTCGCCTTCGGGGCGGCGGCCGGGTCCGCAGCCGAGACGGACAGCGCGGCCGCCGCAGCCAGCAGCACGGCAGCCAACATCCGCATGCACGTTCTTCCGATCCGGTTTCGCTTCATGTCGCATCACCCCTTCATTTCCAGGGCTTCAGCGCCGCGGCATTCTTTCCGGCGATCCGGCCGAAGACGATGCACTCTGTCAGATTCCCGCCGCCCTGGTAGACGAACTTCAAGGCTGAAGAAATTTCGCCGGCCGTGTAGAGCCTTGGAATGGGCTTGCCTTCCCAAGTCAGGACCTCCCGAGCAGCATTGGCGGCGATGCCGCCTTTCGTATTCGGCCCACCCGGGTAGAGGGGCAGTGCATAAAAGGGCGCCTTCTCCACGGGTTTCAGGGTGGCGGCCAGCCTGCCGAAAGTCTCGTCCTTTCCCTTGGCGCATGACTCGTTGAAGTTGGATACCGCCTTGGCAAGCCTCTGCGAATCCATGAGTTTTCTGTTCTCCGGGTGGTTCCTGATCTTTCCCGCGATCTCCTCGATCGTGTTCCCCTGGAGGATCCATCCTCTGCGAACGGCATCCATGTTGTCTTTCGACCAGGGAACGATTCCGAAGCCGGCGGTTGAGATCCCGAGGTTTGTGATGGTGAACGTCGACCGGAGGGTCTCGTCGAAAACAAACCAGCTGGGAACCCGAGGATAGATGAGCTCGAGGATGTCGAACTTGACCGCCTCCTTGTAGAAGAAGTAGCGGCTCGGGTCTTTCGTCACGAGATGTTCCGCCGCATAGCGATCGCCGTAGTTGTCGACGACGATTGCATTGGGGCGTCCCACGGCCGGTGTAATCAGACCCGCTTTCAAGCCGTGATACCGCAGGGGAACCGCCGTAATGATTCTCGATGCCGCTTTCCCCACCTTCGCCAGACCCGCACCGACCGCCATGGCCATGGCAATGCCGTCGCCCGTGTTGTCCGGAGAGCCATAGAACGCCCAGCCTTCCACGCCCGGCCCCTCGAGAAAAGCCTTTCTCATGGCTTTGCTGTACTCGTAGCCGCCCGTCGTGATGATAACGCCCTTCCTGGCCCTGACGGCGACTTCGCCGCCTCCCTTTTTGGCCGCAATCACGCCGATGACTTCTCCCCTGTCGTTCTGCACAAGCCGCTTTGCCGGCGTCTCGTATACAATTCTGGCACCCTTCTTCCGGGCGCCCTCGGCGAGCACGTAAAAGAATGCCTCGCCGTTCATCTTCTCCATCTTGGGCTTGTTCATCGTCGCCTCGTTGAAGCTGGCCTTCCCCGTGAAGGTGCTCCCGAATACGCGGTACTTGGAGTCTTTCGCACCCGGGAATTTTGGGAATGCCGCCCCGGCGAATGCCGAGAAGCCCACGGTCTGGTACTGCGGGTCCAGCTTCTGAAGAAAGGCGACGTTCTGCGGGGCATACTCGGCCCAGGCCTCGGCCAGGCCGTCGGACCATTCCGGCTGCTCCCCCTCCAGTTTCCAGGGGATGTTCTCCCCGCTGAACATGGCCTTGGCATATTCCTTCAGTGCCTTCCGGTCACCCGCCGGGTCCGGGCAGTGATAAATCCCCCCAGACATCCTTGTATTGTTGATGAGCTTTGCCTCGGGCTGTTTCTCCAGGACAAGAACCCTGGCACCTCGTTCGGCGGCTTCGATGGCCGCGCAGGCCCCGGCTCCGCCGAATCCCAGGATCACAACATCCGCCTCCATGTTCCATTTCCTGGGGATGGCGGTGCGCGCCGCAACTTCCGTTACGCCGATGCCCGTCAGTGCCGCTGCTCCCGTCACGGCAGCGGTTCCTTTGATAAAGGATCGTCTGGATATGCCCCGGTCTGCTTTCGTTTCGGACATGGGTCTTCTCCTTTCAATGGGTTGTGTTGATGGAAAGGGAACGATTATCGAAGGGGAGCATGGGAGATGCCGTGTTCCCATGCTGTGGGATGACTCATACGTTGATTCGAAACAGTTGACTTGGTTGACGATCTGCCGGGTTGCTCATTCCGGACGCATTTCTGTTTCATGCTCCGTGTCATGAATGCCATCAGACGGAGTCCTTGTCAAGTCCCTTCGGGACACCCTGCCCGGCGTCACGTCATGTCCGGCGAGAAACGAGGACATGCCGGATCGGACGGGCACCAGCGAGGAAACCGCTTCCTTCGGCAGACGGGAGATGCTCCCCTCTTTGCATCCTCGACTGCACATGATTCCGCATTGACAGGCCGATCCTTTTCATCCTATTCCATGGGCCGTTCATTTCGGTCCTCTCTGTGAATCCCCTGCCGACGGACGGCATCCGGGCAACGGGGAAACAGGGAAACGGACCGCAAGGCTGAACGGAGCCGCAGGCTGTCGACCCCCCACGGAAAAAAGAGAACCCGACCATGGACGTCCTCCTCGTCAACCCTTTCTTCAACGGCCGGGCCGAGATCCCGCCTCTCGGGCTGGCCGCCGTCGCGGCCCCTCTGCCGGCGATGGGAATCGGCGTCGGGATCCTCGACCTGGACCTCGCCCCTTCTTCGCCGGACGGTCTCTCTCTCCTCCGGAAGCGCATCGCCGACGGCCGCCCCCGGATCCTGGGCGTGTCGGCCCTGACGAACAGCTTTCTCGCGGCCCTGGAAGTCTTCCGGACGGCAAAGGAAACGCTTCCGGACCTCTTCACCGTCCTGGGCGGCATCCACGGTACGGTTCTCCACGAAGAAATGCTCGGGCGACACGAGACCATCGACGCCGTGGTGCGGGGAGAAGGGGAAGCGACGTTCCCGGCCCTGGCACGGGCTGTTCTGCGGGGAGAAAATTTCGGGACCATCGACGGGATCAGCTTCCGGGGTCCCGGTGGCATCGTCGTCACCCCGGACCGTCCTCCCGAGCCCGACCTGGATGCCTTCCCCCTCCCGGGCCATGATCTCATGGAGAACCGTCGCTACCGGACGCGGAGTCTCTCCTCCAGCCGGGGATGCCCCCACCGCTGCACCTTCTGCTCCATCCGCTCCCTCTACGGCGGGACCGTGCGCAAGCGGTCCGCCGGCTCCCTCCTGGAGGAGATCCGGTTCCTCATCGGGCAGGGAGCGAAACGGATCATGTTCACCGACGATAACTTCACCACGGACGGACGGCGGATCCGGGAGCTCTGCGGTGCCATGACCGGCGGCGGCCTGAACCGGGGCATCGAGTACTACGCCCAGGGACGGATCGATGACATCTGCCGCACGCCTCTCCTGGCGGGAATGCTGCGGGAGGCCGGGTTCCGGGCCCTTTACATCGGCGCCGAGTCGGGATCTCAGGAGATCCTGGATTCCTACCGAAAGGACATCAGCCCCGGGGATGTGCTCCGGGGCATCTCCCTGTGCATCGAACAGGACCTGACCCCCGTGGTGAATTTCATTCTCCTGGGCCCACTGGATACGGCC
>CAYNEJ010000160.1:0-6569 GCA_964396205.1 uncultured Syntrophaceae bacterium
CGGCAGCATCCGCATCAACGACCGCGACCTGCAGCGCAGGATCTTCACCGCCCTGGGACTGACGGAAGAAGACGTGAGGCAGAAGTTCGGGTTCTTTCTCCGGGCGTTCGACTTCGGCGCGCCGCCCCATGGCGGCCTTGCGCTGGGCATGGACCGCGTCGTGTCGATGATCCTGCAGACCGCCTCCATTCGCGAGGTGATCGCGTTCCCCAAGAACCGCAGCGCCGCCTGCCCCCTCACCGGTGCCCCGGCGGCGGTCCGGCGCGAGCAGCTGGCCGAGCTGGGCCTTCTGGACCTGGGCGGCCCGGAGGTACTGCCGGGAGCAGCGGCAAAGGAAAACCGGCTCGATCATCTCTCCTGGGTATCGCGCATCGGGATCAGCGGGGAGGAGCGGGCGGTGCTGGAAGAAGTGATCGCCCGCGCGGAGGAGCTCGCCGTCCTGGCTGGAGAACATGCCGGTGACGAGGAGCCCGTGCGAGGCGTCGTGGCGGTAGCCAACCGGACACGCCCCGGCACGGAGGCAAGGCCGTCGAAGTTTTCCCGAACGGGCCGTCTGCTCGGGAGTGCACCCGCCGTCAAGGGGAGCTACTTCAAGGTGGCAAGCATACTGGAATAAGGGAGAGACCTTCATGGACGACATATTTGCGCATCAAAACCCCCAGGCGGAAGCCGCCCAGGAGGGCCCCCTGCAGGGACTCCGGGTGGCCGTTCAGGCCTGCATCTCCGTGGCGGGCTGGCCGACGGAAGCCGGATCGAAGGCCCTGGCAAACTTCAAGGCCCTCGAAGACGCGGCCGTCGTGGAGTGCCTCCGCCGGGCCGGGGCCACCCTGTGCGGATCAACCCGGACGAGCGAATTCGGCTTCGGCCTCACGGGAAGCCGGGTTGGAGGCGCGCTTCAGAACGGGGTCGCCGATCTCGAACTGGTGCTGGACCTGATGGGCGAGAGCCGGCTGGCGGCCTCGCGGACCGGCGTGATCGGGTTCAAGCCCAGCTACGGCCTCATCTCGCGGTACGGCCTCATCGGCCTGATCCCGTCGATGGAGTGCTGCGGTCTCCTTTCGGAGAGCCCGGCAAGGATCCGGGAGACCCTGAAAGCCATTTCGGGACCAGACGATCGAGACTTCTCCCTGCCCGAAGAGCCGGCTCCCGATCTCTCGCGCGGGGAGATGAGCCCCGCGGGGACAACCCTCGGCGTGATCCGGGAAGCCGTCGGCCTCCTGACGGCCGAAGAGGAGGCGAGGTTCCGCTCCGGCCTGCAGGAGCTGGAGAGGGCGGGTTTCGCGGTCCGGGATGTCTCCCTGCCCGACTTCCCGCATTTCCAGCTCGTCGGCCGGATCGTCGGCTCCGTCGAGGCCTCGTCCTGCGCCGGTCGTTATGACTCGGTGCGCTACGGCGAGCGGGCGAACGGCGCCCGGAACTGGAACGACATGTATCTGCAGTCGCGCGGCGCCGCCTTCGGCCTGCTCCTGAAGAGCTGCCTGTTTCAGGGCGCGTTTTTCCAGTTCCAGCGTTACGACGCCTATGAAGACGCCTGCCGCGCCCGCCTGCTCAAAGAGATGCAGCGCATCAAGGCGGAGGTGGACTTCCTGGTCCTGCCGACGCTCCATCCGGGCACACCGGATGCCCCCGCGTCACTTGACGACACGTACCGGCAGTTCGCCTTTACCGTGTTTGCCAACGTGACCGGACAGCCGGCCCTGCATCTGCCGCCGGCCGCGGGCGACGCAGGCGCCGGATTCCAGTTGGCGGGCCCCGGGAAGAGCGACGGCCGGCTCCTCGACCTGGGCGAACACATCCTGGAACTGCGGCGAAGGGGGGCATAGACATGGAAATGGAAGCGGTCATCGGACTGGAAATACATATCGAGCTCAATTGCCCGACCAAGCTGTTCTGCGATTGCCCAAACCGTCCCGGAGACGAGCCCAACGTCAACACCTGCCCGACCTGCCTGTGGTTTCCCGGCGCCATTCCGCGGCTGAGCGAGGCAGCCCTTGAGAAGGCGGCGCTTCTGTGCCTGGGCCTCAACGCCGAGCTTCAGCCCCGGAGCGCCTTCGACCAGAAGGTCTACTACTACCCGGACCTGCCCAAGGGCTACCAGCTCTCCCAGGCTCACCTCCCCCTCTCGCGGGGCGGCTGGATCGACATCGCCGACGAGAACGGCAAATCGAAGAGACTGCGCATTCATCACATCCACATGGAAGAGGACGTGGCCAAGCTGGTCCATGAAACGGAAGGGCGCCTGCCCATCAGCCTGGTGGACTTCAACCGGGCCGGCGCCCCGCTCGTGGAGATCGTCACGGAGCCCGATTTCCGGTCACCCCACGACGCCATGGAGTTTCTGAAGGCGCTGCGCACACAGGTGCGCTACGCCGGATCCTCCGAGTGCAGCATGGAAAACGGCACGATGCGCGTCGATGCCAACATTTCCGTGCGTCCCCGGGGCACCAGCCAGATGAACACCAAGGTGGAAGTCAAGAACATGAATTCCGTCCGACACGTGGGGGACGCCATCGCCCACGAGATCGGCCGGCAGAGCACCAGCGTCCAGTCTGGCGAGGCGGTGATCCTGCACACCCGCCTGTGGGACCCCGACAAGAAGGCGACGTTTCCCATGCGGGCCAAGTTCGAGGGGCCCTGCGTCCCCGATCCGGCGGTTCCGGTCATCGAGCTGTCTCCGGAATGGATCGGAAGAGTACGCGCCCGCCTCCCGGAGATGCCCGCGGCCAGGGCCGAGCGTTTCGTCGCGCGCTGCGGCCTCACGGGCGAGGAGGCGACCTACCTGAGCTCGGACCCGGAGGTCGCCGGGTATTTCGATGCGCTGATCGGCTTGGACGTTGCGCCGCGGACGGCCATGCACTGGCTCACCACCCAGTTGATGCCGGCCGTGAAGGAGCGGAAGCAGGAACTGGGCGACACGCCGGTGACGCCGGAGCGCTTCGCTGCGCTTCTGGCCATGCTTTCCCGCGACGAGATCAACGCCAACGCGGCCCGCGAGGTGCTCGCCCACCTGTTCGAAAGCGACGAGGCGCCCGAGGCGATCGTACAAGCCCGCGGCTTCCGGCAGGTCTCCGATCCGAACGCCCTTGATGCTCTGATCGACAGGGTGCTGGGCGAGCAGGCCGCTGCGGTGGCCGACTTCCGGAGCGGCCAGGGAAAGGCCATGGGCTTTCTGATCGGCCGGGTCATGCAGGCCTCCGGCGGCAAGGCCAATCCAAAAATCATCAAGGAACTGCTGGCAAAAAAGCTGTCTGAGGCGTCATAATGGGGAACAGAGGATTCGCCTGCCCCGGGCACATACAGGCATGTGCAGCAGGACTCAACCGACCATTCTTCACCCCGACAACCTGGAGACGAAAGCCATGAAGCGCCCTGAAACCATTTTCATCACCGAACGGGACCTGGAACGCCTGGAACAGATCCTGACCCGGGTTCAGCATTCCACGAACATCAAGGCACTGGCGGACGAGCTCGAGCGCGCCACGGTGGTTTCGTCCGAAGCGATTCCCCCGGACGTCGTGACCATGAATTCGCGCATCACCTTCAGGGAACTGGATACGGGGAAAGAATCCGAGGTCACCCTGGTGTACCCTTCCGAGGCAAACGTGGAGAAAGGGAAGGTCTCGATCCTGGCCCCGGTGGGGGCGGCCCTGATCGGCCTCCGGGTGGGGGACGAGATCGAGTGGCCGCTTCCCTCGGGGAAGCACCGCACCTACCGGATCACATCCGTGCTTTTTCAGCCGGAAGCGGAGGGGCATGATCACCTGTGAGTGAAGGACCGCCCGGATACGCAAAGAGACAACAACCCGCCTCCTCGCAGAGGCGGCGGCATCGGGTTTTGACACGAGCAAGCGGATCCATGCGAATCAGGAAAGGTCCCCCGGCCGCACCGGTATCTCCGGCACCGCTTGCCTGAAGGTCGCCGGATTGGGCATATCCAGACCGTTTCAGGTGCGCCGGATGGCCGGCAGGACGGCGGCGGATTTTGAACAGGATGAATCCATGTACGGGAGGGATCATGATGAGAAAATTTCTGTGGGGTTTGGCTTTTCTCGGGGCAATGGGCATCGCGGCTCCGGCCGGGGCCGGGATCCTGGACGATCTCCTGAACAGGCTTCCCGAGGTGAAAAGCGGGACATCCCAGGCCGGTCCGGACCAGAAGACGACCATTGCCGGCCTGAAGGAGGCCCTGGCCGTCGGCACGAAGAATGCCGTGAAAGCCGTCTCCAAAAAGGACGGCTATTTCGGCAACGAACTGGTGAAGATCCTGCTCCCCGAAAAGGTCCGGACGGCCGCCGACATGGCCTCCAGGCTGGGCTTTCAGAAACAGGTGGATGGTTTTATCCTCAGCATGAACCGCGCGGCCGAGGCGGCGGCCCCGAAGGCTGCCGATCTCTTCGCGGATGCCATCCGGGAGATGTCCTTCGACGACGCCCGGAAGATCCTCCAGGGAGGCGACACGGCGGCGACGGACTATTTCAAGGCCAGAACGTCGGACAAGCTCTACGGCGAGTTCAAGCCGGTGGTTGCCGCCAACATGAACAAGGTCGGCGTGACGAAGGCCTACAAGGACATGATGGCCCCCGTTGAATCCCTGCCCCTGGTGCCGAAGGAGTCCCTCGACCTGGATCATTACGTGACGGGCAAGGCCATGGACGGCCTTTTTCTCATGATCGGGAGCGAGGAGAAGAAGATCCGGACCGACCCCGCCGCCAGGGTGACGGACATCCTGAAGACCGTCTTTGGAAAATAGTTGCGGGGATCGGGAAACAGACCGCGTGTCCGGACCCGCCTCAGGAGAACTCCGATCGCAATGCTCTGAATCAGAAAGACCGCAGGGACCATCCCGTGTCGGACCGCAGCACGGAAGGGCAAGCGATGAAAAAAGCAACCCTGGAGATCGTCGGCCTTTATGTCCTGATTGCCGGGGCATGGGTCCTGCTTTCCGACCAGGCGCTGCTCTGGCTGGTGAAAGATCCCGATCTCTGCCTGTGGATGCAGACCTACAAGGGGTGGGGCTTCGTCCTCGTCACCGCGGCTCTCTTGTATGTGGTTTTGTCCCGCCGTCTGAAGCTGCTGGAGCGGGCTCAGGATGCACAAAAACAGCTCATGGAGCGCCTGCAGCAGTATCTGTCCGCCAGTCCCGTCATCAGCTACGCCCTCCGAATCGAGAACAATCAGGCCTCGCCGATCTGGGTGAGTGAAAACATCACGGGGATCCTGGGATATACCATGGAGGAGCTGCTGCAGCCGAGCTGGTGGGACGATCACCTCCATCCCGACGACCGGAAAGAGGCTCAGGCCAAGGTCTGGTCGTCATTCTTTGAAACGGGCACCCTGGATCACAAGTATCGCTTCCTCTGCAAGGACGGAACAGTGATCTGGATCCAGGATCAGATCCGGCTGGTCCGCGATGAAAGCGGAACGCCCCGGGAAGCGATCGGGGTGTGGACAAACATCACCGAACTGAAGCTGACGGAAGAGAAGCTGAGGAAAAGGGAGAGTTTCATCCGGGCGGTCCTGGACAATCTTCCCATCGGCGTCGCCGTGAACTCCATCGATCCCCATGTCGTGTTCGGGTACATGAACGATCTCTTCCCCAGATTCTACCGGACCACGAGAGACGCCATCACGGATCCCGATACCTTCTGGAACGCCGTTTACGAAGACCCGGAATTCAGGGAAAAGATGCAAAAGCAGGTCCGCGACGATTATGCCAGCGGAGACCCGGCAAGGCTGTATTGGCCTGACGTCCCGATCACCCGCCGGGGAAGCGAAACCACGTACATCACTGCCAGGAACATCACCATCCCCGGCGAAGGCCTGATGGTTTCAACGGTCTGGGACGTCACCGAGCGCAAGCGGCTGGAGCTGGAACGACAGGTCATCATCGACAAACTGAGATTGGGCCTGGCGGCAACGGTCCAGACCGTTTCCGCCGTCGTGGAGGCCAGAGATCCCTACACGGCCGGCCACCAGCGGAGAGTCTCCGACCTGGCACGGGCCATCGCCCGTGAAATGGGGCTTCCGGACGATCAAATCGAAGGAATTCGCGTGGCCGGCATTATCCATGACATCGGCAAGATCTCCGTTCCCTCGGAAATACTCAGCAAGCCATCGAAACTGTCTCCCGTTGAATTCAGGCTGATCCAGGTTCATCCCGAGGCCGGTTACGAAATTCTCAAGGACGTCGAATTCCCCTGGCCCGTGGCCCGGGCCGTTCTCCAGCATCATGAGCGGATGGACGGCTCCGGCTATCCGAACGGATTAAGGGGCGAAGACATCATCCTGGAGGCCCGGATCCTGGCCGTGGCGGACGTCGTGGAATCGATGGCCTCCCATCGGCCCTACCGTCCCACCCTGGGCCTGGAGGCGGCATTGGACGAGATCGCGCAGCACAGGGGAAGCCGGTACGACACCGTCGTTGTCGATGCCTGTGCAACGCTTTTCCGGGACAAGGGGTACCGGCTCCCTTCCTGACCTTCCATGCCTCTACAGCCCCATTGCCGCCGCCACGCGGTCCCGGTGAAACGCTCCACTCCCGAACATCACATCTCCCCCCAGGGCGCGGC
>CAYNEJ010000161.1:0-6556 GCA_964396205.1 uncultured Syntrophaceae bacterium
TGAAACCGTGAACACGGTCGTCTTCGCCTACTCCGACATGGGGATCACGGGTCTGAACGCCCTGGAGGCGGCGGGCTTCGGGATCCGGACCATCATCTCCCATGAGGATGACCCGGGGGAGAAGATCTGGTTCGGCTCCGTCCAGACCTGGGGCGAGGAGCGGGGCATCCCCGTCCTGTGCCCGGAGAGCGTGGGGGCGCCGGAGTGGCGGGAGCGGATCGCCGCTCTTGCGCCGGAGGCGATCTTCTCTTTTTACTACCGCCATATGATCCGCCCGGAGATCCTGGACCTCGCAACCGCAGGGGCTTACAATCTCCATGGATCCCTCCTTCCGGCCTACCGGGGGAGGGCGCCGGTGAACTGGGTCCTGGTCAACGGCGAGACCCGCACCGGGGTCACGCTCCACCACATGGTGGCGAAACCCGACGCGGGCGACATGGTCGGGCAGCGGGCCGTGGAGATCGCCTTCGAAGACACGGCGCTTACCCTTTACCGCAAGCTTTGCCGGGCGGCGACGGACCTCCTGGCGGAGGTGCTTCCCCTGATTGCCGCCGGGACCGCACCCCGGATCCCGATGGACCTGTCCAGGGGGAGCTACTTCGGTGGGCGGAAGCCCGCCGACGGCCTCATCGACTGGCACCGGCCGGCGCTCTGCATCTACAACCTCATCCGGGCCGTGACGGACCCCTGGCCGGGGGCCTTCACGTTTCTTCCCGCGAGAGAGAAACTGATCGTCTGGCGGGGGCTCCCGGTGGGCTCCGGGAACGATGACCCGGCTCTGCCGAAGATCACTTCGGGTGGCGCGGCAGCGGAACCGGGACGCATCCGCCTCGATGGAGACAGGGTGTTCGTGACGGCCGGAGACGGCCTGCTGGAGCTTCTGGAGGTTGAGACGGGTGGAGGGAGAATCAAAGGGGCCGCCCTGCGGGATTGCTTCCGGCCCCTGGAAGGGCTCCGTCTTGCCCCTGATCCGGCCGGCTCTCCTGAATGAGCCGGTTCGATCGGCGGGGATCGGCGAGGGAAACCGCTGCGCAATTGACGCCGGCGGCGGGATGAAAAAGGATTCGGCATGAAAAAACGACAACTGGAGACCCCCTTTCGCCTGACGGTCCTGTCGGTTCTCCTCGTGGCCACCGTCGTTCTTGCCGGCTGGATCGCCACGGAAACCCTCTGCGACCAGGCACGCCAGGATGTCATCCGCGACGGCGAGGCCGCCTCTCTCATCATTTCGATTCATCTGAACTCGGAGTGCGAGCGGATCGAGGGCGGCGTCCGTGCCCTGGCCAGCTCACCCCAGGTCGTTCCGGCTCTGCTCAGCGGGAAGGCAGCAGACATTGAACGGGCGAATGTGGCCCTGGACCGGTACAACGCCAGCCTGGACGCCTCCGTTTCCTACCTGATGGACCATGAGGGGCGGACGGTGGCCTCTTCCAACCGCCGCGATCCGGACAGTTTCGTGGGAATGTCTTTCGAGTCGCGCCCCTACTTCAGGGATGCCATGGGCGGCCTCGCCGGGCGGTATTTCGGAGTTGCAGTGACGTCGGGGAAGCGGGGATTTTTCGCCGGCCGGCCGGTGCGGGACGGGGCGGGGCGAATCATCGGCGTTGCAGCCATGAAAAAGATCCTCGACAAGACGGAGTCTTTCTTCAGCCAGTACCCGCACTGTTACTTCATCGATCCAAACGGGATCATCTTTCTGGCCAGCCGCTCCGACCGGGTCATGAAGAGCCTGTGGCCGGTTCGTGCCGGATCGGCGGTTGCAGCGGATCTGCCGGTGCAGTTCGGAAAGCCTTCCTTCGATGCGGTCTTTGCCGATGAAATCATCGACGGGATGGAGGTCGACCAGGATGGGGAATCATGGATTGCATCCCGGAGAATCGTCAACAGGGAGGGCTGGTCCGTCGTCCTTCTGAACTCGATGCGGCAGATCGAGGTCTACCGGAAGGCGGGCGCCGTTCTCACGATCGCCGTTCTTATCCTCTTCACGGCGGTCCTTTCCATGGTTCATGTGGTCAGCCGATCCCGGCAGGCCATCGCCTTCAAGGAGGAGCGGTTCCGCGAGCTGTTCGGAAACATGAGCAGCGGCGTGGTCGTGTATGACGCCCTCTCGGACGGAATGGATTTTGTCATCCGCGATCTCAACCGGTCCATGGAGAGGATCGGCAAGGTCCGGAAGGACGAGGCCGTCGGCCGGAGCGTTCTGGATGTCTTCCCGGGGGTGCGGGCGATGGGCCTCGTCGACGCGTTCGTGCGGGTCTGGAGAACCGGCGAACCGGAGCGGAAAGGGGCATCGCTGTACCGGGACGACCGTGTTTCCCTGTGGCTCGAGAATTACGTCTACAAGCTTCCCTCCGGTGAGGTCGTGGTCGTCTGCGATGACGTGAGCGAGCGAAGGGCGGCGGAGGATGCCCTTCAGCGCAGTGAGGAAAAGTACCGGGAAATCCTGGAAAACATGTGGGAAAGCTACGTGGAGGCGGACCTCCGCGGGAACCTGACCTTCTTCAATCCCGCGACCTGCGCGATGCTGGGTTATTCCGGGGAGGAGCTGCGGGGCATGCATTATCGGCGGTTCATGGACGAGGAAACGGCCCGGACCGCCGTGGAGACGTTCACGAAGGTCTACCACACCGGGGTCGGACTCAGCCTGTTCGAGTCCCGCCTGATCCGAAAGGACGGTGCGGTGGTGTATGTCGAGACCTCCCTGAACCTGCGGAAGGATTCAGCGGGGAAGGTCGTCGGATTCAGCGGGATTGTCCGCGACATCTCCGAACGGAAACGGTTCGAGGAGGAGCTGCACCGGCAATCCGTGTCGGACGCCATGACGGGTCTCTTCAACCGGCGCGGGTTCGTGGCCCTCGCCGAGAAGCAGATGAAGATCGCGGAAAGGAACCGGATGGAGATCGTGCTTCTCTTCGCCGACATGGACGGCCTGAAGTGGATCAACGACAACCTGGGCCACAAAAAGGGGGACGAGGCGATCATCGAGGCCGCCTCGGTTCTCAGGGAGGCCTTCCGGGAATCGGACATCATCGCCCGCGTGGGAGGGGACGAATTCGTGGTCCTGGCGCTGGGGGCGTCCCTGCACCATGCCGACGCCATCACCGGGCGCTTCGAGGAGTGCCTCCGCGTGCGCAATGCCCGCGAGGGCAGGGATTACAAGATATCCATCAGCATCGGCATGGTGCGATGCGACCCGCAGGAGTCCATGAGTCTCGACGATCTGATGACCCGGGCGGACACACTGATGTACGAGCAGAAGAAGCAGAGGAAGGCCCAGCGGATTTAAGAGGTCCCGGCGGTTCCTCCGCGGGCTGCGCTGCCGGTGTCCGGAGCGGTGGAGCCTGGATGCCGGTTCCCTTTCCTTTTGCTTCCCCCGGCGAGGTACATCCAGGCAAATCCGATAACGGCGGCCACGAGCGACGCCGAAAGGATTCCCAGCTTCGCCTTTTCGGCGAGGGATGGATCCGTGGGAAAGGCCAGCTGGCTGATGAAAAGCGACATGGTAAAGCCGATCCCGGCCAGCCAGGAGACCCCGCACAGGTGAATCCAGCCGACACCCCGGGGAAGGACCGCCAGTCCGGCCCGGACGGCCAGCCAACTCGCCCCGCTGATCCCGGCGAACTTGCCCAGGACAAGACCGAGCACCACGCCGAGGGTGACCGGGTCCGCCAGGGCCTCCCAGCCCTCGATGGCGGAAAAGTCCACTCCCGCGTTGGCGAAAGCGAAGAGAGGGATCACTCCGAAGGTGACCCAGGGAGCGAGGGTGTGTTCGATCCGCTGCTGGGGAGATTGAACCGCGATGGCCTCCTTCTCCAGAGCCTCCGCGAGGGTGGCCATGCGAAGGCTGCTCAGGGGATTTCCCGAGGATTCGGGATCGCAGGTCTCGGCATGGAAGGCATCCTTCAGTTCTTCCAGTGAGTGATCAAACTGTTCCGGTGTGTGGGCGGGTTTCGCGGGGATCGTGAAAGCCAGCAGGACGCCGCCGATGGTGGCATGGACACCCGACTTCAGCAGGAAGACCCAGAGCAGAATCCCCGCCAGGACATAGGGGAGCGGATGCCGGACGCCTCCCCGGTTGAGCATCGTCAGGAGCAGCAGCATGACGCCCGCCGAGCCCAGGCTCGCCCAGTCGATGGCCTGGGTGTAGAAGAGGGCGATGACCAGGACCGCTCCCAGGTCGTCGACAATGGCGAGGGCCGTCAGAAAAATGATCACGTTCCGGGGAACCCGCCAGGCGAGCAAGACAAGGATTCCCACGGCGAAGGCAATGTCCGTGGCCATGGGAATACCCCAGCCCGCCGCAGCCGGTCCCGCCGGATTCAGCAGGAAGTAGATCAGCGCGGGAACGGCCATCCCGCCGGCGGCGGCCACCATCGGCAGGGCGGCATCCTTCGGGCTCGAAAGCTCTCCCACCAGGAATTCGCGCTTCAGTTCCAGTCCCACCAGCAGGAAGAACAGGGCCATGAGCCCCTCGTTGACCCAGTGATGGAGCGTGAGGCGAAGGAAAATCCCCCCTCCCGCCGTGATCCCGGCGGTCTGCTCGAAAAGATGGTGAATCCATCCGCCCCAGGGTGTATTGGCAAAGAGGATGGTGAATACGGTGGTTCCGATGAGCACGATTCCGCCCGCCGTGGTCTGCTTGAGAAAGCGCTCGAAGGGGCTCATGATGCGGCCGAAGAGTGTTTCCAGGGGATAGGGTTTCATCACATCCATAGGGTTCCCACTTACCACAAGAGAAAGAAATACTCAATGAATATGACAGGTTTCAGCCATCGAACGGCAGTGTGGAGGCGTCTGCCGACCTGCCCGGGCCGGTGCCGGTGACGGGCGCCGAAGGGGACGGGCGACGTGTACCGCGGCGGATGTCCCCGGATTGCGAGGTGATTCCCGATAGGGGTTGCGCAAAGCGTCAAAACATCGTAAAGAGCGATTTCCCAAAATTCACGGGACATTGGAAAGACGATTCTTCTCGAAAAGGACAAGCGAATGGCGACGAAAAAGATCCTCATCCTTGGAGTCAACGGCTTCATCGGCCACCATCTCACCAACAAGATTCTGGAAGAGACGGATTGGCTGGTTTACGGCATGGACCTGGCGGATGACCGCCTCGGCCGGGCACTGCACAACCCGCGGTTCCAGTTCATCGAGGGCGATATCGCCATCAACCGCGAGTGGATTGAATACCATGTCAAGAAGTGCGACGTCGTCATGCCACTGGTGGCCATCGCCACACCGAAGCTCTACGTGGAGGACCCCATCGGTGTCTATCAGCTCGACTTCGAGATGAACCTCAACATCGTCAAGCAGTGCGTCAAGTATCACAAACGGATCGTGTTCCCCTCCACCTCGGAGGTCTACGGCGCCTGTTCGGATCCGGAGTTCAGCGAAGACGAGAGCTTCCTCACGGTGGGACCCATCCGCAAGGAGCGCTGGATCTACTCGTGCTGCAAGCAGCTCCTGGACCGGGTCATCTACGCCTACGGCACCCGGGGTCACCTGGAGTTCACCCTGTTCCGCCCCTTCAATTGGGTGGGCCCGCGCCTCGACTCCCTCGACACGGCCAAGGAGGGAAGCTCCCGGGTGGTGACCCAGTTCATCGCGGAGCTGCTCATGCGGCGGCCCATCACGCTCGTCGACGGAGGGCATCAGAAGCGCTGCTTCACCTATGTGGACGACGGCATCGACGCGCTGATCCGGATCCTGGCGAACAAAGACGGTGCCTGCAAAAACGAGATCATCAACATCGGCAATCCCTTCAACGAGTGCTCCGTCCGGGAGCTGGCCCACCTCCTGAAAGGCATTTTCACGGAGCACCCGGACCACCGGGCCGACGAGGCCTACTCGGAGATCATCGAGAAACCCGCGGAGGAGTACTACGGGAAAGGCTACCAGGACATCTACACCCGCAAGCCCAGCATCGAGAAGGCCCGGCGTCTCCTGGGCTGGGAGCCGAAGGTGAATCTTGATGAATCGATGCGGCGGACGCTGTACTCGTTCCTGGAAGAAAACAAAATCTGACAATCAACAGGCTGTTGAACAAGGGCGTCTGCCGTGTTGCCCTCATCCCGCTCCGCTCGACGCACGAAACAGCACGACTCACGGCGCGGGATTTCGGGCGTCTCGCATTCAACCCTTTTTGAACAGCCCGTCCCATGCTTCCGGCAGGGATGTTCCAATCGCTCCTCTGAGAACCCCCGGTCACGCCCCCGCGGCTGGCCGGTTCGATCGAGGCGCGGGGACTGCCACGGGGGCGTGCCGCCGTCGCGGACACTTTTCCGGACGTGCTGTTGAAAAATACCCGTCTGCGGCGTTTCCCTCATCCTTCGCCATTCGACGTACCGAAAAGGGTACGACTCATGGCTCAGGATTTCGGGGGCCTTGCATCCGGGCATTTTTGAACAGCCCGTCCCATGCTTCCGGCAGGGATGTTCCAATTGTTCCTCTGGGAACACCCGGTCGCGCCCCCGCGGCTGGCCGGTTCGATCGAGGCGCGGGGGCTGCCACGGGGGCTTCCGCCGTCGCGGCCTTTTTTTCCGCGATCCCTCTTCGACGGCCA
>CAYNEJ010000162.1:0-6444 GCA_964396205.1 uncultured Syntrophaceae bacterium
ATGCGCCGGTTCATCGGACTGCGCGGATTCTCGACGTCGTACATCACCGTCGAGCCCAGGCCGATGACACGAACGACCTTCGATTCGATCATGCCGCCGGCGACCAGTTCGCGACGCGATGCGTTGGCGCGATCGGCCGAGAGCTCCCAGTTGGTGGGGAAACGCTGGGCCAGCCGTCCCGAGATTTTCACGTTGTCCGTGTGCCCCTCGACGCGGATGGCCTTGTCCTGCACCTTGCCGAGGATGTCCACGATCCGCTTGAGGATTGCCAGGCCGTCCTTCTTCACCTCCGACTGGCCCGAGTCGAAGAGGATCTGGTCCGCCAGACCGAGTGTCAGCTTTCCCTTCAGCTCCTCGATGGTCACCTGCCCCCGGGCCATCTCACCTTTCATTTCCCGGAGAAGGTCCTTATAGGCCTGGCTTTCCGTCTGGATCTCCTCCTTTTTCTTCTTCAGCGACTGCAGATCCACATTTTTCTGCCGGAGTGCGTCGCTGCTTCGCTGCAGATCGCGGTCGCACTCCGCTTTCTTCTGGAGGAGATCGGCCTTTTCCCTGTCCAGCTGGTCATATTTCTGCTGAAGCGCTTCCTGCTCCGCAACCTTTTTCAGGTATGTGCTCTCCTTGACCATGCACCCCGACAGGGCCGGAAGAACCATAAACCCCACCGCAACCACCATCAACCTGTAGAACGTGCCTCGTCTCATGAGTTCACTCCTTGATATAGAATTGCATTTTCAGGTTTCCCACCTCCACCAGGTCGCCGTCCTTGAGGTCGTACCGGGTCTTCACGTCCTGGCCGTTCACCTTGAAGGATTTTCCGCTGGCCGGCGTCATGAAGTATCCCTCCTTGCGGCGGTTCACCAGTGCAGCCACGGCGGGGGCAAAGAATCCCTTCAGGCGGATGGCGGCACTTTCGTCCTTCCCGATGGTCACGACCCGGTCCTTCAGCTCGTACTCCCGCTTGTCTGCGGAACCCTCGACGATGACGAACCCCCCGAGGACTTCCTCGACGGCCTTGGCCGTGGCCTCCAGCATGCGCTTCTGCGACGCCGGATCGATCACCATGGTCTCGTCCATGGATCTTCCCCTCACGGCCGGGCCCTGCTTTTCCCCTTCCCTGCGGGGCGGACAGTCCACCTCCAGGCTGTGAATCCCGATCAGAACAATGTCGCCGTTGTCCAGGTCGATCTTCGTCACCCGCTGCCCGTTCACGAAGGTGCCGTTGAGGCTGCCGAGATCCTCGATGGAGAACGCCTCGCCTTCAGCCAGGATCTTGGCATGAAAGCCCGAGACGGCCTGGTTGTCGATGACGATATCGTTCTCCGCCTTTCTGCCGATGGTGATGACGGGCTTGTCGAGCGGGATCTCTTTGATCAAGGCCTCCTTGAACTTCAGCAGAACCCTTGCCATACCTCACCTCCTGAACCATGATGTCAAAACTTGCCAAAGGGACGCGACCAGACCCTTTTTCTTTCTGATTTCCGCCAGGACCACGGTGATGTTGTCCCGGCCGCCGTGGTCGTTGGCCATCCCGATCAACTTCTCACAGGCGTTCCCAAGATCCTCCGCCGCCTGAACGACCGCCAGCATCTCGTCATCGGAGACCATGGTACTCAAGCCGTCGGAGCAAAGAAGAATCCTGTCTCCGTCGGCGAGGGTCATCTCATGGAGATCGACCCTGACCTCCGATGCAATGCCCAGCGCCCGGGTCAGGATATTCCTGTTCTCCGCCTCCCGGGCGTCCTCGGGGCTGATCATCTCCCGTTTGAGCTGCTCCGCCACCAGGGAGTGGTCGTCCGTCAACTGGGCCAGCTCACCGGCCCGGGCCAGGTAGACGCGGCTGTCTCCCACATGGGCGATTCCCATGCGGTTGTCCTGGATGAGCACCGCCGCAATCGTGGTTCCCATGCCGGCATACTTCGCCTGACTCTGCGCCGCATCGAAAATGGCCATGTTGGCCAGCCGGATGGCCGCTGCCAGCCGGTTCGTTCCCTCCAGGCAGTCCGGATCGAAATCGCCGACAAAGGCCTTGGCGCCCGCTGCATCATCGAAATAGTCCCGGATGATGTCCACGGCAATCCGGCTCGCAACTTCCCCGGAGGCGTGCCCTCCCATGCCGTCGGCCACGACGAGAAGGCCCTTGTCCTCGCGGACATAAAAGCTGTCCTCGTTGTTGGCCCTGACCCGCCCCGTGTCGGTTTGTGCGGCAATCCGGAGCATTCGGGAGCCTCCTCCTTATGATTTGAGCGCCTGGACAAGGTCCTCGGCCATCTCCGAGCCCTTCTGGTATCGCTGTTCCCGGTCCTTGGCCAGCGCCTTGTCCAGGATGGCCTGCAGGGCGGGCGGAACATCCGGAACCAACTCGCTCACCCGGGGCGGCACCCCCGTCGTGATGTTGAACATCAGGGTGGCGATGCTGTCTCCCTGGAAAGGCTTTGTGCCCGAGAGCAGCTCGAAGAGGACCACCCCCAGGGAAAACAGGTCGGACCGCCCGTCCACCTTCTGGCCGGCGATCTGCTCGGGTGACATGTAGCTTGGCGTTCCCATGACCACTCCCGTCTGGGTCTTCGAGGACGTGACCACCCTGGCGATTCCGAAGTCGGCAACCCGGACCTCGCCGTTTTTCAGGACCATGATGTTCGCCGGCTTGATGTCCCGGTGGACGACGTCGTGCTCATGGGCGTAATCCAGGGCGTTCGCCGTGGCAGAAATGATCCGCACCACCTCGTGAAGGGGCAGGAGGTTCTCCTTCTGACAGTATTTCGTCAGGTCCGACCCGGAAAGAAGCTCCATGGCCATGTAGGCGATTTCATAGTCCTCGCCGACGTCATAAATGGTGACGATGTTCGGATGGGACAGCCGGCCGGCGGACTCGGCCTCGCGGAAAAAACGCTTCTTCACCTCCGCAAGCTGCTCTTCGTCGACATCCTCGTACCGGAGGGTCTTGATGGCCACCTCCCGGTTGATCTTGGGATCCTTCCCGAGATACACGGTGCCCATGGCGCCGCGCCCAAGCTCTTTCACGACCTCGTAGCGGCCCAGCGTGGGTTTCGTTTCTGCGCTGTCGATCAGGACCGTGCCGTCCTTCTTGGCTCCGCCGAGGCCGAAGATCATCGTCTCGCCGGCCACCTTGAGCTTGCGGATCCGGTCGTCGATATCCTTGAAGGATCCGGCCGAACGGATATGTTCGTAGGCCGCCACGGCCTTGTTGAACATTCGCTTGCGCTCGAAATCGAGGCCCAGGTTGTAGACAAGCTCCTTGACCGATTCATCCTCCACGGGACACTTCCGAAACTTTTCGAAGGCCATATCCAGCATTCCCTGGCCCTGAAAGGACAGCCCGAGCATCTTGTTTGTTTCGATGCCGTCGGCCTCCATGTACTCCTTGGTTTTCTCCGTCCAGAGGAACCGCTTCGATACGATCACGATGTAGCCCGCCAGGAGGAGCGCCGCGGGATAAGCCATCTTGATCCACCAGCCCTGGGAGACCAGGAGAAACAGGGACGTGCCGCACCATGCCACGAGCAGGACCAGAGAAACCAGGGCACTCAGCCAGGCTTTCATGTGAGGAATGGCGAGGGCCAGGAAGAGACCGAAGAGAACCGCCGCAGCGATCTCGACCCAGAAGGCCCAGCCGGGGCGGACCACGAAGTCCCGGTTGTTGATGATGTCGGTGATGACGTTCGAGAGCCCCACGAAAGACGGAACATTCGGCCCGAGCGGCGTCACCTGGAACGTCCCCAGGCCCACCGCGTTGAGGGCGATGAGGACGATCTTGCCCTTGAATGCCTCCGGCGGCACCTTGTTGCCCACCACGTCCACGAAGGAATAGACCGTGGGAAAATGGGAATAGCTCACGAACATGCTATTGTCCGGCTGCATGGGGATGACGAGACGTCCGATGCGGAGTCCGTCCTCCCGGGCGACCAGATCGTTGATGTCATAGTTCAGGTAATGCAGGGTCATCTGGAGAGGCAGCGAGGGGAAAAAGCGGTTTTCGTAGTTGATCAGGAGAGGTGCGCTCCGCACGGAGCCGTCCCGGTCGGCGACGATGTTCAGATGGCCGAGGGCGGCGGCCTTCTCCGCAAACTCCGGGATGGGAGGAATGATTTCGATGGCCGTCAATCCGCTGGCGAGGCCCGAAAGGGACACGGAATTCCGCTTCAGCACCTCGGACATGTCCTTCCGCTCGCCCCCAAAGGCGTTCCCGAGCTGAAAAAACAACGGCAGGACCACCCGCTTGCTCTCGTCCAGGCTCGCCGCGAGCCGGGCATCGTTGTCAAGCCGGCTTTCCGCTTCCTTCAGCATGGTGAAGAGCTGGCCGGCCCGGGCGGCACCACTTTCGAATTCCTTGATAATGTTACGGATTTCAATCAGCCCCTGATTCAGGTCCGGTTCGGAGTAGATGATGTTCACTCCCACGACCTTCGCATCCGCCTGCCGAAGGAACCAGATCATCTGGGCGATGTAGTGCCGGGGCCAGGGCCACCGGCCGACTCCGGCGATGCTGGCATCGTCGATGGCGACGACGACGACAGGGGACGGGGCCGTCCGGGCGGAGGGATCCTGCCGCAGCGAGAGCCCCAGGTCATAAGCGCCATAGTCGACCCTTTCCAGGGGACCCCATTGAAAATACAGGGCCAGAAGCGCCAGGACGGTCAGAACCAGGCCGATCATGGCATCGGCCACGAACGAGCCTTTCCACTTGCTCATCGCTCTCCCCTGTCCGCTTGCATCATGCCTCTCCGAAACCGGCGGCGTGCGGATGCTTCCCCGCCGCCGCCCCACTGTTTTCGGGCGCTCCGCGTTTCTTTAACCGAACCGAGGCCTCACAAATACAGGCCCCGAAGGCCAACCCTGACAATCTATTTCTCATTTCAAGTCTTGGGCGGGCTACTTGATGCACACCCTTCTCACCTGCTTGAAATCGGTCACGCCCTGGATGGCTTTCTGGATGCCGTCCTGAAGCAGCGTGGTCATCCCCTGGTCCATGGCCAGAAGCCGCAGTTCTTCGATGGACGCGTGCTTCTGGATGAACCGCTTCATCTCGTCCGTCCCCAGCAGAAGTTCGTGGATCCCCATCCGGCCCTTGTATCCCGATCCATCGCAAGCGGGGCACCCCTTCGGTCGATAGAGAGTCAGGCCGTCGCTGTAGGGCACGTTGAGTTTATCAAAGTCCTCCTGTCCGTAACTCATCACGATTTCATCGTATTCCGCCTGCGTCGGGTGGTATGCCTCCTTGCAGCTCTTGCAGAGGGTGCGTACCAGCCGTTGGGCCAGAATGGCCAGGAGGGCGTCGGCAAAGTTCAGGGGGTCGATGCCCATGTCCAGGAGACGGGTGATCGTCTCCGGCGCACTGTTTGTATGGAGGGTGCTGAAGACCAGATGTCCCGTCAGGGAGGCCTCGACACCCGTCTTGGCCGTCTCGAAGTCGCGCATTTCCCCGACCATGATCACGTCCGGGTCAGCCCGGAGAAAGGCCCGCATGGCCGCGGCGAAATCGAAGCCGATCTTGGGCTGGACCTGCACCTGCCGGAGCCCGTACTGGGTTATTTCCACCGGGTCCTCGGCCGTCCAGATCTTGCGGTCGGGGGTGTTGATGTGCTTCAGCGCCGCGTGGAGGGTCGTCGTCTTCCCCGACCCGGTCGGTCCCACCACCAGGACCATCCCGTAGGGCTTCTCGCAGGAGTTGACCAGTTCCTTGTAATTCCGGGGCAGCATGCCCATGGCCTCGAGAGGAAGGGTCTCCCCCTTGGCGAGGATACGCATGACCACGTCCTCCACTCCACCCTGGGTCGGGATGGTGGCGACACGAAGCTCGATCTCGTCCCCCCCGGAGCGACGGAACTTGATCTTGCCGTCCTGGGGGATCCGCTTGACCGTGATGTCCAGGTTGGACATGATCTTGATGCGCGACACGAGGGCGTTTCGATAACTGAAGGGAACCGTCTGGTAGAGGCCGCAGTCGCCGTCGACGCGCAGGCGGATTTCCACGTTCTTCTTGGTCACGTTCGGCTCGATGTGAATATCGGAAGTCCGCCGCTGATAAGCGTCGTTGATGATCTTGTTCACCAACTGCATGATGGCGCTGTCGGACTCGGTGACAACCTCCTCGCCGTCCTCGTACGATTCCTCCTCCGGGGTGTCCATCCTGCCCAGGATCTCCGAAATGGAGGTTTCATCCGCTGTGGAATGAAAGAACTGGGCGATGTACTTGATGATATCCTCCGGCAGGGAGACGTCGTACTTGACGGCTTTCGTCTTCAGGAGGCTCTCGATGGTGTCCCGCTTGAGGATGTTGTTCGGATCGTCGACGATGACGTGAATCTGGCCGTCGATCTTCTCGATGGGCACCCACAGTTCCCGGCGCAGGTACTCGGGTTTGAGGTTTTTCAGGAGCTCTCCCGGAATGGGAAGCTTGTCGTTGAACTGGATGAAGCGGCA
>CAYNEJ010000163.1:0-3941 GCA_964396205.1 uncultured Syntrophaceae bacterium
TGCATGCGCGGCTGCCGAGAACGGCCTGTAAGGAACATGGGGTGCGACAGGTGGCGGGGATCGACATCTTCCGGGAGCCCGAGCGGGTCAAGGGCGTGATCGGCTACATGTCCCAGAAGTTCTCCCTCTACGAGGACCTGACCCCCGCGGAGAACCTCCGCTTCTATCTGGGGATCTACGCCGTCCCACCGGATCTCTGGGGGGAACGGACCCGGTGGGTCCTCTCCATGGCACGGCTGGAGGCGGTGAAGGACCGCCCCACGGGGGACCTGCCGCAGGGCTGGAAGCAGCGGCTGGCCCTGGGGTGCGCCCTCCTGCACCGGCCGGAGATCCTGTTTCTCGACGAGCCGACATCCGGGGTCGATCCGGTGACGCGCCGCCACTTCTGGGACTTCATCCGGCAACTGGCGGACGAGGGCATCACGGTGTTTGTCACGACCCACTACATGGACGAGGCGAAGAACTGCGAGCGCCTGGTCCTGATCGACCAGGGCGCCATCGTGGCCCAGGGGAGCCCCGGGGAGATCGTCGGCATGGCCTGCCCGGACCGGGAGGATGCGGACCTCAACGAAGCCTTCATCAGCCTGATGGCCCGGAAGCCCTGCTGAGAAGAGCGGAAAAAAGAAAGGAGGATCGAGACATGAAGAAGGGATGGCTGTTGTTTCTGGTTTTGGCTGCTCTGGTGGTTCTGGTTCCGGCGGTTCAGGCTGCGCCGGGAGACGGCCGGGCGGGGGTGGGCCGGGTCGGGGGAATCGGGCCGGTCTTCACCGATCCGAACCAGCCGGTTGAGGTGGCGGCGGGAGACACCTTCCGCATCGTCCTCGACTCCAACCGGACGACGGGCTATGGGTGGCAGCTCGCGGAGACGCCCGACGAGGCCGTGGTGAAGAAGGTCCACAACCGCTACCGGGCGCCGAGGGTGAATCGTCCCGGAGCCGGCGGACAGGAGGTCTGGCGGTTCCAGGCCGTGAAGCCGGGAACGACGGAGATCCGGATGGTGTATGTCCGCTCCTGGGAAAAGGGCGTCGAGCCCGCCCGGAAGGCGGTCTTCAAGGTCAACGTGAAGTGAAGCTGTTGAGCGGGGCGCCGCGAGGTTGCGCGGCCCTGTCGCCGGCCGGTTTTCCCGTTCGATCCGCCAGGAAAGGGCGGGGGGGAACACGCAGCCTTCGCCCCGTCGCAACGTTCGGCAAAGCAGGCGCCTGAGGAGCCATCATGAACCCCGTCCGCGTCCAGGCCATCATCCGCAAGGAGTTCTATCACCTGATCCGGGATTACCGGAGCCTCTCCCTGGCCTTCGCGATCCCGCTTCTGCTGATCCTCCTGTTCGGCTACGCCCTGAGCCTCGACGTGGACAACATCGAGACCGTGGTGGTGGACCAGGACCGGACCGACCTGAGCCGCGACTTCATCCGGCGCCTCGACGCCTCGTCCTATTTTCACGTGAAGGCCCACCTGGCGGACACGCGCCTTGTCGCCGACTGGCTCGACCGGGACCGGGCGACCGTGGCGGTCGTCATTCCCCCCGACTGGACGGAGAACCTCCGGAGCGACCGGGAGGCGCCGCTGCAGATCCTCCTGGACGGCAGCGACCCGAACTTCGCCAACATCGCCCGGGGCTATGTCAACGCCTTCGTGGAGCAGTACAACGGGAAGCTCCTGGCGGATTTCCTCACCCGCCGGGCAATCGAGCCGATCCGGGCACCCGTGGAGGGGCGCATCCGGGTCTGGTTCAACGAGGACCTGGAGAGCCGGAACTTCATTGTCCCCGGGATCATCGCCCTCATCATCATGATCGTCGGGGCCATCCTGACCTCCCTGGTCATTGCCCGGGAGTACGAGAGCGGGACCATGGAGACCCTGAAGTCGCTCCCGGTCACGGGGATGGAGCTTCTGGCCGGCAAGGCGGTTCCCTATTTTTTCATCGGCCTGATCGATGTCCTGATCGCCGTCTTCATGGTACAGGTCCTCTTCGGCATCGTCATGAAGGCGAGTTTCTGGATCATGATTCTTGCCTCGTCGCTCTACCTGGCCGTGGCCCTGGCCCTGGGGCTCCTCATCTCCGCGGTCACCAAGAACCAGCTCGTGGCCAACCAGGGGGCGATTCTCCTCACCTACCTGCCGTCGCTGTTGCTTTCGAACTTCGTCTTTCCCATCGCCAACATGCCGAAGGCGCTCCAGCTTCTGACGTACATCGTGCCGGCGAACTACTACATCGAGATCCTGAGCGGCATCTACCTGAAAAACATCGGATTCCTCCAGATGTGGTCGAACTTCGCGATCCTGGGTGTTATGTTCCTTGTCCTGGCGGGGATCACCGGGGCGCTGCTGAAGAAGGAGGGCCTGTAGAATGAACCGGCTCCGCATCCGCGAACTCGTCCGCAAGGAGTTTCTCAGCCTCTTCCGGGACCCGAAGAACCGCCGTATCCTCGTCATCGCGCCCATCATCCAGATCCTCGTCTTCGGCTACGTGGTGAACTACGACATCCGCCACATCCGGGTCGCCTGGCTGGACCAGGCGCAGACCCGGGAGAGCCGCCTCCTGGCGGAGCACTTCCAGGCGAACGGAATCTTCGACATCACCCACCCCGTCCGCGATACCCGGGCGCTGGAAGACCTTCTCCTCAAGGGGAAGGTGGACCTGGCGGTCAAGGTGGCCCCGGACATGAGCCGGCAGGTCCGCCGGGGCGACACGTCGGAGGTCCAGATCCTGGCCGACGGCACCATGAGCAACATGGCCTCGGTCCGGATCGCCTACACCATGACCGTCCTGGACCGGTACAACCGGACCCTGATCCGGGAGCTCAACCCGATGCACATGGACTACGCCCGGGTCGACGCGCGGATCCGCACCTGGTACAACGCGAACCTGGACAGCCCGAACTTCTTCGTTCCCGGGATCGTCGCCTTCATCGTGATGCTGATCTCGCTGCTCCTCACCTCCATCGCCATCATCAAGGAGAAGGAGGCCGGGACGATGGAGCAGCTCATCGTCACGCCGCTCAAGCCGGTGGAGCTGATCATCGGCAAGACCATTCCCTACATCATCATTTCATTTGCCCAGATGATCGTGGTGACGGTCCTGGCGGTCTTCTGGTTCGAGATCCCCCTGGAGGGGTCGATCGGCCTCCTGGCCATTGCCACCTGCCTCTTTCTCCTGTCCACCCTCGGCATGGGCCTCTTCATCTCCACGGTGTCCTCGACGCAGCAGCAGGCCATGATGGCGACCTTCTTCGTCATCCTGCCCATCTTCCTGCTCTCGGGATTTGTCTTTCCCATCGCCAACATGCCCGAGCCGGTCCAGTGGCTGACCTTCCTGAACCCACTCCGCTATTTCCTCGTCATCATCCGGGGAATCTTCCTGAAGGGTGTGGGCCTGGGTGTCCTCTGGCCTCAGTATGTCGCCCTCATCATCCTGGGAACCGCCGTCTTCGCCGGCGCCACGGTGCGGTTCCGGAAGCGGCTGGATTAAAAGCAAGCCTGCCGCAGAAGCGTGAATCCGGGGGATAAATCCTCCATTTCCCCGGGGATGCGCATCCGTTCGGGACCCCCCTGTGTCCTTCACAGCATTCCTTCAATGCATGCAGAAACGTCTTTGCTGCACATAAATAATGCTTGACTTGTGTCTCGCTTTCGGATAGCTCGAAAGCCGTAACGAGATTTCTGTAACATAAATGCTTGTGGTGATGTACGTGAAACTTGGTGACATAGCAATCATTCAAATGGGTTATTCGTTCCGATCGCGGATCGAGCGGGACCGGTCCGGTTCCGTCGGGGTGATCCAGATGAAGGACCTGACCGACGAGAACATGGTCGATTCGGGAGGGCTCACGCGCATCGACCTGGATCCCGTGCCGGAGCACCACCGCGTCCAGTCGGGCGATCTCGTCTTTCGCTCCCGCGGGCAGACCTTCTCGGCCGCCATCGTGGCGGAGGATCCGGGG
>CAYNEJ010000163.1:4041-6435 GCA_964396205.1 uncultured Syntrophaceae bacterium
CGATGAACGCGAAAATCGACCAGAAAGACATCAACAGCGCCGCCTGGGCGGCCTGCGACACCTTCCGGGGCGTCGTCGATCCGGCCCAGTACAAGGACTACATCCTGGCGATGCTGTTCGTGAAATACATCTCCGACGCCTGGAAGGACCACTACGAGGCGTACCGTGAACAGTTCGGCGAAGACGACGCCCGCCTCCGCCGCAGGATGGAGCGGGAACGGTTCGTCCTTCCTTATATCGAAATCAAGGACCCGGACACGGGGAAGGTCCAAGAACGATTCCCCGCTGATTTCTACAGCCTCTACGAGCGGCGCAGCGCCGCCAACATCGGCGAGTTGATCAACATGGTCCTGGACGCCGTCGAGGAGGGCAACAAGGCCAAGCTGAACGGCGTCTTCCGCAACATCGACTTCAACAGCGAGGCCAATCTGGGCAAGACGAAGGACCGCAACCGCCGCCTGAAGATGCTCCTGGAGGATTTCCACAAGCCCCAGCTCGACATGAGCCCCAGCCGCGTCTCCGAGGACCTCATCGGCAACACGTACATCTACCTGATCGAGCGGTTCGCCTCCGACTCCGGGAAGAAGGCCGGCGAGTTCTACACGCCCCACAAGGTCTCCGAGCTGGTCGCCAGGCTGGCGGGCCCCAAATCCGGGGACCGGATCTGCGACCCCGCCTGCGGCTCCGGCGGCCTCCTGATCGAGGCGGCCCGCGAGGTGGGCGACCGCAACTACGCCCTCTTCGGCATGGAAGTGAACGGCAGCACCTGGGCGCTGGCCCGGATGAACATGTTCCTCCACGGCGCCGACAGCGCCCGCATCGAATGGTGCAACACCCTCACCAGCCCCGCTCTGGTGGAGAACGACCGCCTCATGAAGTTCAACGTCGTCGTGGCGAATCCCCCGTTCTCCCTGGACAAGTGGGGGGCCGAGGAGGCGGAGAGCGACCGCTGGAACCGCTTCTGGCGCGGTGTTCCCCCGAAAAGCAAAGGCGACTGGGCCTTCATCAGCCACATGGTCGAGGCTGCCCTGGAAAAAGAAGGCCGGGTCGCCGTCGTCGTGCCCCACGGGGTGCTGTTCCGGGGGGCCGCCGAGGGACGGATCCGCCGGAAGATGATCGAGGAAAATCTCCTGGACGCCGTCGTCGGCCTGCCGGGGAACCTGTTCCCGACCACCTCCATCCCCGTGGCGATTCTCGTCTTCGACCGCAGCCGGGAGCAGGGCGGGGCGAAGGAGAGCAGGCGGGACGTCCTCTTCATCGACGCCAGCCGGGAGTACCTGCCGGGGAAGAACCAGAACGCCCTTTCCGACGAGCACATCCGGAAGATCGTGGAGACCGTGAAGGCCCGCCGGGACGTTGAGAAATACGCCCATATCGCAACCTTCGACGAGATCAAAGAGAACGACTTCAACCTGAACATCCCCCGCTATGTGGACACCTTCGAGGAGGAGGCGGAGATCGACATCGACGCCGTCCAGCAGGAGATCGACCAGTTGGAAAAGGAGCTGGCGGAGGTCCGGGCGAAAATGGCCGTCATGCTCAAGGAGATCGAGCGATGAAAAAGAAGCCGCCGGAAATGACCGGCCGCAAGCTGAAGCCCGAAGAAAGCGGCAAGGGTGAGTTGCTGGTCTACCAGACCGACGACGGCCGGGTGAAGCTGGAGGTCCGCCTGGAGAACGAGACGGTCTGGCTGACGCAGCAGATCATGGCGGAGCTGTTCCAGACCACCAAGCAGAACATAAGCCTGCATATCCAGAACATTATCGACGAGGGAGAATTGAGCCCGGAGGCAACTGTCAAGGAATTCTTGACGGTTCAAAAGGAGGGGGCGAGGCAGGTCCAGCGAAAGCTTGCATACTACAACCTGGACATGATCATTTCCGTCGGTTACCGCGTCAAGAGCGCAATCGCCACGCGATTCCGGATCTGGGCCACCCAGAGGCTGAAGGAGTACATCGTCAAGGGTTTCGTCATGGACGACGAGCGGCTGAAGAATCCGCCCGTGGCGGGGTCGGCCGTCCCCGACTATTTCGACGAGATGCTTGCCCGCATTCGCGACATCCGTGCCAGCGAGCGCCGGATGTACCTGCGGGTGAGGGAGATCTTCGCCATGGCCGGCGATTACAATCCCTCCTGGGCGGAGACCGCGAAGTTCTTCAGCGTCATCCAGAACAAGCTCCACTTTGCCGCCACGGGCATGACAGCGGCGGAGCTGGTCCGCAGCCGGGCCGACCACGCCCTGCCCAACATGGGGCTGACGGCCTGGAAGGCCGGGGAAGTCCGCAAGACCGACGTCACCATCGCCAAGAACTACCTGAAGGAAGCGGAGATCGACGAGCTGAACCGGATCGTCGTCATGTGGCTCGACTTCGCGGAAGACCAGGCCCGGCGCCG
>CAYNEJ010000164.1:0-6385 GCA_964396205.1 uncultured Syntrophaceae bacterium
CAATAGCAACTTCGGTGTGTTCGATAGCACAGTCATAGCGATATGGCAATCCTTGTGGACAAGTTACTGTCTTCTTGTTCGGTACTGCCTCCGGTGGGAGGCCGTGGCCATGGGAACGTTCTTGCTCGTGTTGCCAGGAGATCCAGGAGGAAAGGCCCGACGGCTCCCTCGTCGTCACCTACCGCGTGGGCCGCTACGAGGCGATCCGGAGCATCCTCCGCTCCTGGATTCCCCATATCTCGATCCTCGGTCCCGAGGATTTCCGGAAGGAATTCTTTGAAGAGGTGAAGGGGTGGGTGGTGAGGCATGAGACTTCTTGATCATTCACAAATGACTCCGGACGGATACACACGTACGAGAATGCACCGGGAAAAGCTGCTATCAGGATAATTGCTTTGACTTATCGTCAATTACCAGTATAAGGGCGTTCAAGCAGAGCGGCGATTTACCAACGGTTACTTGCAGCCGCTATACAAATCTTGCTAAAGGCCGGCTGATGAGATTTCGAATCCGAAGCCCGTGCCCATCGCATGGGCTTTTTTTATTCCAGGCAAAGTGAACGGCGGGTGATTTATGCGACTTGCAGCCGCCGTCCCGGGAATACTCCCCGGCAACCAAGGTGCTAAACAGCAACGGAAACCCCGCGAGCGTTTGGGCGCAAGGTTTTTGTGGCAGAGAGGGATAGAAGACCGATGGGAAACCAACTGAAAGAACAGCAGAGGGAAGACGCACACAGGACCGATCACAAAGAAATCTTCGCTGACCCTTGGCTCAAGAAGGCATCGAAGAAAACGACCGTGCCTGAGGATGCCCGATTGGCATGCATTTATTTACTGGACTTGGTGGCCGATCAGTTCGACGAAGCGGTTTTTTTCCGCAGGACCGAATCAAGGGATGAATTGTGGATAAATATTGAAGATTCACATGTTGGATGCGTGTTCGCCGTGCCAAGGAGGGATGAAGAGATCACGGCATGTTTGAGGCTCATGGAACGATTTATCCGCGCCAAGAATGGCTTCGAGTGGCCTGTCGGGTTCGTTGCTCCTGGAATCATCGACAAATCCGCATTTGAACTTCTTTTGGGAAGAATCGAGAATGAACTGGCAGAAAATGCCCGGAAGGCTCGAGAGACGGAGACAGAGATTATCTGGACGGCAAGGGAACTCGGGCTCTCCCCCAAACCTGCCGGGATTGGGCCTCAATTTTGGTGGGCAAGGTGTCCCGAGACCAATCATTCACTTTACATCAATGCAGCCGAGAACTCCTTTGGCTGCGGGTGGTGCAAGCGCAAAGGCAATGTGGAAGATCTTCGTGCATTTGTAATGGAGCGAAAAGATCGAAAGAAACGGTAAGCCGAAAGAGGCGATTTCCCTGACATCTCACCCCGTTTCTATCCGGGTATAATGTGGGGACAGAGCGGGGGCTGGATCGCTGCATCAATCAAAAAGGGGTTAGCCTGATCTTGGCTAACCCCTCTTCTTTATTGGCTCCCCAGTGCGGACTCGAACCACAGACCCGATGGTTAACAGCCATCTGCTCTACCGACTGAGCTACTGGGGAATGCGTCGGTGTGAAAAAACGGAACCGCTTCTTAGGAAAAAAGCGGTCCCTTGTCAAGAGACGATTCGGGATCGGGAAAGATTCCTGATTCCGTTGCTTTTTTTACCGGCAGCTGACGCAGGTCATGAGCGCGCTCATCGGCACGCCGGTCTGCCTGCTGATGAAGGCCAGCTGGTCTTCCGGCGCAAAGTAGCGGCCGCAGACGCTGCAGGTGGCCATCTTGAAGACCTTGTCCCAGATCATCCGGCGGTCCCCGGTGGTCTCCATGCGCACATAGCCGGTGGGGCAGATGAAGGCGCAGGATCCGCAGCCGATGCAGGCGTCGGGGGTGAACTCGATCTTCGGCTCGTCCAGGTCGCGGCCCAGCCCGCGGTCCGCGAAGGTCAGCGCGCAGGCGCCCACCACTTCCCGGCAGGCCCGGACGCAGAGCCCGCAGAGAATGCAGTCTTTCGCGTCGGCCTTTTCGTCGGCGACGTCCACACCCACCTGGCGGGCGATGTCCCGGACGGCCTTCGTCTTCGGATATTTCGAATAAAGAAGCCGGGCCGCCAGGGAGCGCGCCTCGATGGCCTGCTCCGAGTTGGTCCGGACCTCCATGCCCTTCGCCACCGGCGTGTTGCAGGAGGTGGCAAGCTGCCACTTTCCGTTGGCCTTGATCTCCACCGTGCAGAGACGGCATGACCCGAAGGCGCTCACTTCCTCGTGGTGGCAGAGGGTGGGCAGGATGATTCCCTGGCTCCGGACATTCTCAAGAACCGTCGAGTTCTCCTTGGCGTCTATCTTTCGCCCGTCAATCGTAATCGCAACCATTTGCTAACCTCTATTCTCGTGAATTCCAGCAAGTCCGTCCCGCCCGAAGGGGGAAGGAACCAGTTATTCCCACACCAGCAGCCGATAGCAGCGCAGGCAGCGCGACGCTTCCTTCATGGCGTCGGCGGCCGACAGGCCCGCTTCCACCTCGGCAAAGGCCGCGGTGCGCTCCTTCGGATTCAGAAGGGCCGCTTTGGCGGCGTCGGCTTTCGCGGTGAAGCCGCTGTCCCGCTGGGCTTTCGTGTCGAGACCCTTGAGCGACAGCTCGGGGGTGAAGGCCTTTCCCGCCAGGTATGCGTCGATGCTCCGGGCCGCCTTGTTGCCGGCGTCGAGGGCCTCGATCACGGTCGCCGGGCCGCTGACGCAGTCGCCGCCGGAGAAGACCCCCGGGACGTTCGTCTGGAACGTGGCCTCGTCCACCTTGATGGTTCCCCAGTCGGTCAGGCCGACCTTGCCTTTCCCGGACAGGAACGACGTGTCGGGCTTCTGGCCCGTGGCGGCGATGATCAGGTCCGTCTTGACGACAAACTCGGACCCCTTCACCGGGATCGGGCGCCGCCGGCCGCTCGCGTCGGGCTCGCCCAGCTTCATCTTGAGGCACTCGACGCCCGTTACCTTGCCGCCCTGCCGGACGATGTTCGCCGGGGCGACCAGGTAGGTGAACTTCACGCCCTCCTCCACGGCCTCCTCGATCTCCGTCGCGCTGGCGGGCATCTCCTTGCGGGAGCGCCGGTAGAGGATCTCCACTTCCTTGAATCCGAAGCGGACGCAGCTCCGGGCGCAGTCGAGGGCGACGTTGCCGCCGCCGATGATGACGACTTTCTTCAGGGGGGTGACTTTTCCGCCCAGGCTCAGGTTCCGGAGGAACTCGGCGCCCTGGATGAAACCGCCGTCCTGCACGTCTTCCCCGCCGCAGCCGACCTTCGTGCCCACGTGGGCGCCGATGGCCAGGTAGAGGGCTCCGTAGCCCTTCTTCTGCAGGCCCGCCCAGTCGAGGGGGCTGACGGGGCTGTTCAGCCGGATGTCCACCCCGGTGCGGCGGATGAGATCGATCTCGTGGGTGAGGATGTCCTTGGGGAGGCGGTAATCGGGGATGCCCACCGCCGCCATGCCGCCGGCCTTGGGCAGGGCCTCGAACACCGTCACCGGGTAGCCGAGGGCGCGCAGGCGGTAAGCCGCCGCCAGGCCCGCGGGTCCCGATCCCACCACGGCCACCTTCTGCTTCTTCTCTTCCTTCGGGGCCGCGAGGCCGCAGCCGCCGGACTGGAGATCCGCATCCGCGGCGCTCCGCTTCAGGAGCCGGATGGCCAGGGGCTCGTCGATGTCGTTCCGGACACAGGCGCTCTCGCAGGGATGCGTGCAGGCCCGGCCGATGACCCCGGGCAGGATGCACCGCTCCCGGATCAGGTTGAGGGAGTCGGCGAAGCGGCCGTTCCGGATCAGCTCGATGTAGCCGGGGATGTCCAGCGTGGCCGGACAAGCCTCCATGCAGGGGGCCGTTACGGCCACCGAGCAGGTCTTCTCTACCAGTTTCCCGCCCTTGGCGAGGGCCAGGAAATCATTTTTGTAGTGCTTGATCGCGTCGAGTACCGGCGTCAGGGCGGTAGCCCGGCCGAAATTGCATTTGCCGTTCTTGGCTACGCCGCGGGCGATTTCTTCGATCTCCCCGAGGGCTCCCTTGTCGGCCTTGCCGGCCGCCATGTCCTTCAGGATGTCCGTCACCCGGTCGATGCCGATCATGCAGACGGAGCACTCACCGCAGGACAGCTTCCGGGCTTCCTTTAAATAAGCCAGGGTCAGGGAGGGGATGTCCGCGTTCTTGTCCAATACCACCAGGCCGTTCCATCCCAGGAGGGCCGACATCTTCTGGCCTTCCTTCGGGACGGGACAACCGATGTCCTCCGCTCCGGCCTTCCCCTTGGGCTGGCCCTTGCGGCCGTCGATGATCTTGCCGTTCCAACTGCTGAATGCAACCGGTTTCATGTATGCCACCTTTGAAATGATTGACTTCCCTCACCCCGTCCGGGGCCGGAAGCTGCGATTCCTACCCTTTCAGTTCATCCCAGGAATTGATGCACTCCACCTTGTTCATGAGCTTGGCGAACTCCAGGTTTACCCGCTCCTGGAAATAGCCGATCTCTTCCTTGCCCAAGTGGCGGAACCGCCCCTGCATCTTCATGTAATCCGTCACGGGCCGGAGCGTTTCCGGCTTTTCCACGGTCAGGCGGTACTTCCCGTTCTCCACTTCGTAGAGGGGGAAGATTCCCGTTTCCACCGCCAGGCGTCCCAGCTTGATGCAGTCCTTCGATTCGGCCCGCCAGCCCGTGGGGCATACGGCGAGACAATGGATGTAGGCGGGGCCTTTGACGGCCCGGGCCTTCTTGACCTTGTTCATGAAGTCGATGGGGTAGCTGTGGCAGGCCGTGGCCACGTAGGGAACGTTGTGGGCCACCATGATCTCGGGCACGTTCTTCTTCCAGGTCCGGTTTCCCGGGCTGGCCGATCCCGCCGGGGCCGTCGTCGTGGAGGCACCGAAGGGCGTCGCGCTGGAGCGCTGGATGCCCGTGTTCATGTAGGCCTCGTTGTCGTAACAGACGTACAGCATGTCGTGGCCCCGCTCCATGGCTCCCGAGAGGGCCTGGAGACCGATGTCCACGGTTCCGCCGTCGCCGCCGATGGCGACCGTCTTCACGTAGCGGTCGGGAATCCGTCCCTTCCGGCGCATGACCTTCAGGCCGGCTTCAACGCCGGAGCCGACCGCCGCCGCATTGGGGAAGGCCACGTGAATCCAGGGAAGCTTCCACGCCGTGGTGGGATAGAGGGTCGAGATGACCTCCATGCAGCCCGTGGCGTTGGCGATGACCGTTTCCTTCCCGAGGGCCTTGCACATCAGGCGGATCGCCAGGGCCTCGCCGCAGCCCTGACAGGCCCGGTGGCCGCAGCTGAAATATTCTTCCCGGTCCACCAGTTTCCCGGCGAACAGGTCGAAGTTCGAAACCACTCCCGTCGCGTAATTGGGTGTAACCGTCAAGGTGCTCATCTTACTCCCTCACACCGTAGATTTGATAGGCATCGCCGGACTTCTTCGCCTTGGGGGCTCCCTCGATCATCTTCATGAAGTCCTCCACGCGGACGTCCCGGCCGCCGAGGCCGATGATGTAGTTGACGATCTCAGGCCGGTTCGGCTGATCGTAGAGGGCGGCGCGGATTTCCGAGCAGACGGGCCCGCCGGGACCGCCATAGGACACGGCCCGGTCGGTCACGACCAGCGTCTTCGCCCCCCGGACGGCCTTGCGGATCTCGTCGAAGGGGAAGGGCCGCCAGAGCTTCAGCTTCAGCAGTCCGACCTTTACGCCCTTCTTGCGCAGGGCATCGACGGCCACCTCCGCCGTCTCGCCCATGGAGCCCATGGTCAGAATGAGGATCTCGGCGCCGGCGGTTTTGTAGGTCATGACCGGCTCGTACTTCCGGCCGAACTGCTTCTCCCACTCCTGCCAGACCTGGACGATGACCTTCTTTGCGTTCACCGTGGCCACGTCCCGGGCCTTGGCCGCTTCCGTGTAAATGTCCGGCAGCCCCAGGGTGCCCATGGACAGGGGGTGGTCCGGGTGCAGGGAGGCGAAGGGCTTGTAGGGCGGCAGGAACTTGTTGACCTGCGCCTGGGTGGGGAAGACGATGGGCTCCACCACGTGGGTGAGCTGGAAGCCGTCCATGTTGACGTTGATGGGCAGCAGGACATCGGGATGCTCGGCGATCTTGAAGGCCTGGATGAACATGTCCACCGCTTCCTGGCCGTTGTCGGCGAAGATGGACAGCCACCCGGAATCGCGCTGCATGATGATGTCGCTGTGGTCGTTCCAGATGTTGATGGGACCGGAGACGGCCCGGTTGCCGAGGCCCATGACCACGGGCAGCCGCATGGCCGGGGTGATGGGCAGGATCTCGTGCATGTACATCAGGCCCTGGGAGCTGGTGGCCGTGAAGGTCCGGGCTCCCGTTCCGGAGGCGCCCATGA
>CAYNEJ010000165.1:0-6184 GCA_964396205.1 uncultured Syntrophaceae bacterium
TGATCCTTGCCTGCTTGACGGCCGGGTGCATCTCCAGGACCAGTTCGATCTCCCGGGGGTAGACGTTGAAGCCGCTGGTGATGACCATCCGCTTCGCATGGCCCGTCAGGAAAATGTATCCGTCTGGATCCATGGTTCCCAGGTCGCTCGTGTGGAGCCAGCCGTCCCGGATGACCTCGGCGGTCCGGGCTTCGTCCTTGTAGTACCCCTTCATGATGTTCGCGCCGCGAACGATGAGTTCACCCTCTTGCCCCCGGGGCACTTCGCGGCCTGTCTGGTCGACGATCTTCGCCTCCACGCCGGGAATCACCGTGCCGATGGAGCCGGGCCGGTGGGGCCGGTCGATGCGGCTGAGGGTGCAGATGGGGGACGCCTCCGTGAGGCCGTATCCTTCGACCAGTTTGACCCGGAATTTGGACTCGAAGGCGGCAAAGACGTCCGGCGGGATGGTGGCACCGCCGGTGATGCAGAAACGGAGCGAAGTCACATCATAGCTGTCCGCCTTGTCGTGAAAAATCATGCCCAGAAACAGCCGCGGCACCCCTGTGATGTATGTGACTTTTTCCCGTTCAATGGCCGCGAAGATGCCATCCAGGGTGAAGCGGTCCATGAGAACGATGCTGGCCCCGGTCCTGAGCGGTGCGAGCATGTTGGCAACGCCGCCGAAGGAGTGGAAAAAGGGAATCACCGCGAGGCACCGGTCTTCCTCCGTGCCGGCAACTTCCGATGCCAGAAGGCCCGTCTGGCTCTGCAGGTTGCCGTGAGTGAGAACCGCCCCCACAGGCTTGCCGGTCAGTCCCGAGGTGTAGATCATGACCGCCGGATCGTCATCTCCGATGTCGGGGATCGGGAACTCGTCCCCACCCTGCGACAGGAGTGAACTCCAGGCATAGGGAGAATCGGTGCTGTCGGTGACAAGGAGGTGCCTGCAGAGGGGCAGCTCATTCCGGATCTCCTCGAAGCGCCTGGCCGCCGAGGCTGTGGTGATAAGGGCCCTGGAATCGCTGTTGTCCAGAAGATGGCGAAGCTCGAAAGCAGTGGACATCACGTTGAGCGTGACCGCGACCGCGCCGAGCTTCTGGGCGGCCAGGTAGGTGATGACGAATTCGGGGATGTTGGGCAGCAGGATGGCGACCTTGTCGTCCTGGACGATTCCCAGATCCCGGAGATGTCCGGCGAGGGCGTTTACAGCCCGGTTCAGGTCCCGATACGTGAGCCGGTTCCCGTCATGAATGAGGGCGATCCGCTCGGAGTGACGCCGGGCGCTTTCCTCCAGCATGTGACCGAGGTCCATTGTTTCCCGCTCTCTCTCTCGCTTGGAATGCCGATACCCTTAACATCGGAAGGGTTTTTTTTCAATGAATTTATGGACTCGGTGAGGCACAATAATACGCAGTATTATTAAATAGATGGAGTGTCATCATGAACGGCCGCCCCCTCCCCGTTGCAGGGTCCCGACGGACCTGAAAAAAGAGGGGCCGGACGAGGGAAACAGCGGGTATCGGTACGGTCTTTCCCGCTCAAAGCGACTCCTGCCGGAGGAAGTCCACGGCGTTGCGGAACAGGGCGAGACCCATCCCCTCCTCCGGGAGATCCTCCCGGGTCCAGCGGGGGTGATTCGTCCGGTGGAGGTAGGCCTCCGGGTGGGGCATCAGGCCGAAGATGCGGCCCGTCTCACTGCAGATGCCGGCGACGGCCCCGACGGAGCCGTTGGGATTGAGCGGGTAGTCCATCGTCGCTTCCCGATAGTCCGGTGTGCAGTAGCGGACGACGATCTGCCCCTGTTTCTCCAGCCTCTCGCAGACATCGTCCCCGGCGGGGATGAACTTCCCCTCGCCGTGGCGGACGGGAAGATAGAGGCCGTCCAGGCCCCGGGTGAAGACACAGGGAGAATCCGGGTTGACCTTCAGGGATACCCATCGGTCCTCGAAGCGCCCGGAATCATTGAAGGTGAGGGTCGCTGTCTGGGTGTGGTGATCGCCGTCGAATCCCGGGAGCATGCCCAGTTTCACCTGGAGCTGGAAGCCGTTGCAGACTCCGAGGACGAGTTTCCCGGCGCGGATGAACCGGTCGAACTGGTCGAAGAGCTTTTCCTTCGTCCCCCGGACTGGGGCGTGGAGGATCCGGTTGGCTCCGGCCTTGGCGGAGCCCAGGTCGTCTCCGTCGAGGAAGCCGCCGGGCAGGTTCAGAAAGTCGTAATCGTCCAGGCGCTTCCCGCCGCAGAGCAGTTCGCTGATGTGGACGATGTCCGTCACGTCCGAGCCCGCCAGCCGGCAGGCGTGGGCCATTTCCCGTTCGCAGTTCGTGCCGTTGCCAGTGATGACGATGGATCGCACCGGTTTCGCCATGCCTTGAATCCCCTTGCCGAAAGATGACTCTTGTCACGTCCCGATTCTGTCCGGGATCAGAAATGGAGCGGTCCCTGCCAGGCCGCCTTCAATGCGCCGATGTCCTCTTCCAGGAGTGTTCCTCCCGACCTCCCCTTCACCTTCAGGATGCCGTCGCTCCGGACGACGCCCACGCAGCCGAAGGCGCATCCCGGGAGGGTCGCCTCGAAGGCCTGCCGGTTCTCCGGGGAGACCGTGGCGACGAAGCGGCTCGGTGTCTCCGAGAACAGGAGGTGATCGTCCCGGACCACGTCCCGCGCGGGGACGAGTCCCAGATCGATCTCCATGCCGAGCCCGCCGGCGAAGGCCGTCTCCGCCAGGGCCACCCCGAGTCCGCCGTCGGCGCAGTCGTGACAGGAAGCCACGCGGCCGTCCAGGATGGCCCGGTGCAGGGCTTCATAGAGGACACGGGCCCGAGGGGCGTTCACCTTCGGGACGTCGTTTCCCACCTCACCATGCAGGGCGTACCACTCGGAGCCGCCCAGTTCGGGATACGTCTCCCCGAGGACGTACACGAGGTCGCCGGGCCGCTTCGCGTCCATCGTGACGACTTTCCGCACGTCCTCGATCTTTCCGATGGTGGAGAAGAGGAGCGTCGGTGGGATGGAGATTTTCGTGTCTCCGATGAGGTAATCGTTCTTCATGCTGTCCTTGCCGGAGATGCAGGGGACGCCGTACACGAGGGTGCAGTCGTAGAGGGCCTGGTTGGCCCGGACGAGCTGGGCCAGCTTGTATTCTCCGTCGGGTGTCTTTTCCGACCGGACCGGGTCGCACCAGCAGAAGTTGTCGAGCCCCGCCAGGTGCTCCAGGGAAGCCCCGACGGCGACGGCGTTGCGGACGCCCTCGTCGACGGCGCAGGCCGCCATGGCGTACGTGTCGATGTCGCTGTAGCGGGGGCAGATGCCATGGGCCACGACGATGCCCTCGAAGGAGTCGAGCAGGGGCCGGACCACCGCGGCGTCGCCCGGACCGTCGTCGGCGGCGCCCACGAGGGGCTTCAGGACGCTTCCCCCCTGGACCTCGTGGTCGTATTGGCGGACCACCGATTCCTTGCTGCAGACATTGAGGCGCGAGAGCATCCGTTTCAGGGCGTCTCCGTAGTCGGCCGGCTCCGGTATCTCCGGCTCCGGGTGCTGCGGCGGGATCCAGCGGGCCGTGAGGGTCATCCGGGGAAGTCCCTCGTGGAGGAAATCCATGTCCAGGAAGGCCACGGTCTTCCCGCCGTAGAGAATGTGGAACATCCCCGAGTCGGTATAGCGGCCCAGGACCGTGGCCTCGGTGTCCATCTTCGCGGCCAGGGCCAGGAACTCATCGATCTTGGCGGGGTCCACCGCCAGGGTCATCCGCTCCTGGGACTCGGAGATGAGGATCTCCCAGGGGTTGAGGCCGGGGTATTTCAGGGGGGCCTTCTTCAGGTCCAGCTCGCATCCGCCGGCCAGGCGCGCCGTCTCGCCCACGGAGGACGACAGGCCGCCGGCGCCGTTGTCGGTGATGCAGCGGTATAGCCCCCGGTCCCGGGCGATGAGCAGGAAGTCCGTCATTTTCTTCTGGGTGATGGGATCGCCGATCTGGACGGCGGTCACGGGGGAGTCCTCGTGCAGCTCTTCGGAGGAGAAGGTGGCGCCGTGGATCCCGTCCTTGCCGATGCGGCCGCCGGTCATGACGATCCAGTCGCCCGGGACGATTTCCTTGGTGTGCGTCGGCTCGCCGCCGAGCTCGGCCGGCATGATCCCCGCCGTTCCGCAGTAGACCAGCGGTTTCCCGAGAAACCGGTCGTCGAAGACGAGGGATCCGTTTACCGTCGGAATGCCGCTCTTGTTGCCGCCGTGCTCCACGCCTTCCCGGACGCCCTCGTAGATCCGGCGGGGATGGAGGATCCGCGCCGGGAGGGGCCGGTCGTAATCGGGGGGGGCGAAACAGAAGACGTCGGTGTTGAAGATCAGCCGGGCGCCCCGGCCGGTGCCGAAGGGGTCCCGGTTGACGCCGACGATGCCCGTCAGGGCGCCGCCGTACGGATCCAGGGCGGAGGGGGAGTTGTGGGTCTCCACCTTGAAGACAAGGCTGTGCTCTTCGTTGAAGCGGATCACGCCGGCGTTGTCGGAGAAGACCGAGAGGCACCAGTCCTTTTCACCCATGCGCTCCCGGATTTTCTTCGTGGAGCCTTTGATGAAGGTGTCGAAGAGGGAAACGACGGTCTTCTCCCGTCCCTGCTCGTCGATATAGCGGATCTCGGCGTTGAAGATCTTGTGTTTGCAGTGTTCCGACCAAGTCTGGGCGAGGCATTCCAGCTCCGCGTCGGTCATGGCCGGCCCGAGGCCGACTCGCCGCCGGGCCTCCAGGACGGCGGGGTCCTTCAGGTAGTCCCGGAGGATCTTCATCTCCTCCAGGGTCAGGGCGAGGACCCGCTCGGCGCTGATCCGGAGGAGGGTGGCGTCGTCCGTGTCCAGATCGATCTCCTCCACCCGGGGGTCGTCAATCCCGGCGACCCGGGGAACGTGAGCCGTCATGCCGGCGGCGGGGTTCCAGGAGGCCCCGTCCATGATCTCGTAGCGCTCGATGAGATCATTCGCCAGGAGGCTCGAGGCGATCCGCCCGGCCTTTTCACGGTTGAGCGGCCCGCTGAGGAGATACTGCCGTGAGGTGTAGACCCGGGGGAAGTCCCCTGTCTGTCTGCCGAAGAGAAGCGCCAGGGCCTCCCGGGCCGTCTTGCCGACGTTGTCCGTGACGCCTGGCCGGAAGCCCACTTCGATCAGCCAGTCGAAGCGGTCCGCCAGTCCGCGATCGACGGCATAATGCTGAGTGACCGGATCCGAGAGGGGGCCGGAGGCGGCAGCCTCCAGCTCTTCCGGGGTCAGGTCCCCGTCGATGGTATAGACCTCCACCGTCCGGACGGTGTCGATGTCCAGATGCAGATGTTCAACGATGCGCCGCCGGATCTTCTCGCCCAGGGCGTCCCGGAGTCCTTCCTTGAAACCGATCTCGATTCTGTGGGGCATGGTCTCTCCCGTTGGTCTTCCTGAAGCAGGGTTCTTCCATATCAGAAAGGCCGCTTCCAACGCAACGGATTCGCCGACGGGCGGCGTCCAAATCATGGGGAAAAGGAAACAGTTACAAATTTGTCTCCTTTGCCGGTCGGCCTGTCTCCCGGCAGGTCCTCCTTGACAAGGCGGCGCGCCTTCGCTTAAAGATGAGCACGGTGATGGAGTTCACCAAAAACCGCCCCCGGGGCTGATGACTCCTGCTTGAACGATACGTCCGGGCAGGGGAAAGGCTCCTGCAGGACCTGAAGCCTGGAGGAGCTTTTTTTATGCCTTCTTTTGAAACGGACTCCGCTCTTCCGTCCCGGTTCCTGGAGATCCTCGGTCCCATCCGCGACGCCGTCTCCCGTTTTCACCTGGTCTCCCTGCAGCGCCCCCTGGAGGTCTGCCAGGGGCTGGTCGCGAAGAGTCCCCTCATCGACGTGGCTGTCCTCGGCCAGTTCAAGGCCGGCAAGAGCTCGTTCCTGAACCATTTCATCGGCCGGACGCTCCTGCCTGTGGGGGTAATCCCCGTGACGACGGTCATCACGCGCATTTCGCACGGCCCCGGGGAACGGGCCGTCGTGTCGCATTTCGACGGAACCCGGGAGAGAATCAGCCTGGAGAGCCTGGAAGAGTATACCTCGGAGGCGAAGAATCCGAACAATGACAAGAATGTTGCAGTGGTGGACATCGAACTGCCGACGCTGGAAGCGTACGCCGGGCTCCGTCTGGTGGACACGCCGGGCCTGGGAAGCGTCTTCAAGTACCACATGGAGA
>CAYNEJ010000166.1:0-548 GCA_964396205.1 uncultured Syntrophaceae bacterium
CCGTCCGGATAAGTTTCCGCGACGGCGGCATGCCCCCGTGACAGCCCCCGCGCCCCGGAAGAACCGTCCCGCCGGAGGGGACGCAGGAAGGCAGGCAGATGGCCAGGATCATCAACCGCTACATATTCCGGGAAATCGCCGTCCCCTTCGGCATGACCCTGTTCATCCTGACCTTCGTCCTCCTCATGGGGAAGATCGTCCAGCTGGTGAGCATGATGGTCAACCGGGGCGTCGGCTTTCTCGACGTCGTCCTGCTGATCCTCTACCTGATTCCCTCCTTCCTGGTTTACACCGTTCCCGTTTCGCTCCTCGTCGCCATCCTCATCGGCCTCGGTCGCCTCTCGGGGGACAACGAGATCACGGTCCTCAAGTCGGCGGGCCTGAGCCTCTACCAGCTTGCACTGCCGGTGGCGGTCTTCGCCGGGGCGGCATTTCTGTTCACTGCCGCCGTCACATTCCACCTCGTTCCCAGCGGGAACTCCGCGGCGAAGAAGCTCGTCTACCAGGTGGCCCAGCAGCGGGCCACCCTGGGGATCAAGGAAAAGGTC
>CAYNEJ010000166.1:558-6050 GCA_964396205.1 uncultured Syntrophaceae bacterium
ATTTCCGGGGGATTCTCATCTATGCCGACCGGATTCGCGACAAGGCCGAATACCTGGAAGGAGTCATCATCTCGGACAACCGGATCACCGGGGAGCCTTCGACGATCTTCGCCAGGCGGGCATATCTCCTGGCGGACCCGGTCCGGATGGTGATCATCCTCCGGCTCTACCAGGGCAGCACCCGCACGGTGGATGCGGGTCTCCAGAACTACCGCAAGCTGGACTTCGAATTCTACGACGTAACCCTGGACCTGATGCCGGCCCTCGCCTCCGCGGCGGCCCAGAAATCCAGCACGGAGATGACGGCGGGGGAGCTGCTCGAACGGATCCGCAAGGCCGGCATCGACCCGGCGGCCCTGCGCGAGCTGGCCATCGAGCTGAACAAAAAGATGACCATCCCCGTGTCCTGCCTCTGCTTCGGCCTCCTGGGAATCCCCTTGGGGATCCGGGCCCATCGGTCCGTGAAGTCCCGGGGCATCACGGTCGGATTCCTGATCGCCCTGGCCTATTACCTGATTCTCATGGGCGGGGAGGCCCTGGCCGAACTGGGGCGGATTCCCCCCGCCGTCGGCACCTGGGCCCCGAACATCCTCTTCGGAGCCCTCGGGATCGTCCTGTTTTTCCTGGCCGCCCGGGAGCGGCCGGTCCAGGTTCCGGAGCGCGCGGCGGAGATCTTCCGGCGCTGGCGGGAAAAGCGGGAAAAAAGGAGGCCCCCGGCATGACGATCCTCAACCGCTATGTCACCCGGGAGTTTCTCCGGCTCTTCGGCATGATCGTCCTGTCGCTCCTGCTGCTGGCGCTCATGGTGGACTTCTTCGGCAAGATCCGCTACTTCATGAGCAATCACGCGCCGATACGCCTGGTGGCGGCCCACTTCTTCTATATGATCCCCATGATCGTCGCCCAGACCATTCCGGCGGCGGTTCTCCTGGCCACCCTCATGACCTTCGGCACCATGTCCCGCCACAGCGAGATCACCGCAATCAAGGCCGGCGGCGTCAGCCTTTACCGGCTCGCCCGCCCGGTGATCCTCCTAGCGGTCGTCATCGGAGTCGCGGCTTTCTTCATCAGCGAATGGATCATGCCCTACACGAACATGCGGGCGGAGACGATCCGGCTGGTGGAAGTACCGAAAAAGCATAACATGCCGGCCTTCAAGCAGGATCAGATCTGGTACCGCGGCAAGGACGGGGTCTACAATTTCAAGTTTTTCGAGCCCCGGACGAACACCCTGCGGGGAATCTCCATTTATTACCTGACAACGGATTTCCGCCTCACCCGCCGGATCGACGCGGAAAAGGCCGAGTGGAAAGACGGGGCCTGGGTCTTCACGAAGCTCCTCATCACCCGTTTCGACCAGGGAGGATTTCCTTCCCTGGAGTGGGTGCCAAAGCGTGTCGTGAACATCCCTGAAAAGCCGGAGGACTTCAAGATCGTCCAGAAAGACACGGAGCAGATGGGATTCTTCGACTTGAGGGATTACGTCCGGAAACTGCGCTCGGAGGGATACGACGCCACCCGCTACGTGGTGGATATGCACGGGAAGGTGGCGTTCTCGCTGATAACGGTCATCCTGGTCTTCATCGGGATCTCGTTCTCGCTTCGGGAGGAGCGCGGTGGGGGCGTCAGCCGAAGCATCGGCACGGCCATCGTGATCGGCTTTTCCTACTGGCTCGTCCACGCCTTCAGCCTGTCCCTGGGCCGGGCCGGCACCCTGCCGCCGCTTCTGGCGGCCTGGATGGCCAACATCCTTTTCCTGGCCGCCGCCGCGTTCATGTACTCCCGAATCCGGACCTGATTGCACGGAAGGAGCCTTCCCCCGGCCCGAACCGGCCGCATTCGGCTCAGATCCCGCGGAAGTCCTCCGGCCCCAGAAGCTCGAAGCCCTGTGCGGAGAGGACCGTTCCGGCGAAGTCCGGATTGTCCGCCCGGAAGAGGATGACGGCGCTGTTGTCGAGCTTGTCGAGGAAGGTGTAGAGGTAGTCCACGTTGAGTCCCTCCGCGGCCAGCGTCGACAGTGCCCGGGCGAGCCCGCCGGGCCGGTCGGCCACCTTGACGGCCAGGACATCCACCTCCTGGAAACGGTAACCCCGGCTTCGGAGCAGCTCCGCCGCCGCAGGCGGGTCGGGGACGATCATGCGCAGCACGCCGAAATCCCGGGATTCGGCAATGCTGAGGGCCCGGATGTTGACGCCGCTGTCCCCCAGGAAGGTGGTCAGTTCCGCCAGAATGCCGGCGCGGTTTTCGAGAAAGACGGAGAGCTGGGTGATCTTCTTCATGGCCGCCCCCCCGCTTCTCCCGCCCGGCATTTCTCCGCCATCAGGACGCCCAGGGCGATGGAGGCAAGCCTGGCCGCAGGCGGGTCCGACCGGGAGCTGATCAGAATGGGCACCCGGGCGCCGACAATCACGTGGGCCAGGTCCCGGCCGGCATAGTAAACGAGGGACTTGCCGAAGATGTTCCCCGCCTCCAGGTCCGGCATGATGAGGATGTCCGCGGCGCCGGCAACGGGAGACTCCACCTTCTTGATTTTCGCAGCCTCGGGTGAAACGGCATTGTCCAGGGCGAACGGCCCGTCGACGACGCAGCCCGGAACCTCGCCGTAGGAGCAGATTTTTGCAAGGGCCAGGGCGTCCACGGTCGACCGGACCTCCGGCTGCACCTTCTCCACCCCCGACAGGATCGCCACCCGGGGGACCGCGATGCCCAGCGCGTGGGCCACATCGACGGCGTTCCGGATGATCTGGATCTTTTCCTTCAGGTCCGGTGCCACGTTGACTCCGCCGTCGGAGACCATCACGATCTTCCGGACGCCTTCCCGCCGGTCCTCGAAGAGGGCGACGTCGCTCATGAGGCGCCCCGTCCGGAGGGACCGGGGCCCCTTCAGGACCGCCTGAAGAAGCCGGTTCGTCGGGATTCCGCCCTTCAGCAGGATGTCCACCTCCCCCGCCGCCGCCATTTCGGCTCCCCGATCGGCGGCCCGGTCCATATCCCGCTCGTCGACGATCTCATGACTCGCGGGATCGGCGCCGCCCTTCCTCAGCATCTGCTCGATCAGGGCGCGATGCCCGATGAGGACCCCCCGGGCCAATCCCTTCCGGCGGGCCTCCTCGATCGCCTCCATGGACGAGATCTCCTGGGGCGCAATGACGGCCACCGTCCTTGGTCCCACCACGGCTGCCCTGCGGACCATCGTCCTGAAATCCCGGATCATGTTTCCCGCCCTCCCTGTCCGCAGCAGAAAAGACCTGCGGGCGCTCAATGCTTCAATACGAACAGTGCATCCGCCGCCACGGGCCGCGGGCCGTCGAGGATCACCGGGTTGAGGTCGATCTCGGCGATCTGCGGATGCAGAACGGCGATCCAGCCGAGGCGCTGGATGATCTGCATGAGGGCCTCCCGGTCGGCCTCCGGCCGGCCCCGGAACGCGCCGAGGAGGGCCTTGCCCCGGATGTCGTCGAGCATCTCTTCCGCCTCGGCGTCGGAAAGGGGCGCCAGCCGCAGGGTGTTGTCCCGGAAGATCTCCGTATAGACGCCGCCCAGGCCGAAGAGGATGCAGGGGTCGAAGCCGGGGAAGCGGGTCATGCCGACGACCAGCTCCCGCCCGCCGGGAATCATCTCCTGGACAAGAACGGGAACGCGCCGCCCCGCCGCCTTGCGGATGCCGGTGAAGGCCTTGCGGACATCGGCCTGCTTCTCCAGATCGAGGGCGATGAGCCCCTTGCCGGACTTGTGCATGATCTCCCAGGAGCAGGCCTTCAGCGCCACGGCCCCGCCGATGGCCTTCGCGGCGGCCGCCGCCTCGGCGGAGTTCCGGGCGAGGATCTCCCGGGGAACCGGGATGCCGTACAGGGAGAGGATCCGCTTTGACGCGTGCTCGTCCAGGGCCTTCTGTCCCGCCGCCATGGCCTCGCTGATGATCCGGTCCGCCTCGGCGGACTTCTCCGGGGCGGCCGGTGGATTCCCTGCTTTCCGGCTCTGTGCCTGGAAGCAGCGATACAGGCTGATCATGGCCCGGGCCGCCTTCTCCGGGGCGTTGAAGACGGGAATGTCGTTGTCCTGGTACGCGGCGGCGAAGTTGTCCTCCCGGTCGAGGAAGGAGCAGACGATCACCGGCTTGTTGAACTTTTTCGGCAGGGCCATGGCCGGCGAGAGATCGTGGGCGACTCCGGCCAGGAACTGGTCGAGCGTCATCTCCTTCAGCAGGGGCTTGAAGTGCGGGAAGACCTCTTTCATCCAGCCGGTCATCATGGGGCCGTGGATGAGGAGCCCGTCGACCTCGCCGCTGCCCAGGATGATCTCGGGAATCCGCACGGTCATGTACTCCGTGTCCAGGTTGAAGGTCATGTCGACGGGATTGCCGCTGGCGGCGTGGGGCGGAATGAGCGGCCGGATCTGCTGCTGAACGGTCTCCGAGAAGGGAACGACATCCAGGCCGCCCTGGTCGCAGGTGTGCGACATGGCCGTCCCCGGTCCTCCCGAGTGGGTGACGACGCCGATCCGGCGCCCCCGGAGCGGCGGCTGGGTGGCGGCGGCCCACCCGTGGGCATAGAGGTCCTCGATCGTCTGGACGCGAACGATGCCCGCCTGCTTGAAGATTCCCTCGTAGAGAAAATCCGGTCCCGCCATGGCGCCGGTGTGGCTGAGCCCCGCCCGGGCTCCCGCCTCGGATCCGCCGACGTACTGGGCGAAGACGGGTTTGTGCCGCGTGACCTTCCGGGCCGTGTCGACGAAACGGCGTCCGTCCCGGATGGCCTCGATGTAGAGGATGACGGCGCGGGTCTGCTCGTCCTCACCGAAGTACTCCAGGGCGTCGATGAGACCGATGTTGGCCTCGTTCCCGGAGCTGATGGCCTTGCTCAGGCGGATGCCCTGCTGGCGCAGAAAATAAAGGGTCTGGGTCACGTAGGTCCCGCTCTGGGAGGCCAGACCCAGGAGACCCGGCCGGTCGCCGAGATGCATGACCGTCAGATTCAGGTGAATCTCCGAGTTCAGGATCCCCATGCAGTTCGGTCCCAGGAACCGGATCCCGTACTTCGCGGCGATGTCGTTGACCTGCTGCTCCAGGACCTTTCCCTCGGCCCCCACCTCGCGGAAGCCAGCCGTGCAGACGATGACCCGCTTCGTCCCCCGCTGGCCGAAACCCTCCATGAGCTTGGGGACCTCGCCGACGGGGGCGACAATCATTCCCAGGTCGGGGGCTTCGGGGAGCTCGAGGGGTGAGGAATAGGCGGGCAGGCCGAAGACGACTTTGTCCCGGGGGTGAATCGGGTAGACAGGCCCCCGGAAGCCGTCGTGAAGGACACTCAAGGCCTGCATCGTGCCCATCTTCATGAGATTGTTGCCGGCACCGGCGATGGCTACGGATTTTGGATTCATCAGGGCATGAAGCGGATTTTCAGACATGAGCGACAGCCTCCTCGGAAAAAGAGCGTTTGTAAAGAATGGGCGAAACCATAGCACCCGCACCAGCCACTGTAAAGGCCTGACTC
>CAYNEJ010000167.1:0-5999 GCA_964396205.1 uncultured Syntrophaceae bacterium
CGAAGTACACCGGGGGAACCGTCTTTCACACCTTCGCGGGGGAGCGCGTCGACGACCCGGAAGCCGTCAAGAGCCTTGTCCGGAAGGTCTGCACCCGCTATCACCTTCCTTACCTGACCTTTACGCCCACCTTCAGCGTCTGCCCGTCCCATGGGTACCTGAAGGGGGAGCAGGAGGAATGCCCGGAGTGCCAGTCGCCCTGCGAGATCTACTCCCGGGTGGTGGGGTACCTGCGGCCGGTCCAGCAGTGGAACAAGGGCAAGCAGGCGGAGTTCCAGCTGAGAACGGAATACGGGTTCTGAGCGGGCGAATGCGGGGAGTATCGCTCTCGAAATGAAAATCGGCGGTTTTCAGAAGGTTTCCCTGATCGATTATCCCGGGCGGATCAGTGCGGTCGTCTTCACCCAGGGGTGCAACTTCCGCTGCCCTTTCTGCCACAACCCGGAGCTGGTCGATCCGGGGCGGTTTGAGACGCTTCTGGACGAGGGGGAGATCATTGCCTTCCTGGAAAAGCGGCGGGGCAAACTGGACGGTGTTTCCATCACGGGCGGCGAGCCGACGCTCCAGCCGGACCTCGCGTCGTTCGCCGAACGCCTGAAGGGGATGGACTACCTCGTGAAGATCGACTCCAACGGCTCCCGGCCGGAGGTCCTGAAGGATCTGGTCGAAAGGCGGCTGGTCGATTTCCTGGCCATGGACGTCAAGGGTCCCCTGAAAAAATATGACACCCTGACGGGGGTTGGAAACAGCAGCGGGGGCATCCGGGAAAGCGTCGCGATCATCATGGCATCCGGCCTTCCCTGTGAATTTCGCACCACCGTCGTTCCCTCCCTCCTGGCGGAGCGGGATTTCCGGGAAATCGGGAAACTCGTGGAGAACACCTCCCGTTTTGTGCTACAGAGGTACGTGCGAACGAAACAGCTCGATCCCGCCGTTCCTCCTCCCGGGGCCGAACCGCCGGACTTGGAGAAATGTGCGGAGATCCTGATGAAGCACGTATCCCAGGTCCGGATCCGCTGAGTTCCGGTTCCATCCCGCCGGGAAACCCGGTGGCGTCGAAACTCCCCGTTGAGGTTTTTCCATGAACGAGACAAGCGAACGGAAACCCGATATCCAGTTCACCGCCTATCCCCAGGTAAACCGCCTGCTGAACCGTCTCGTTGCGGAGGTCCAGGACTTCACCGAGGAGCAGCTCGGCCTGATCCGCCGTCTCACCCAGATCGGCTCGGCCCTCTCGGCGGAGCGGAACCTGGGGAAGCTTCTGGAGATGATCATCGATGAGGCCCGGGAGTTCACCACGGCCGACGGCGGGACGCTCTACATCATGTCCGACGACGAGACGGAGCTTCAGTTCGCCATCGTCCAGACCGGAACTCTGAACGTCCGCATGGGCGGAACCGGGGACAAGATCACCTGGCCCGCCGTCCCGCTCCGCTGCCCCAACGGCTCGGAGAATTTTTCGAACGTCTCCGCATTCGTTGCCTTGACGGGCCAGGCGGTGAACATTCCCGACGTCTATCATGCCGAGGGGTTCAATTTCGAGGGGACGAAGAAATTCGACGAACGGACCGGCTACCGGTCCAAGTCCATGCTCGTCCTCCCCATGCGGAACCATGAGAACGACATCATCGGCGTCCTGCAGCTCCTCAATCCCCGGGACCGCGAGACGGGCGAGACGATCCCCTTCAGCAAGGAGAGCCAGGAGATGACGGAATCCCTGGCCTCCCAGGCCGCCGTGGCGATCACCAACAACCGCCTGATCGGCGACCTGGAAGAACTCCTCGAATCCTTCATCCGGACCATCGGCAGCGCGATCGACGAAAAATCGCCCTATACCGGCGGCCATATCCGGCGCGTGGCCGAATTGACCATGGACATCGCCGAGCGGATCAACAAAACGACGGAGCCGCCGTACGGCGATTACCACCTCACCGCCGACGAGATGCGGGAGCTCCGGCTCGCGGCCTGGCTCCACGACGTCGGCAAGATCACAACGCCGGAGCACGTTGTGGACAAGGCCACGAAGCTGCAGACGATCTGCGACCGGATCGATCTCCTGAAGGCCCGCGTCGAGATCATCAAGAAGAACCATATCATCGATGTTCTCCGGCAGCGACTGGACGGCAACGGCGCCGGAAAGGACCTCCCCGATGCGGACTATGAAGACGACTTCACCAGGACCATCGACGAAGACCTGAAATTCCTGGAGACCACGAACCAGGGTGGGGAATTCCTGCCGGACGACAAGGTGAAGAGGCTGCAGGCCCTGAAGGAGACGACGTATTGCCTCCACGGCGAGGAGCTGCCGGTCCTGACACAGGACGAATGCGCGAACCTCAGCATCCGCCGGGGCACTCTGAACGATGAGGAGCGGGAGATCATCAACAACCACACGGTGGTGACCTTCAAGATGCTCTCCCAGCTGCCGTTCCCGAAGAAGCTCAAGCATGTGCCGGAATATGCCGCGGCTCACCATGAGCGTCTGGACGGCACCGGCTACCCGCTGGGCCTCAAGGAGAGCGAGATCCCCATCCAGGCCCGCATCCTGGCCCTGGCGGACGTCTTCGAGGCCCTCACAGCGCGGGACCGGCCCTACACGAAGGGCAAGACCCTGGCGGAAGCCCTCAAGATCGTCGGCTTCATGGTGAAAGATAGGCACATCGACGGGGATATCTTCACTCTGTTCGTGCGGGAGAAGCTATACTCGGATTACATCCGCCGGGAAGCGCCCCACCTTTTGGCGGAGCTGGAAGGCGAGTCCGGGGCGTCCTGACCCTTCTTGAGGGAATCGATCTCCTTCTGGACACGCCGGGACTTTTCCGGGTCCCGCCCGAGAAGCTTCAGGGCCTCTCCGAGGTGGTAGAGGGCGTTGTCCTTTCGGCCGTTTTTCTTCAGAAACAGACCGTAAAAATAGTGGTAGTCCCCGGTGCGGCCGGTTCTGCCGTAGGCCATGGCCATGTTGTAGAGGATGTCGGCTTCCGGGGGGGGATCGTTTTCCAGCCGCCGGTACAGGTCCACGGCGGCTTCATAGTTTTCCATCGCCCCGTAGGCCCTTCCCAGGTAGAGCAGGGCTTCCCTGTCGTCCCGGTCCAGCTGCAAAGCCTTCCGCAGCGGTTCGACGGCCTCCCGCGTCCGTCCGGTCTTTACATAGAAGATTCCGGTTTCTCTCAGGATATCCTCGTCGTTCGGGGCTTCCTTCAGGATCTGGTGGAAGATCTCCAGGGACTCGGCCGCGCGGCCGGTTCTTTCCAGGGCGACCGCCAGGCCGAGCCGGTCGTCCAGGGAAGCCGGATTCTTCCGGACCCGATCCCGAAAATAGGCGTAATTGGCCTGCGCGTCCGGTCTGGACAGGGCCATCTCGATCCTGATCCTGTCGAACCGCTTCGTGAGGTTGTCCTTACCCTGCTGTCGCCGGTAAACCGTCTGGAGCATGCCGTCGAGGTAGCGGATCCGGTCGTCCGTTCCCGGGTGGGTTTTGAAATACGAGGGGACGGAGCTCGAGTAGTATTCATAACGCCGCATCAGGCGCATCATTTCGACCATGTCCCGGCCGTCATATCCTGTTGCAATCAGGTAGGATAGACCAAGGCGGTCCGCCTCTTCCTCGTGCTCCCGGCTGTACTGCAGATTAAGCGTTGTGGCCGCGGCCAGGGAAAAGGCTATGGCCCCGGCGGCCAGGTCACTCCCGCCGCCCAGGAACGCCCCGGCGAGAATGGCCGCCAGGGTGGCCACATTCACCTTCGTGGATTTCTCGATGATCCGGGCGATGTGACGGGCGTTCACGTGGGCGATTTCGTGGGCCATGACCCCGGCCAACTGGGCCTCGTTCTCCGCCAGGGCGATGAGCCCCCGGGAGACGTAGACATATCCGCCGGGGGTGGCAAAGGCATTGATGGCGGAGTCCTTGTAGACGGAGAAATGGAAGTCGAAGGGGGCCTTGCTGCTGTGGGAAAGAACGCTGTTTCCCAAGCCTGTGATGTAGGTCTGGATACGCTTTTCCTTGTACAGGGCGTTGCTCTTTTCCATCTTGTCGTAGAATTCCCGCCCCACTTTTCGCTCGTCCTCCAGGGTGAAGGCGGCCCGGGCCGTGCCGGCGGTCGCAATCGCAAAGCAGACGAGCAGAAAGATCATCGGAATGACGGTTCTGGAACAGCGCTTCATGACGGTTTTCCTCATGACGGTTTGCTCATTTCGGGGAACGATTTTCCCCTTGCCGGGGCATTCCGGGCCGCTTCCGTGTTTCCCGGGGAGTGATGCCCGTCCCGGCAGGGCCTATTTCGGCCCCGCGCTCCGACCTGACGGTATCGATCCATGCCGGCGGGAGACGGCCCCCGGCGGCGGCAGCAATCGGTCAGGTTTTGTCTCCCCGGGCATACGGAAGACCATCGGCGAGCGTGCAGTTTCCTTCTGCCAGGGAGAGACCGCCGGAGGATGGATGCCGGCGGATGTGACGGTAAGGTTTTCTATGTAGACGAACTTTATCCCTTTCAGGGGGGAGCGTCAACGGATTTGTCTTTCCCGGGGAGGTCCCGTCCGGCCGGGGCGTCCGCCCGGTCCCGCGCCGATCTGCCGCCCCAGCAGCGCCAGGTCTTCCCTGAGGCGGGCGAGAAGAATGTCGCCGTCCGGCACGGTGGACTTCCCCGGGTAGATGTCGTACCGGGCGCGCAGGGATTCGGGGGTGAAGTCTGGCATGACGACGTTGGCCCCCGCCCGGAGCGCCCGGATTCGGCCTTCCGGTTGCAGGGTTCCCACGGCCGTCGTGGCGGGGATGTTGGTATTCCGGGTCAGCAGGCGCGCCAGGGCGAGGACCCGGAGCGTTCTTGCCAGGTTACCGCCCGGCAGACCGGCGAGAGGCGTTCCCGGGTGCGGAATGAAGGGGCCGATTCCCAGCATGTCCGCGTCGAGCGAGCGGACCAGGAGCAGGTCGTCCGCCAGGATCTCCGGCGTCTGTCCGGGCAGGCCCACCATGTTTCCCGCTCCGACCTCGTAACCCAGGTCCCGGAGGTCCTTCAGGCAGCGGAGGCGGTTCTCCAGGACGCATCCCGGCCGGAGCCGCCGGTAGAGGTCCGGCGAGGCCGTTTCATGCTTGAGGAGGTAACGGTCCGCACCGGCCTCGCGAAAGGCCCGGTAGTCCTCCCGGGACCACTCCCCAACCGACAGCGTCACGGCCAGTCCCGTCTCATCCTTGATCCGGCCGATGATGCGGCACAGATCGTCGCGGGAGTATGCGGGGTCCTCGCCGGACTGGAGGACAACCGTGCCGATCCCCCGGTCCCGGATCCCGCGGACGGCGGCGAGGACGGTGTCCTCGTCCATCCGGTAGCGCACGACGTCCCGGTTGTCCCGGCGGAGGCCGCAGTAGAGGCAATTCTGCCGGCAGAAATTGGAGAACTCGACGATGCCGCGAAGATATACGGCGTCCCCGACGGCTTCCCGGCGGACGGCATCGGCCGCCTCGCCGAGCGCCTCCAGGGACCCGGCGTCCTCCAGGCCGAGGAGGAGGGTCAGGTCTTCCCGGGAGAGGCTCTCCCCCCGGCGGGCGGCCCCGATCAGCCCGCCGACCCGGTCCGGCGACTCAGACATAGAGATCCCGCTGGCCTTCCTCGATCTTCCGCAGGCGCTTCGTCAAATTCTCACGCAGGCGGGCGCTTTTCGTCTCCGCCAGGAGACGGCCGATCAGGGCGTCGCCCACTGTCTTCGTCTCCGGCGAGGCGTAGTCCTCCAGGTATTCCTTGTAGGTGAGGATGGCGTTGGTGCGGCAGAACTTCCGGATCAGCCCGGGTTTCGCCAGGTCCATGAAATCCGCCCCCGTCCGGCCCAGCCGGTAGCAGGCGGTGCAGAAGCTGGGGATATGCCCGTGGGTGCTGATGTCGAGGATCACCTCGTCGAGGGTCCGCGTGTCCCCCAGATTGAACTGGGCCGCCCGGAATCCCTCGCTCGTGTCCTCCCGGTAGCCCCCGGGGTTCGTCCGGGAGCCCGCGCTGATCTGGGATATCCCC
>CAYNEJ010000168.1:0-3795 GCA_964396205.1 uncultured Syntrophaceae bacterium
AGATCGCCATGCACGGCGCCCGCTGCCAGCCCTGCGGCGAGACCTACATGGGCCTCGTCGAAGTCGGCGTGGGCGTGATCCCCGCGGGCGGCGGATGCAAGGAAATCCTGGTCCGCGTTACCGAAGGTCTGCCCGACGGCGTCGTCGAAGCGGGCCTGAACCTGCAGTTCCACATGGCCAAGGCCTTCGAGAACATCGGGACGGCCAAGGTCGCCACCAGCGCCATGGAGGCCATGGAGCTGGGGTACATCCGCAAGACCGAGAACATCAGCCTCAACCGTGATCAGCAGATCTGGGATGCCAAGCAGGTCGTTCTCGGCCTGTCCATGTTCTACAAACCGCCGCGGCCCGCCCTCATTCCCGTGATGGGCGAGAACTTCCGCGGGATGGCCAACGGCGTCCTGTACAACATGCGCCACGGCAACTATGCATCGGACTACGACGTCCACGTCGGCCGGAAGGTGGCCTACATCCTCTCCGGCGGCGACTGTGCAGAAGGGACGTACGTTACGGAGCAGGAAATCCTGGATCTCGAAAAGGAAGCCTTCCTCTCCCTCTGCGGCGAGAAAAGGACCCAGGACCGGATCATGCACATGCTCTCCACGGGCAAGCCGCTCCGGAACTAGAAGCGATTTCAACAATGACGCGGGTGTCTTCGCCCGCGCATCCTAAGGAGGAATATCATGACTGATGCTGTGATTGTCGAAGCGGTCAGAAGTCCTGGTGGACGTTATAAGAGGGGCGGCCTTGCCGCAACGAGAGGAGACGAGATCGGTTTCCAGGTGATCAAGGGCCTCATGGCGCGGGTGCCCGCGGTGAAGCCGGAAGATGTGGACGACCTGATCGTCGGCTGCGCCTTCCCGGAGGCCGAGCAGGGCATGAACTACGGCCGGGTGCTCGCCATCGGTGCCGGACTGCCGATCAGCGTGTCCGGCATGACGATCAACCGTTTCTGCTCCTCGGGCGTGCAGTCCATCGCCGACGCCACGGCGAAGATCCGGGCCGGCTGGTCCGATATAATCATCGCCGGCGGCTGTGAGACCCATGGGCGGCAGCATTTTCCGCCCGAACCCCGAGTGGAACTTCGATGGCGGCCAGCCCAATGTGTATGTTTCCATGGGCATCACCGCGGAGAACGTGGCGGTCAGCTACAATGTCTCCCGGGAAGACATGGACAAGATGGGCGTGGAGAGCAACCGCCGGGCTTACGAGGCCATCAAGGCCGGGAAGTTCAAGGAAGAGATCATTCCCATCGAGGCCTTCAAGTACAAGAGGGACAAGAACGGGAAGAGGATCCGCGACAAGGTCGTCTTCGACACGGACGACGGCGTGAGGTGGCCCGTGAAGCTGGAGGATATGGCCAAGCTGAAGTCGCCCTTCAAGGCAGGCGGTGTCATCACGGCGGCCAACGCCTCCCAGATGACCGACGGCGCGGCGTTCTCCCTGCTCATGTCGGCCGAGAAGGCCAAGGAACTGGGGCTGAAGCCTTTGGCCAAGCTGAGTTACTTTGCCGTCGCGGGCTGCAAGGCCGAGGAGATGGGCATGGGCCCGGCCTACGCGATCCCCAAGGTCCTGAAGATGGCGGGGCTGACCACGAAGGACATCGAGGTCTTCGAGCTCAACGAGGCCTTCGCCTCCCAGGCCATCGCCTGCTGCCGTCTCCTCGGGATCGAGGACCGGTACTGGGCCGGCGACATCAACCCCAACGGCGGCGCCATCGCCCTGGGGCATCCCCTGGGAGCGACGGGCGGCAAGCTGACGGCCCAGCTGCTCCACGAGATGAAGCGCCGGAATGCCAAGAAAGGCATCGTCTCCATGTGCATCGGCGGCGGCATGGGCGCGGCCGCGATCTACGAGATGCTGTAACCGTCAACCATCGTGTTTCCAACGGAGCGTCCCCTTCGCGTGAAGGGGACGCGACCGATGGTCTTATAGGAGAAGCCGTGGCCTCGTGCCGCGGCTTTTCTGTTTTGTCCCGGCGGCCCCTGTGTTATATCGCTCCTGTCGTCAGGGGCTGCAGGCCGGCGGCAATTCATGGAAGCTCGGGAGGAATCGAATCGTGAAAGTCGGGTTTGTTCAGACCAGGCCGATTTTCGGCCACGTTGAGGGGAACGTCGAGCGGGCCGTGAAGATGATCCGCCGCTGCGACGCGGACCTGATCGTCCTTCCGGAGCTGTTCAACACGGGATACCTCTTCACGTCCCGCGAGGAGGTCCGGGAGCTGTCCGAGACGGTTCCGAAGGGAAGGACGACGGAGGCCCTGCGGGAGGTCGCCGCGGAGCGGAACGTCCACATCGTGGCGGGGCTGATTGAGCGGAGCAGGCGGAAATATTACAACGCGGCCGTCCTGGTGTCTCCCAACGGCTCCGTGGAGACCTACCGAAAGATCCACCTCTTCCACGAGGAGAAGCTCTGGTTCGACCCGGGCGACCTGCCCTTCACGGTTTACGACATCGGCTCCTGCCGGGTCGGGATCATGATCTGCTTCGACTGGTTCTTCCCCGAGTCCATGCGCATCCTGGCCCTGAAGGGGGCCGACGTGGTCGCCCACTGCGCCAACCTCGTCATGCCCTTCTGCCAGGACGCCATGATCACCCGCTGCCTGGAAAACCGGCTCTACGCCGTGACGGCGAACCGCGTCGGCTCGGAGAAGCGGGGCGGGAAGTTCTGCCTCTACACGGGCCGCAGCCAGATCACGGGCCCCCAGGCCAATCTCCTCTATCGGGCCGGAGCCGGCGAGGAAGAGATCGGGACCGCTCCGATCGACGTGGCCGCCGTCCGGGACAAGCGCCTGAACGCCCACAATGTGCTCCTGGACGACCGGCGCATCGAGTTCTACGGCGATTTGACGGCCTGAGGCGTCCGTGTCGGGGACGCCTGGATCTTCACGTCCACGGCGCAGCATCCCCGGCCCTCCCCGTAAACCAGGACCGGGTTCATGTCCAGGTTCCGGATCTCCGGGTGATCCGCCAGGAGGCGGGAGACCGCGGCGATCAGCTTCCGCAGGGCATCCAGGTCCGCCGGTGGCTCCCCCCGGAATCCCTTCAGCAGGGCCGCCCCCCGGGTCTCCCCGATCAGGAGCCCCGCCTCCTCTTCCGTCAGCGGCGCCACCCGCAGGGCCACGTCCCGCAGGACCTCCGTCAGGATTCCGCCGAGGCCGAAGACGACCAGCGGGCCGAATTCCCGGTCCTGCCTGCCTCCCACGATGACCTCCCGGCCCGGCGGCACCATTTTCTGCACCAGCCAGGGACCGGCCATCCCATCCAGGGCCTCTTCCAAGGTCCGCTCATCCTCCAGGTTCAGCCGCACCCCGCCGGTCTCGGTCTTGTGGAGCACATCCGGGTCGGCCGTCTTCAGGGCGACGGGATAGCCCATGCTCCGCGCCGCCGCCACGATCTCCCGGCGATTTGTGGAAACGGCGAACGGCGGGTGGGGGATTCCGCAGGAAGCCAGGAGCGGGAAGGCCTCCTCCGGGGGCAGGAAGCGATCCGGGCCTTCCGCCGGAAGGGAGGGAACGCTGAAGAAAACGGTTTCCCGCGGCTGGCGGTCGATCTCCTGCCGGCGCAGGTGATCGCGGCGGGAGACCGCCAGGGCCGAGAGGGCCTGCCGGGCGTCCGAGAAGAGCGGGAGGCTGCAGGTCTGCTTCAGGGTAAAGTGAAATTTCCGGCTGGCGATCACGTAGATGACCACGGGCTTGTTGTAGCGCTCCTGCAGCTCCAGGGCGAAGCGGATGAGCGCCTGCGTCTCGGGGATGTGCGCGCTGTGCAGGTAGGTCAGGCCGAAGACCACGCCATC
>CAYNEJ010000168.1:3805-5946 GCA_964396205.1 uncultured Syntrophaceae bacterium
GCCTTTTCGAGCACCTGGATATAAAAGCGCGTATCGAAGACGTCTCCCAGGTCCAGGGGGTTCGTCATCCGGATGACCCCCGCCCGGGTTTCCCGGCGGATCGCGTCGTACACCGCATCGGAGTATTGGGCCAAGCGGAATCCGGCGCGGTGGACCGCGTCGGCCAGGACCACGCCCTGGCCGCCGGAGCGGCAGAGGACGCCGATGCGGTCGCCCGCCATGGGAGGCAGGAGAAAGGCCTTGAAAACCTCCATCATCTCGCCCAGGGTCTCCACCCGGTGCATCCCCGCCTGCCGGAAGGCGGCCTCGGCGACGTCGTCGTCCCCCGCCAGCGCGGTCGTGTGGAATTTGGCGATCTCGCGGCTGGCCGGCGTCCGGTTGGCCTTGAGGACGACGATGGGCTTCCGGGCGGTCCGGGCGATCTCCAGGAGGCGGCGGCCGTCGGAGACGTGCTCCAGGTAGAGGCCGATCATGCGGGTCTCCGGGTCGTCCAGAAAGAAGGAGAGGTAATCGCACTCGTTCAGGTCCAGCTTGTTGCCGATGCTGAGGACCTTGTTCAGGCCGATGTTCTCCAGCGTCAGCAGGCGGATGCTGTCCATCACGACGCCGCCGCTCTGGGCGATGACGGAGGCGGGCCCTTTCATGACGGCCTCGGGCTCGACCGGGAAGAAGGGCAGGAGGAGGCCGTTGTCCAGGTTGACCGTGCCGATGCAGTTGGGGCCCATCAGGCGCATCCCGTAGCGGCGCAGAACCTCCCGGATCCGGTCTTCCAGATCGCTCTTCTCCTCGTCGTATTCGCTGAACCCGGCGGCCTGGACGACGGCGAAGGAGACGCCCTTCCGTCCGCAGTCCTCCAGGACCTGGAGAACCGATCGCGCCGGGATCAGGAGCACCGCCAGGTCGGGGGAGCCGTCGATCTCCTCGATGCTCCCGTGGATCGGCCGGCCGAGGTACGATCCTCCTTCCTTGCCGACCAGTTCCATCCGCCCGGGGAAGCGGAAGGTTTCGAGGTTCAGCGCCGTGAACTTGGCCAGGTTGCTGGGTGAGTCGGAGACTCCGTAGATCAGGACTCGCTCCGGGTAAAACAGCCGCGACAGTGGATGCATCGTCTCCTCCGTTTTTTTTCCTTGAAAAAAGAACCTCCTTGGATTACATACAACGCCCTCACGGGCGGTTAACTCAGTGGGAGAGTGCTACCTTCACACGGTAGAAGTCACTGGTTCAAATCCAGTACCGCCTACCATGAACGTCAAGGGGTTACGGGTCATGCCGGAACCCCTTTTTCTTGCCTGCCGCCATCGACCGGAAAACGGGCCATGGAAGCGAATCCGGGTGCTCTCCGCACCTCTCAATGCTCCAGCGTGCGTCTTATATGAATCCGTTTCCTTTCAAAGTCAACGTCTGCCTATACAATCCCGAGATTTCACCCTGCAGCGCCTAGCATCATCGCTGTGAAGAATAGCGGCCGGGATTTCTGATCGATCAATTCCTTTCTGCCCTGGGCAGGCTTTCCGTTTCTCCCGATGATTCCCTCAGCTGGTGACAGCTTTATCTCTACCGTCATCAATGACTGGTCCTGCGACACTTCCAACTGCTGTTGACTCTGTCCGTCCATGCTGAACCCCCTTAAACGAAAAAAGCTGTTGGATGTGCTTAGATTCAGTAACAAGCCTCCCAGCCCTCACGGGTAACGGCATGCAATGGCAATTTTGCGTCATGGCGCCGACAAAAAAGCCACTGACGGGTGATTTACCAGACCAAAAGTTTAGGCGTCTTTAGGGTACCGCAGAGAGAGGAAAGGTCAAGGGGGGAGTTGGCTGGGGAATAATCCGTTGCTAGGATATTATTAGGTGTAAAAGTCAGGATCTTCCCGAACAGTTATTTTCCGTAAAAAAGTGACATAGGAGGAAGGCATTTCAGCCGGGGGATTCCTTCCACTCCCGTGCCGTTTTTCAAACTTCTGCAACAGTCTTCCATCCCCTCCGCATCGGGACGAGATGTTCCCTTCTACCCCGTCCCTCCCGTCTTTGCATCGAGGATGATGCGGCAGTCGGCGACCGTCGCTCCCTCTTTTTCCCCATGGACCAGCAGGGGGTTGATGTCCAGCTCCCGGATCTCGGGGTGCCGGACCGCCATGTCGG
>CAYNEJ010000169.1:0-5935 GCA_964396205.1 uncultured Syntrophaceae bacterium
CCGATGCGGTCCCGTCCAGGCCGATGACCAGTGCGAGGTCCTTCATGATGCCGACCTCGATGGTGCCGTTGACGGTGGCGGTGCTGTGGGCCTCGAGGGTGGACGTTCCACCCTTCATCTCCTCGGAGATGCCGTCGGAGCCGCACATGGCGTCGATGCCGCTGGCCAGGGCGGTCATCCAGTTCTTGCCGCTGCCGTACGCCCAGATCTGGGCGGTGCCGGTCTCGTCCATGAGGAGATTCGCGTCCCGGGCGGTGCGCAGCGACGAACCCGTGCCGACGGAGACGCCCAGGGTCTGGATGATCTCTCCGTGGGACTGGAGGTCGCTGATGGGAATGGCCGACGCGTTCAGCTCGTCCCCGTGGGAGGTCACGTAGAAGTAGTTCAGGACGCCGTAATGGTCCCGTCCCGCCAGGAGATTGATGTCCCCCATGGCCAGGATGTCGACGTTGGCGCCGACGGAGACCTGGTTGTTGCTGTGAATGCGGGCCATGCCGTCCACGACGGCCGCTGAGGCGAGGCCGTAGGTGTGGACCTGGGGCTCCACCTTCAGCACGCCGCGGGTCCGGGACTCGAGGTTGACTTCACCCACCGTGTCGATGGTGGCCCCGTCCTCGATGGTCACGATGCCGTCGTTGACATCGGCCCGGATCGCCGAGGTCGCCCCGGAGCCGACGATCAGGCCGCCGGAGTCCAGCCGGACGTCGTCGTACCCCTCAACGTCGTTGTAGGTGGTCAGGCGGAAATCGCCGGGGTTGTAGACGTCCCCCGTCACCGTGATGTCGGCGCCGGCACCCACGCTGGCGTAGGTCCGGTTGGCGATGTCCGTCTCGCTCTCCGCGGCGTTGCCCTGCAGGACGCCGCCGGAGCCCGCCTCGACGTTGTACTCGTCGGCCCCCAGCAGGTTCTTCCGCGTCGTGTTGATCGCGTCGACGGTGAGGTCCTGGGTCGTGACCAGGGCGTTGTCGCCGATCTTGGCGTCCACCGTGGAGGTCACGACGTTGGTGGCCCAGGAGCCGCTGAAGCCGACGGCGGAGGCCTGGATCGTGTTCGTCTGGCTGTCGAAGCGGGCGGTGTGCTGCGCCCGGATGGACAGGCTCGACACGTCCAGCGTGGTCCGGACCGCGTCGGAGGTGTTCGTGTCGTCGGCGACGGCCGCGCTGGTGGAGCTCGTGGCGGTGACGTTCGATTCGGCGCCCGAGCCGGCCACGAGGCCGCCGCTTCCGGCCTCGGACTTCGCGAAGTTGTAGTCATCGCCGGTGGCCGTGATGGTCAGCGTGGGGCCCGCCCCCTTGCTGTAGACCACCGCCTTGCCCGAGTAGAGGCCGCTGTCCGTGCCGACGTCGATCGTGTTTTTTGTGACGTTGAGGTCCGTCTCCGGGGAGAACGCGATGGCCGTCGCCGTGCCGGCGCTGGAGACCGGCGTGACGGTGTTCTCGGACCCCGCCACGGCCGGCGCGGAGAGGTCGATGGCCACCGGCGTGTCCGCCGTTGCGTTCGAGAAGGAGGAGGCCAGCTTGATCAGCCGGGGGTTGACGATGTCCAGGCGGTGGCCGGTGCCGGTGGCGACGGAGGCGTCGAGGGTCACCAGGGTGCCCTTGACGAGGTTGCCGGTCCCGACATCCACGACCAGGGTGTAGAGCCGGACCAGAGAAGGATTGCTCGTGCTGACCTCGACATAGTACTCCTGGCCCGCCGTGAGCCCGCCGACGGCGGTGTTCGTCGAGCCGCCGGTGCGGTAGACGACCGTGTCGCCCGTCTGGAGTCCGTGGCCCGAGCCCAGATTGATCCAGCTGTCGCTGATGGCCGTCGTGGGCGTGAAGGGCCGCTTGCCGTCGACGATCACATAATACGTCCCGCCGTCGGTCAGGCCGCCGATGGCGGTGCCGGAGCTGACGGTGACGCCGTTGCCCAGGTAGGCGCTCGTCATCACGTTCGAGACGGCGTCGGACACGTTGCCGCCCGCGGCGATCAGACCGTAGGTGTTGCTGTCGGAGGAGGCGTACTGCTTGCTGTCGCCCGCCGCCTGGATGGCGATGGAGTCCGCAACGACCAGCGTGGTTCCGTCAGCCACGTAGCTCGAGACGGTTCCCGTGTTCGAGGCGGTGCTCTCCGTGGCGTTGATCCCGATGAGGCCGCCGGAGGAGCCGGTCGCGTAGGTCTTGGCGGCATAGCCGCTCGTGGGGTAGGTCTCCGTCGCGGAAACATACAGGCTGCCGGCGCGGATGGTGGAGCCGCTCCCTCCCACGTAGGCCTTGACCTCGGGGGACACGGTGGCCTCCGCCAGGGACACGCCCACGGACAGGGCTCCGGCGCTGACGCCGTAGGTCTCGGCATAGGCGCTGACGCTGGCCCGAGCGGCCACGTCCACGGCCCCGGTCACGCGGAGGGAGGTGTTGCCGATGGAAGCCCTGGTGTCGGGCGTGATGGTCGACTTGGCGTCGTTGCCCGTCCCGGCCCCGATGCCCGCCGAGACGGCGTAGGCCTTCGTGATGGCGGAATCGGTCGATGTCGCGGCGATGCTGAGGGAGCCGACGCTGCTGCCCGCCTGCTGGCCGATCTCCGTGTAGTCCCCGACGTAGGCCCAGGTGGTTCCGTCCACGGTGGACCGGGAAACCATGGCGCCCGCCGCCACCATCCCGATGCTGGCCCCCAGGCTGACGCCGTTGAGGGCGGTCGTGGAGGAGGCGCTGATGGAGATCTGGTCGGCCTTCGTGATCCTCGCCTTCTGGGCGGCCGATGTGCCGTCCACGTAGGCCTTCGTGGTGTTACCGGCGGTGTTCGTGACCACGGACGCTCCGAGGGCCGCAACGAGGGCGCCGGAGAGGGTCATGGCCGCGGAGTCGATCGTGGCGCCGCTTGTGGCCTCGACATGCACGTCGTCCCCCGCCGAGACGGTCGATGTCCCGGTGATGGCGGCGGTGGTCGTGTTGGCGATGTCGTTCGTCGTCACGGAGGCGCTCAGGGCGGCGATTCCCGCTGCACCGATGCCCGCCGCCAGGGAGACGATCTTGGCGCTCGACTCGGCCATGACGACCACGTCCGAGTAGGTGGACGTCACCGTGGAGTTCGTGATCCTGGCCTCAATGGTGTTCTCGATGTCGTTGTCCGAGGCCGCCGCGCTGCCCGCCACCAGGCCCGCCCCGCCGATGCTGCCGGCGAAGGAGAGGATGTTCGCGGTCTTGGAGACCCCCGTGTCGGACACGAGATCCAGAATGTCGGCGATCACGTCCTTGGGAATCAGCATGCTCGTCGTGTAGTCCGGGACCGAGGCGGGCGCCTTGTCCGACGCGGAGACCTGGATGGTGTAGCCCGCCGTCACGGTGGACCCGGTGATCACGGCGGTGGTGGAGTTCCGAAGCTCGTTCAGGGTGATCGAAGCCTGGAGGGCACCGGCCCCGCCGCCGGCGAGTCCCGCCGCGAAGGAGCGGATGACGGCGATCGTCTCCGAGGTCAGGTAGACATTCAAGCCGGCCGTGACGTCCGACGACGTGATGGACGTCGCGACGGCGTTGCCGATGAAGTTCTTGGACAGCGCTCCCCCGGCGCCCACGATGCCGGATGCGGCGAGGCCGATCGCCATCGAGTCGATGGTGGAGGCGTCCCGGGCCGTGAGGGACACGTTCTGCCCGGCATTCACGGTCGAGCGGGTGGCCCCGGTGTTGACGATGGAGGCCTCGACGTCGTTGTCGATGTCGTTGACCGTTACGGAAAGCTGCGCGGCCACGATGCCCGAGCCGGACACCCCGCCGACGAAGCTGAAGATGTAGGCGTCGGACTGGGCGGTCAGCGCCAGGCTCGTCCCGGCGATGACCGTGGAGCCGGCGACCTGAGACAGCAGGCTGTTCTCGATCCGGTTGTACCCGACGACTCCGCTGACGGCCACACCGCCGGAGACGGCGATGCTGAGCCCGACGGTGATGATGCTGGATTCGTCGAGGGCGCTCAGGTTCACGGCACCGCTCGTGCGGACGTAGGATCCGCCCTTGATGGCCGCCTCGACGTCGGGGCTCGGGTTTCCGACGCCGATCAGGTTCCCGAAGCCGGTGAAATTCACGGCCACGTCGCCGGAGGCGCCGACGCCCGCGGTGATGGCAAGGATGCGCGATCCCGACAGGGCGCTCAGCGACACGTCGGACCCGGCATGGGTCGTGGCCCCGGCGACGCTCACGCCGGAACGGACCGTCGAGCCGACGATGTCCGCGGCGATCGTGTTGGTGATGCTGTTCCCCGAGAGGGACACGTTGACGGCCGTGCTGCCGGCGCCGGCCACACCGACCAGGACCGCCAGGATGTTGGCGTTGGTCAGGTCCGCCGGAGAGTCGGCCAGGAAGCCGTCGAGGTCGTCCTGGTCGTCCGACGGCACGATCCAGTCGGGGATGATGCTTGGTGCGATGTCCCGCGCCGTCAGGCTGACGTCGTCGTAGGCGTAGACGGTGGAGCCGGTGATCCTGGCGGTGACGGTGTTGACAATCACATTCCCCAGGACCGAGACGTTGACGGCGAATCCGCCCGCGGACACGCCCATGGCCAGGGCCCGGATGATGGCCGACGACTCGGCCGTGACGTTCAGCCCGCCGGCGGTGACATCCACGGCGGAGCCGCTGATGGCCGCATCGATCGTGTTGGTGATGACGTTGGCCGCCAGGGCCACGCCGATCGCCGCCCCGCCGGCGGCGACGCCGATGGCCAGGGCGTCGATGCTGGAGGTGTTCTTCGCCAGGAGGCTCACCGTGCCGGTGGCGTCCACGTCCGATGCGGCGCTGATGTACGCCTTGGTCGTGGTGGTGATGACGTTCGCCGAGAGCGACAGGATCACGCCGACGCCGCCGGCCCCGACGCCGCCGGTGAAGCCGAGGATGCCCGCATCGGACTCGGCGTGCAGGTTGAGGATGGCCCCGGTGATGACGGTGGAGCCGGTGATCTCGCTGCCCACGGTGTTGGTGATCACGTTCGCCCCGATGAGGGCGCCGACGCCGACCGCCGAGCCGGCGATGCTCACGGCCAGGGAGCGAACCAGCGAGGTGTCCGTGGCCGTCAGGTCCGCCAGTCCTCCGGCGTGGACGTGGGAGGCGCCCTTGATGGTGGACGTGACGCTGTTCGTGATGACGTTCCCGAAGCCCGTGGCGTTCACCGCCACGGCGCCGGAACCGGCCACGCCCACGGTCAGCGCGGCGATTCCCGCCTTCGACCGGGCGTTCAGGAACACGCTGTTGTTTTCCCGGGTCAGGCTGTGGGCCGCCAGCGTCGCCCCCGCCTGGAGGTCGATGGCAACACCGTCGTATGCATCGGCCGCGCTGGCGGCCAGTTTCACCTTGTTCGCGTCGCCGGCGACCTCGATGACGAAATAGGTCGCGCCGTCCGTGAGGCCGCCGATGGCCGTCCCCACGCCGCTGTCGTAGACCACCGCGTCGCCGGTCTGCAGGCCGTGACCGGCCCCCAGGTCGATCGTGTCATTGGCGGTGCTGACCGTACCGTCCGGGTTGAACGTCTCGACCGTGTCCGCCCCGCCGGCCGTGTGGACGGTGGAGCCGTCGATCTCCGTCAGGACGGCATTGTTGATCACGTTCCCCGAGAGGGCGCCGTTGACGGCGACGCCGCCGGTCCCGGCCACGCTGACCATCACCGCCAGGATGTTCCCGGTGAGGTCGACGGGCGAGCCGTCCAGGTTTTCGTTCAGCGTGGCCGACTGATCGGCGGGTACGATCCACGTCGGGATCAGGCTGGGCGCGATGTCCTGCGCCAGGAGCGAGACGTCGCCCGCGGCGTTCACCGTGGAGCCGGTGATCCTCGCCTTCACCGTGTTGGCGATGGCGTTCCCCATGGCCGTCACCTGGACGGCCACCCCGCCGGATCCGGACACGCCGATCGCCAGGGAGCGGATGACGGCCGACGATTCCGACGTCATTGCGACGCCGCCGGCGGTGACATCGAG
>CAYNEJ010000170.1:0-5854 GCA_964396205.1 uncultured Syntrophaceae bacterium
GATCAGCCGGAACCGCTCTTCCGTCGCCCGCAGGGTCTCCTCGGCGCGCCGCTGGTCGGTGACGTCGCGGACGTTCATCACGAAGCCAGCGATGGCGGGATTGTCCAGGAGATTGATCCCGACGCCCTCCATGACCCGCTCGGCGCCGCTCCTGTCCCGGATACGGAAGCGGTTGGGAATGGCAACTCCCCTCGTCTGCAGGGCCTTCGCGTAATCCTCCAGGGCACGGGGCAGATCCTCCGGGACAAACAGGTCGTAGGCGCTCGTTCCGAGCAACTCCTCCGGCCGGTAGCCGACGATGCGCTCGACGGAGGGCGTCACGTAGGTGATGGTTCCCTGCTCATCCGTGATGAACAGGATGTCGGAGGCGTTCTCGGTGATCGCATGGAAATACTCCTCGCTCCGGCGGAGCGCCTCCTGGGCCCACCGGTTTTCGGTGACGTCCCTGGAAACGCCGTGGATCCCGATCAGGACACCCCGTTCGTCGCGGAATCCGCTCATGACCGTCTCCATCCAGCGGGTCGTGCCGTCCTTGTGGCGGTATTCCAGGACAAGGGTCGCCGTCCTGTCGGGATCTCCCCGGCCCTGCTCTTCCAGGGCGAGTTCCCGGGCCATGGCCTCCAGTCCAAAGGCCAGGGAGTCCGGTGTGAACTGCTCCTCGATGGACTGGTCCATGCGCTCCTCCGGGGTGAATCCCAGCACTTTCTCAACGGAGGGCGTGACATAAACAGTCCGCAGGTTCATGTCGGCGATCCACACAATGTCCGTCATTTTCTCCGTGATGAGCTTGAACCTGTGCTCGCTTTCCCGGAGGGCCTCCTCGGCCCGCCGGCGGTCGGTGACGTCGTGGATCGTGCAGATCATGCCGTCGTACCGGCCGTCCATCACCTGGGGAATCAGGCTCCCGGACTGGTATGTCGTCCTGCCGGCGGGGGTGACGACCGGGATGCCGTCAAAAGAAACGGGCTGGAGGGTGTCCCGGGCTTTCCGGTAAAGGGGCCCGAAATGCATCAGGGTCTCTTCCGGAAAATCATCGAGGATCCGGACCCCATGAATCTTTTCTTTCAGGACGCCCGCGATTCCCGCCATGGGGTCGTTGACGAAGACGATCCGGTCGTCCCGGTCCGTCACCAGGATGCCCTCATCGATGTGATCCAGCATGTGCCGGTAGAAGGCGGCGCCGTTCGTCCTGTCTTCCGTGGAGGGAGGACCGGCCTGCACATCTCCCCTGTCGGCAAGCCTTTTCCGAAGGAGTGAAAGCTCCTCGAGAAGCTCTTCCCATGTCCGGTCCTGATCCCTCAAGTCTTGTCCTCCATCCCGGACGGATCGCGCCCGAAACCCGGGGGCCTGTCCCCCCGATCCGGTTTCCGGTTCAACTCGTCGCGAATCGCAGAGCCGATCCTTTCCAGGATATAGGGCTTTCTGTGGATCCGCTTTTTTGCCGTTGCCGGGTGATTGGCCGGAAAAAGCGGACAGGACGGGCAACCGTGAAAACGCGGTCTCCCGTCTCCGGCTTACACGCCGGACGAGCGCTTCAGTGCCTCAATCCGGTCATCCAGCGGAGGATGGCTCATGAACAGCAATTTCAGGCCATGCCTTGACGGCTTGCCGGCGATTCCGAAGGCGGACATCTGGTCGGGCAGAGGTTCCTGAACGCCGCTCTTCAGTTTTTCCAGGGCGGCGATCATGCTCCCGGTGCCGGCCAGGCGCGCGCCGCCGGCATCCGCCCGGTATTCCCGCTGGCGGCTGAACCATAAAACGATGACGCTCGCCAGGATGCCGAAGACGATCTGGGCGACGATCGTGGTGATGAAAAACCCGAGGCCGTGACCTTCCTCGTTCTTCAGGATCACACGGTCCACGAAGTGTCCGACCGCGCGGGAAATGAAGATCACAAAGGTGTTCACGACACCCTGGATCAGGGTGAGCGTGATCATGTCGCCGTTGGCCACGTGACTCATCTCGTGCCCCAGCACCGCCTCGACTTCCGCCCGGTTCATATTCCGCAGCAGCCCGGAGCTCACAGCCACCAGGGCCTTGTTCCTGTTCATGCCGGTCGCGAATGCATTGGGCGCATCGGACTCAAAGACAGCCACTGCCGGGAGCCCGATGCCGGCCATGGTGGCCTGCTTTTTCACGGTATCCACCAGCCACATTTCCGTCTCGCTTCTTGGCTGGGCAATCACCTGCGCCCCGGTGGCCCGAATTGCGATCCATTTCGACATGGCCAGCGAGATGAGTGATCCGCCAAAACCGAAGACGGCGGCGAAAACCAGCAGATTCCAGTAATTCAGACCGACGCCCTGTTCGTCCAGAATGCGGTCGACGCCCAGCAGTCTCAAGACGATGCTCAGGACGACGATCACGGCGATGTTGGTCAGCAGAAACAGCAATACTCTTTTCATTTCAGGATCCCCTCCAATTGATATTGATGATGATTGCGGCGGCCGCCTTTCGGGGACAGCCGGGAATGCCATCCGGGAGAATGCTTGCTTGCGGAAAACAGGTGGAGAGACTGCGGCAGCCGTTCCGTCCGGAACTCGCGGGATAGCCGCCGGTCCTCACGGCCTCCGGCGAAACGGCATTCCGTGCGATTCCCTATCGGACAACCATCAGTCTGCCGTCGATGTCGCCGACAAAGATCGGCAACTCCGACGAGGAGCCGTCGGGGGACCTGCTCCGGATCAACTCCTCGTTTCCTTCGCGGATATGCCAGAGACCGTTCACCTTCTCCGCCTTCAGCTTCTTCGGATCGACCCTGGCCAGCCTGCTTCTGAAAATGTCCTCTTTCAGCAGGGAGGTCAATGATTCCTTCATGTTTGATGCCGGCTGGCCGTAGGCCAGGGCGTAATCCTCCACTTTGACCGCCATCGCCTGGAGAATCGATCCGGAGTCTTTCTTCTGAAAAAGACCATGGAGCCGGACCGCATATTCCAGGACCGCCTTTTCGGTGAACCGCGACGGCCCCGCCGACAGCAGGTGTCCGCTGAAGTCCAGGCTGGTCTTGAACGTTCTGGTTATCACCCTTGGCGACCGGCCCGACAGGTCGGCATCGGTCAGTTCGACGTTGATCAGGTTTCCCCGGTCGCCGGTGCCGGCCATGTCGCCCATGGCCAGCCTGGAGACCCCAAGGGAGAAGCCGGCCGGGGCTTTCGGGTCCTTTTTGCTGAGCACGGCCTTGATCTCGTTGTTCCCGACCAGCCAGATGTTCACGCCGGCGGTGCCGGTGACGGGTCCCCCCTTGAATTCGCTGATTGTGAAACCGTTGATCGTCAGCTTGCCAACGACATTTCCGCCCTGCCACATGACCTGGCAGATCATGATTTTCTGCCCATTTGTCAGGGCCTTGCCGCCGCTGTTCCCGGCAGCGTCCAGCATTCCCGGACACAGGACGGCAAAGGCAAGCAGAAGAGCGCCCACGGAGTGCTTCATCGGATTCACCTCGAAGAAAGGGGTCAGCCCCCTGTTCGCGCCTACTTTGCCTTTTCCGCGGGAGCCGGGGGCGTTGCAGGGACCGGGGCCGCCGCCTTGTCGCCCTTGGGTTTCTCCTCTGTCGCTTTCGGTTTTTCCGCCGCGGCGCCCGCTTCCTTTTCCGGCTTCGCCTTCCCGGCCGTCAGACCCTCGACCTGTTCTTCCTGGGCCTTGATCCTGGCGGCCAGGTCTTTCATCTGCTGCTTGACGGTTGTGATATTCCCCTCTCCCTTGATCCGGTCTCCCTCCAGGTCGACCTTCTTCAGCTTCAGCTTCGTCATCGCCTTGATGTTGTCTTCCTTCTTGCCCAGGCCCGCCGCGTCAACGGCCGTCATCTTCACAATGTCGTAATCAAGATTTGCATCCTTCAGGCCGATTTCCACCAGGTCCTCTTCATAGTCGGCCTGCTTTTTCTGCTTTGCCGCCAGCTCGGTTTTCATCTCCGCCAGTTTGAGCTTTTCGCCGGCGACCCGGACCGCAAACTCCGCCTTGGGGAAATCTCCGCGTTTGTCCGCCGGGACCTTGGCCACGAGATTCGGGTCCACGTTCGAGGTTATGGATGTGACCGTCGTGGAGACGGAGCTCGAAATGTCGCTCATCGTCGCGCAACCGGCAAGTGCCAGGGCCATGGAAAGCAAGAAAAAGATGATTCCCGTTCTTTTCATCGTCTACCTCCCGTCGTGTTTGGAGTTGAATTGGGCATTCGCTGACTGGAAACCCGGTACGCCTCGCGGAGAGACGCGTTCCTGAACGTTGAATCGCAAAGAGGATTCTGTCAATCCCTTTTGTCGAATCCCCGCCGGACGGAAATGAAAAACGAATCGGAGTTGAAATCCGCTTTGTTCCTGTTCGTCATTCCCGTCATCCGAAATCAGGGCGCCGTCCACCCCATGATGGGCACCGTGCTGATGCTGTTCTTCGGGCTGCCGGAGATGACCCGGTCGCTGTAGGACACATAGACCAGGACATTGCGTTTCCGATCGTAGAAGCGGACGACCTGCAGCGATTTGAAAACGAGGCTGCGCTGCTCGTCAAAAACGCGCTCGCCGTCCTTGACCTCACCCGTGAACCGGATCGGCCCGACCTGGCGGCAGGCGATGCTGGCGTCGCTCGTGTCCTCCGCCACGCCCAGGGCCCCTTTGACGCCGCCGGTCTGGGCCCGGGCGATGTGGCAGGTCACACCCTCGACCTTGGGGTCGTCGAAACCGTCCACCACGATCTTGTCATTGGGGCCGATCCAGCGGAACTGGGTGCTCACCGACCCGGTCGTCCCGCGCCCGGGGCGGCTCATGATCCACCAGCCGAAAAGCAGGACCAGGATCAGGATGGCAATGCCGATCACCATTACATATTTCTTCATGACCACTCCCCTCTTGGATTCAATCTCTGCCGGCTTCACCGCCCGCGATCCCGGTATTGCCGGATGGACATGCTACTCCCACCGATGCGTGATTCCAACCGCCACATACACTCCCGGACCGCTTGACGTCCCGTCCGCGAAATTCTGAATGCGGACATAGTCGTCGCCCTGGTCGTGCAGCTCAACGGTCGGCCCGGCAGCGCCCGTGTAACAGGTCATGCGTGGCAGCACGGCCAGCTTTGAACCCGGTATTTTCCATGATTTCGAAACCTTCGGTTTGACGGTCGAGTGGACCGTGACCAGGATCAGCCTGTACCCAAGTCGATCGAAATACTCCCTGGATATCTTCACCAGATCTTCTTTCGCCCCGAGCCTGGGTTCGATAAATATCATGTAATCATTCAGTATCTTCGCATAGTGCAAGGCAATCGGGGTGTTCGTCTCCCGCACGAAAGGCGGCTGGGCATGAGCACCGCCACCCAGGAAAACCGCCAGCAGGAGAAGGAGCACCGCCTTGCGCATCATGATGTGATCCATCGCGCGGGAATCAGGGCGGACGAAAGACGGGCGGGACGGGCAGCATCCACGATCATTTCATCCTCCGGAACCGGATTTCACACTTTTCATACCCCCCGGCGATGGTCTCCCCCAGCTCCAGCTCGCAGCCGAAAGAGCGGGCGATGCCCCGGTCCCCCTGCATGGCGATATCGCAGAGCCTCGCGATCCGGTCATCCGGGACGCCGAGGGACTGCCAGGCCGCCACGAGCGGACAGTGGTGAAAGTCTATGTCCAGACGGTCGTCCGTGCAGGCCAGGATCTTCATCTCAAAAACCATTCTCGCCGGCAGCGTGAAAAGCGTTCTCTTGAGTCCTTTCAGGCTATTGCCGCCTGCTTCGGCAACGAGCCGCTCACCCTGAAAACACCCGCAGCGCAGAATCGCCGCATCGGCAAAATCCCCGGTGTCGATGCCGCGCTTCTCCGCCTCGTCCAGCAGGAGATAGAGCCAGGCGGCCCGATGCTCCA
>CAYNEJ010000171.1:0-5820 GCA_964396205.1 uncultured Syntrophaceae bacterium
GGGTTCATCGCCGGCCTGGGAGGCCGTGACATCACGACGGCGGTGCTGGCGTCGATGATTGAACAGACAAAAACCGCCGCGGTACCGCCGGCGGAGAGCATCTGGATCGGGCTCACGGAGGCCGCATATGCAATTGGACGTCCTTGATCAGGAACTGATGTGCTCGGGCCACGTCGGCTGCCCGGGGTGCGGGGCCACCATTGCCATGCGGTTTTTCCTGAAGGCCCTGGGGGAGAAGACCGTCATGGTCCTGCCCGCCTGCTGCTGGTCCGTCATCGCCGGACCCTATCCCCAGTCCACCCTGAAGATTCCCGTCATCCACTCGGCCTTCGAGACGGGGGGCGCGACCGCCAGCGGTGTACGGGCCGCCCTGGACATGCTGGGAGACACGGACACGACCGTCATCACCTGGGCCGGCGACGGGGGGACCTTCGACATCGGCTTCCAGGCCCTGAGCGGCGCCGTGGAGCGGAACGAGAACTTCATCTACGTCTGCTACGACAACGAAGCCTACATGAACACGGGGATTCAACGGAGTTCCTCGACCCCCTACGGAGCCTGGACGACAACCACCCCCGGAACGGACTGGAAGCGTCTCCGGAAGAAGAATATCGTGGAGGCCCTGGTGGCGCACCGGATTCCCTACGCGGCGACGGCGAACATCGCCTTTCCGGAGGACCTGGTCCGGAAGGCCCGGAAGGCCAAGTCCATCAAGGGCTCCCGGTTCCTTCACATCTATGCGAGCTGTCCCACGGGCTGGCGGATTCCCTCCGAGATGTCCATCAAGATCGCCCGCATGGCAGTCCAGACGAACATCTTCCCCCTCTACGAGGTGGAGGACGGCGTCCGGTACACCATCAACTACAAGCCGAGGGAATACCTGGTCCGGGAATACTTCAAGCTCCAGGGGCGGTTCCGGCACCTGACGGACCAGGATCTGGACGAGATCCAGGAGATGGTGAACGAGGACTGGCTGCTCCTGCTCCGGAAGGCCGGAGAGCGTGCCTGATCAACGGATCGGGAGGGGGTCATGTTCCCTTTTCGACCGGTCCGGCAGCCGGCGGCGGCTTCGGATCGGCGGGAGCGGCGTCATCCGGTTTTCCGGCCGGATCATTTCCCGGCGCGGCGGGTGCCTCTCCCGGCAGGCGGCCTCCCGTGTCCCTCACCATTTTCCGGAAGGGCTCCGATGACAGGAGAAGGCGCTCCGCCACTGCGCGGAGGCGATCCACCTCGCCCGCCGGCAGGTAGAGGGAGGTCGGAATGGCCTGGAAGTATTCCCGCTCCGCCGGGTCCTCAAGGTAATCGAATCCCACCTCGATGACGTAGAACTCGATCGGCGGCATGCCGGCGTTGTGCAGCTCATCGGACCAATCCCGCACGTACCGCCTCAGGAGATCCACGGTCTCGAAGTTGTAGCGGTTGATCATGACCGTGGAGGAGGCCCCCAGGATCGCCGCCAGGCCCGGGATCTCGTCCAGGAGGCGCCACCTTGGCTTCTCCCGGGTCTCGGCGTTGACGATGATGAAGGCCATCCGCCGCACTTTTGTGTACCCCTGCTCCTTGAGGGAGTCTATGATCCCGCCCCGGACCGCCAGGTACTCCAGGATGCTCCGGAGGCCCAGGTTGTCAGAGACGCCGCCGTCCAGAAGGTGGATGTAGGGCTTGTTGTCCCGGTCCAGGTAGGAGGCCATGCTCCTGGCCATGTGGTAGCCGCGGCTTGTCGGATCCGGTTTCTCCAGGGCCTGGGTCATCCACTCGGGAGGCTTCCACCCGCAATCCCCGGCGTAGTTCTTCAGGATCACCGGGGTGAAGGCGCCCGGAAAGGCCGCCGAGGCCGCGACGGCCCGTGCAACGGGAAAGCGCTTCCAGTCGGAGCAGATCAGGGAAAACTGGAGGGTCGAGAAAGGAAACGCCTGGCCGTTCAGGATGTCCGTCGACAGGATCATGATGGCGGGCCGCTCCTGCTTGGGGATGTCTCCCAGGGTCGCGCTGTCGAAGAGGATCTGGTCGTAGTATTCCTGGGCCATGTCGCTCCGTCCGAAGCGGGGTGACCAGAGGCGGACCCAGTTGAGGGGATTGAGGAAACCGAAAAAGAGGTGGGACTGGTGGTCCCCGAGGAGAAAGCGCTCGCGGTAATCCCGGAACATTGCGCGGCCGCGAAGGCCGTACGTGGCCGCCGTGAAGCTGCCCCCGGATACGGAAGTGATCAGGTTCACCTCGTCCAGGAGCGTGCGCTTCCCGGGGATCTCGATGCGGTCAAGGACCTCCAGGATGCCGTAGGACAGCGCCGCCGCCCGTGTCCCCCCGCCGGAGAAGGCCAGGGTGAGAAACAGCGGATCATCCTTTTCAACAACGACCCGCTTGAGGGGAGCAACGTTCGACCGCGGGCCCAGGACTGGATTCAGCGGATACTGGGCCGTGCAGCCGGCCAGGACCGACAGGATCAGGAGAATCGGGAGACAGGCGGGAAGCAGCCGGAAGGCCATTCCCGGCTGGAACCGATCGCTGCCGGCGATGGGCCGCGGGTGCTGCTGCGGAGTGAAGATGTCCATGGTTTCCCCCGGACGGCTTTGGGGAGGGAGTATAGGCCGCACGGCCGGGGCCGTCAAGGGGAAGCATTCAATTTCCTTGCCTTTCGGTTTCCGATGCCTGTATAGAACGGCACAGGAAAGGTGGGGATGCGGCTCATGGCGGTGAAGGCGGATACGTTTTCGAAACTGAAGGTCCGGGAGCGGGAGGCGAGGAAAAGCCTGATCGTCGACGCCGCGGAGCGTTCCTTTTCCGCCAAGCCCTTCAACAAGGTCAGCATGCGGGACATCGCCCGGGAGGCCGGCATCTCGCCCGCGTCCATCTACCGCTATTTCCCGGACCAGCAGACCCTCTTCGTGGAGGCCTTTCTCCGGGGTTCACGCCGCGTCATCGATTCCTTCCGGACGGCCGTTGAGGAGAACCACGGCGTGTCCATGGAGCGCATCGCCGGAGAGTTCCTGGACTTCCTGATCGAAAACGACCCCTATTTCCGCATGATGACCCACTTCATGCTGGACGGTTCGCTGAGCCCGGCCCTGGTGGAGCGCCTCAACGAGGAGTCCCGCCTCCTGATCGACCAGTTCGACTGCCTCTTCGAAAAGATGGACGCCGCAGGCGATCGCCGTCTCCTGTCCCATGCCTTCTTTTCCGCCATGAACGGAATCCTCATCACCTTCCGGGACTACCCGGGCCGCTCGAAGGAAGAGGTGGTGGAGCACATGAAGCTGGTCGGCCGGGTGATCGCAAGGCTCTTCTCGCTGAGTGTCACGTCGGACGGCTGGGATCGAGGGCTGGACGTCCGGGCGTAAAGGGGGGACGAACCCAAATCTGTTCCCCCTCTTTCATATCATCTTCCCACAAAGCAGTTGACTTTTGGCAGCGGTCCCGGTTAGCTGTGAACGCTGTTTACATCCAGGAACAAACCACCCGAAACATGCTCCGAAGGAGGCTGCCATGACCCTGCCGAACCGAAACAATCCCTACAAATTCGATGAGTTCTTAGAATGGAGAAAATCCGTCGACTACTATGCCGACGATCCCTTCATCCAGAAAGTTGTCCGCTGCTTCACCGGCGCCGAGGCGGAGGCGGTGGACCGGGCCGCCCGGGAGATCTCGAAAAAGGTCTCCTTTCGCTGGCGGGACCTGACGGAGCGCATCTCCTGGCCGGAGCGCCGGCCCTTCATGATGCATTACGACGGCCACAACCGCCGGATCGACCGGATTGTCCGCCCGGCGGAGACGGAGATCCTGGAGCGGGAAATCTTCGCGGAGGCCCTTTATTCCGAGAAGACCCCCCTGTGGGAGCGGCTTGTCAAGATGTACCTGATCTACCAGAACGGCGAGGCCTGCGTTGCCTGTCCCGTCACGTGCACGGAGGGGATGGTGGCGCTCCTGGACCGCTTCGCCGACTCGCCGGAGACGCGGGAGATCCTGCGGCACGCCAAGGAAGGAATCGACGGCGAATTCGCCATCGGAGCCCAGTACCTCTCGGAGATCCAGGGCGGCTCCGATGTTCCCGCCAATCTCCTGGAGGCGGTGGAGGAGAACGGCGTCTGGCGCCTGTACGGCACGAAGTTCTTCTGTTCCGCCGCCCACGCCGATTACGCCGTCGTCACGGCGAAACCCGCGGGCTCGGAGGACGTGGCCCTCTTCGTCATTCCCTCGTGGCTGCCGGGAAACAAGGATAAGGAGATCCGCAACGGTTTCACCATCGACCGGATCAAGTGGAAGACGGGAACGAGCGAGCTGCCCACGGCGGAGATCACCTTCAACGGCGCCGTGGCTTATCCCGCGGGACCCCTGAACCGGGGGCTGGCCAACGTGGTGGGGATCGTCCTGACCTATTCGCGCCTCACCGTCGGCCTCTCCTGCGCCGCCTTCATGGCCCGGGCCGTCCGGGAGGCGAAGCGGTACAGCGAATTCCGCAGCGCCTTCGGGCTCGTCATCGGGCAATTCCCCATGGTGGCCGGCCAGATCGGCTGGATGGACCGCTCGGTGAAGCGGAGCACGGCCGGTGCCTTCCGGCTTTACCGGGACTTCCTGACCCTCGAGGGCGGGCTCAAGGGCGGCCTGGAGACGGGCGAGCCGGAAGCCATGAAGAAAAAGCGCTTCGACATCCGGGAGCTGATCATGCTCCAGAAGATCACCGCGTCCTGGGACTGTATGGACGTGATCCGCATGGCCATGTCCATCTTCGGGGGCCACGGGATCATGGAGGACTTCTCGTCCTTGCCGAGGCTGTACCGCGACGCCGCCGTGAACGAGCTGTGGGAAGGCCCCCGGAATGTCCTTCTGACCCAGATGCACCGGGACTTCCAGCGGGCCGCGAAGTGGTATCCGCCGGCGGAGTTCGTCGGCAGTGTCCTGGCGGGGGCGGAACCCGCCTTCATCCAAAAGATGTCCGCCGAGATCACCGAGCTGCTTGCCCACCCGCACCTCTTCTCCCCCGACGAGAAGACCCTGGATGTGTGCCGGCGCTGGGACGCCTTCTGCGCCGACCTGACCCATGCGTACCAGGACCTGGCGATGAAGGAAGTGGAGGAGAGCCGGTAGCGCCCGGGAAGGGGCGGCCGGAATGAAGGAAAAATCCCCTGTGCCGTATCCAGCGGTGGCAGGAGAGGACGAATCCATAAGGGGAGGTTGCCATGTTTGACTATGTTTTGACGCCGGAACAGATCAAGATCCGCGATGAAGCGAGGGATTTCATCAAGTCGATCCCCCGCCAGATGGTCCTCGACATGGATCAGGACAAGATCAAGTTTCCAAAGGAGTTCCTCCGGGAGGCGGGCCGGCGGAACCTGATGGGCTGCCGTTACCCGAAGAAGTGGGGCGGCCGCGACATGGACTGGGTCACCACCGGCACGGTCATGGAGGAGATCGGCACCCTGGGCTATGAGTTTGCCTGCGTCTTCGGTGTCGGGGCGGAACTGGTCTGCGACGCCATCATCCAGCACGGCACCGACGAGCAGAAGGAAAAATACGTGAAGCCCCTCCTGGCGGGCGACCTCTTCGCCGCCGAGTGCCTCACGGAGCCCCGCGGCGGATCGGACTTCTTCGGAGCCACGTCGAGGGCGGAGGACAAGGGGGACCACTTCCTCCTCAACGGCCAGAAGCGCTTCATCGTCGGCGGCGAGGGGGCGGACTTCTTCTTCGTCTATGCCCGGACGAACTTCGACCCCAAGGCGAAGCCCCAGGACTGCCTGACGGCCTTTCTCGTCGACCGGGGCCCCGGGGTGGAGACCAAGTACCTTTACAACCTCCTGGGCTGCCGCGGCGGCGGCACGGCACGGC
>CAYNEJ010000172.1:0-5714 GCA_964396205.1 uncultured Syntrophaceae bacterium
CGCTTTCCGTGGTGAAGCCCATGCGGGCAGCATTGTCCAGGAGCCGGACGGAGACACCGTAATAGTCCTCTCGGAAGTCGGCGCGGAGGAAGGCGGCGGCACGGGTCTCCCGGAGAATATCCTGCACCCGGCGGCCGATGCTCTTCAGTGTCGTGATGTCGTCGCCGACGATCCGGACCTCGACGGACGCGGAGGCGGGAACTCCCTGCTGCATGAGCCTCGCCTGAACCCTCCCTTCCGGGATCTCTTCACCGGCCCGGGCGTTCAGTTCACGATGCAGTTGCTTCGCCTCTTCGTCGGTGTTCGTGTTCACGATCACCTGCGCAAAATTGGCACCCGGCGGCTCGGGAATGAAATTGTAATAAAAGCGCGGCGCCCCCATCCCGATGAAGCCGGCGCAGTTCACGACCCGCCTGTCGTTTTTCAGCAGGCTCTCGATCTTCCGGACGGCCTGCTCGGTCTTCTCCAGCTTCGTGCCCGTGGGCATCCACAGCTCCACGACAAACTGGTTTCGCTCCGCCGCCGGGAAAAACTTCTGGGGTGTGGCCTGGTACAGAGCCGCCGCCAGCAGGATGATAACGAGGCAGGCGGAGAGCGCCACCCGGGAGTGGGCCATACACCAGGCGATGGCCCGGTTGTATCCGAGCTGCATGAAGTCGAGAAGGGAACGGTTTTTTACGCCGCGCTTTTTCCCGCTTCCATCCTCATCGTGAAGACCTTTCCGGATGAACGTCAGGCAGAGGAGCGGCGTCAGGACCATGGCGACGAGGAAGGAAGCCGCCAGGGCGATGGACACGGTCAGGGGCAGGGCAATGATGAACTCGCCGACCATGCCCGTCAGAAGTGTCATCGGCAGGAACGCCGCGATGATGGTCACCGTCGCCGTCAGGATGGGCACCACGAGGTCGGAGGCGCTGCGCCAGGCGGCGGTCTTCCGGTCCATTCCCCCGTCCAGCAGCTCCACGTAGTTGTCGGCGACGACGACGGCGTCGTCCACGACCATGCCCAGCGCCACGATCAGGGAGGCCAGGGAGACCTGGTGCAGCTCGATGCCCAGGGCGTGCATGACACCGAACGTCACGGCGACGGTCATGGGGATGGCCATGGCGGCAACGGCGGCGACGCGGAACGGAAGAAGCAGCACAATGACCAGGATGACCGCGACGATGGCCAGCATGAATTCGCGAAGGAAATGGCCGACATTCTTCGCGACCACGGCAGGCTGGTTGACGATCGTGGTGAGTTTGACACCCGCCGGGAGAAGCCTCGCCGTCTCGGCCAGCATCCCCTCTACCTCCCTGCCGAAATCGACGATATTGCGGCCTTCGTGCATCTGAACGGCCAGGAGCATGGTGCTTCTGCCGTTGACCGTGGCCTTGGAGGCCGGTTCCTGGTACTGCCTCCGGATCGTCGCCACGTCCCTCAGGCGGACCGTCTCGCCGGTTCTGGCCAGGCCGATGATCTGGTCGCCGATCTCCGCCTCCGTCCGGTAATATCCCTTGGTGTAAAGGCGGACCTGCGAGTCCTGCGTTTTCAGGTCGCCCGCGGGGCCGATGGTGTTCTGCGACTGCAGGACCATCATGGCCGTCGCGAAACTGATTCCGTAGCGTTCCAGCTTCGCGCTGTCCGCCGAGATGACGATCTGCTCCTTCTGGCCGCCGATGCGCTTGATCTTCGAGACGGCCTTGACGGTCCGGAGGCCGTCTTCCAGTTTCCGGGCGCAGTCGTTCATCCTGGCATAGTCGGGATCGTCCATTTCAATGGCGATCAAGAGCGCCTCCACGTCGCCGAATTCGAAATTCACGATGGGGCCCTGCACGCCCGGCGGCAGGCTGACGGCCTTCTGAACGAGCAACTGGTGGTTCAGCTTGCTCCAGAACACATCCAGGTCTTTCACGCTGTCGTTCAGCCAGACATTGACGATGACGACGCCGTCGCGGGTGGTGGAGGTCGTTTTCTCTTTCCGGACCTCTTCGTACTGGAACAGGTACTGCTCCAGCTTCTTCGTGACCTGCTCCTCGACCTGCAGGGAATCGGCCCCGGGGTAGAAGGCAATGACCTGTCCCACCCGGATACGGATCTTGGCGTCTTCGCGCCGCGGCATCTCCAGGAGGGACCAGGTGCCAACGGCAAACAGGATCAGGAGGACGGAGATGGTGACCTGGGGATACTTCAGGGATTTCCTGACGAAGTTCATTGCGTCTGCTTAATCGTCACGGGAGTGCCGTCATTGAGCTTGTGCTGGCCGCCGATCACGATCCGCTCGCCCGCAGCGAGACCGGAGACCACGGAGATGCTGTTTTCGCGGATCTCCCCGAGGGATATCCTGCGCTTGAAGGCCTGTTTCCGGTTTTCATCGACGACGAAGACATAGGCCGCGTTGTCCGGATCGCGCAGAACCGCTTCTCCCGGAACGGCCATGATCTCCGTCTTCCTTCCGGACTGGATCCGGATGTCCGCCGTCATGCCCGGCCGCATGAGCAGGCCGGGATTTTTGACTTCTATCTTCACGGGAAACGCCCGGGTCGTCGCTTCCGCGAGGGAGCCGATCTCCACGATCTTCCCCGCATACTCCGAATCGAGGGAGGAAACGCGCACCCGGGCCTCGGAGCCCATCCGGATGAACTGCAGGTCCGTCTCGGGAACGGAGGCGTTGACCTTCACGACATGGATGTCGGAGACCGCGAAGACGGGCATGCCCGTGCCGATGATCTCCCCCACCTCGACCCCGCGCTTCAGCAGGACGCCGCCGAAAGGCGCATACAGCCTCGTATCCGCCAGGTTTTTCGCCTGCAGCCGCTGTTGCGCCCGGGCCTGCCTCAGACCGCTGGTAATTTTTGCGTAGTCGCTGTCGGAGACGCTTTTCCGCTCGTGCATGAGGGTCAGCCGGTTGTATTCATCCTCAAGCTGGGCGACGGCGGCATCCGCCATCTCCTTGCCGATCCGGTAACTCTCCGGATCAAGGCTCGCCAGGAGCTGCCCCGCCCGGACGGTCTCCCCTTCCCTCGCGGCGATGGAATTGATCTTCCCGGCCACCAGGAAGCCCAGCCGGGCGGTTCTCAGCCCCTCGATGTTCCCGGTGACGGCGATGACCTTTTCGACATCCGCCTTCTCGATTGTCTTCAGGACCACGGGAACAGGGGCACTGGCCTGCTCATTCGCGTCCTTGCCGCCGCTGCAGCCTGCCGCAAGAAAAAACGGAATCACGAGGAGGCAGGCAATGAACCGGACGCGTTCGATACGGTTACCTCTGGTTTTCAACATGCGGCCTCACCGTTCCACTCATGCTTGTTCGGGCACCGGACGGCAGTCAGGACGGACGATCCCGTAGAAGAGCAGGTTCAGAAACCCGTCCACCCGCTCCTTCAGCACCGGCCAGCTCTCCTCGTAGGCAAGGGGCGGATGGATGCGATGCATGATGAAATGGATCGACATCGCCAGCTGGCTTGTATCGATGTCCGTGAATATTTTCAGCAACTTCCCTTCTTCGAGAATCGCCACGAGCATGTCGATCATGTTCCGGTTGAAGGACAACTCGAGGTTGCCGTAAATGACGCCCAGTTGCTCCGCCATCTCGCGGGGGACGTCCAGCATCTCCCTCAGGCCGCGGGTGTGTTCGAGGACCGACAGGACCATGGCCCGCAGCTTCTGACGGGGATCGGATTCCCCGGCGACGGCCTCCTCCATCTTCCGCATGATCTTCTCTTCCTCGGAGTGCAGCATGGCCTCGATCATCTCCCACTTTCCGCCGGGGAAGTAATGATAGAGGGCCGTTTTCTTGACGCCGAGGGGACGGACGATGTCCGCCAGGGTCAGCTTGTCGAAGCCGTATTTCACCGACATCGTGCGGACCACATCGAGGATTTTTTCCTTGTCCAGATTCTTGGCCATGAGTCGCTCCAGAAAAACTTAACTTTTGGTTCAAAAATTAAGTTTTGTCTCATCCATTGTCAAGATGTTTTTTCGTGATGGAATCCCGGCAAAGCTCATTGCATTGTATTTTATACTAATGGCTTGACAAACCACCTAGAAGAAATACAATGCATCCATGAAAGCAAAACTGGGAAAACAGGAAATGCAGATGCTGGCCTATCTGCAGATGCGCAAGCGTCAGACAGTCAAAACAGGCGATCTGACAGAAGCGCTGCAACTGAGCCGGGAACAGGAACGGGAGCTTTTCCGCCGCATGGTGCGAGGGGGATTGATCGCCCGGGTCCGTCCCGGTTTCTATCTTGTTCCGGAACGACTGCCGCTCGGTGGTTCCTGGAGTCCGGATGAAACCCTTGCCTTGAACACGCTCATGGGAGACAGGCAGGGACGCTACCAGATCTGCGGGCCGAACGCATTCAACCGCTACGGCTTTGACGATCAGATTCCAAACCGGGTCTATGCTTACAATAACAGGATTTCCGGCGATCGCACCATTGGGGTGATCGAACTGACCTTAATCAAGGTGGCGGATGGACGTCTCGGCGATACGGAAGAAATGACAACGGCGGACGGCGGCATAGCCGTCTACGGATCAAGGGTGCGCACCCTGGTGGATGCAGTGTATGACTGGTCCCGGTTCAACAGCCTGCCTCGGGCCTATGAGTGGATCCGGGGAGAACTGGCTGCGGGCCGAATCGGGGCGGCTGACCTGGTGGACGTGACACTGCGCTATGGCGACAAGGGAACGATCCGCCGGATAGGAGCACTCCTGGGGATGCAAGGCTTGGAGCCGGGACTGACGCAAAAGCTGGAAAAGGCATTGGCCCCGACAAAAGGCCTTATCCCGTGGATACCGACAAAACCGAAACGGGGAAAAATCGACCGTCGCTGGGGAGTTGTGTTGAATGAAAATTCATGAAGATCCTGAGCGGTTCCGAGAGGCAATTCGTTTTACCTCGGCGGAAACCCGGTTCTTTCCCCGCCTGATCGAAAAGGATTACTTCTGCTCCTTGATGCTGGGCTACCTGTCGGCAGAGGACCGATCTCTCGTGTTCAAAGGCGGTACATGCCTGGCAAAGGTTTATACCGGCTTTTTCCGCCTCAGCGAGGATCTGGACTTTGTCATTCCTACGCCCCTCTCAGCCTCCCGATCCGACCGCCGCAGCCTGGTGGGAGGACTCAAGGAGGCCGTCTCCCGGATTGCGAGCGAGATCCATGTCTTCCGGATTGAAAAAGCGCTTATGGGTGCAAACAACTCAACCCAATATGTCGCAATCGTTACGTATACATCGCTGATCAACCAACAAGTGGAAACGATCAAGATCGAGGTGGGGCTGCGCGAACCAATCCTGGCACCCGTATCATTCGGAGAGGCTCGGACGCTCCTTCTCGATCCCATATCAGGCAAGCGGATAACACAGACAATCCCGGTGCCTTGCCTTTCATGGAACGAGGCGATGGCCGAAAAGCTGCGGGCAGCCTTGTCCAGGCGCGAGGCAGCCATCCGGGACTTCTATGATATTGATTACGCTGTGCGAAAACTGGATTTCCTTCCGCTGGAATCATCCATCACAGTACTGGTCAGGCAAAAGCTTGCCGTACCGGGCAATGAGCCGATCGACATATCTCCGGAGCGGCTGGCGTTGCTTCGGCAACAGCTTGTTACGGAATTGAAACCGGTGCTTCGCGAAAAGGATTTTCGGGAATTCGATCTGGAGAGGGCCTTTGGGATCGTGAAGGAGGTAGCCTCCATGATCGGGTGAAGAATCATGATCAGCAACACC
>CAYNEJ010000173.1:0-5643 GCA_964396205.1 uncultured Syntrophaceae bacterium
ACGGCGATGGCCACGTTGATCTGGGCTTCGTCCGTGGAGGCTCCCAGGTGAGGGGTGCAGATGACGTTGGGATGGCCCACCAGCTCCTTGTTTTTCGTCGGCTCCTCTTCGAAGACGTCCAGGGCCGCTCCCGCCACCCGGCCTGCGTTGAGAGCGTCGAGGAGGTCTTTTTCACTGATGATGCCGCCCCGGGCGCAGTTGATGATGAAAACGCCTTTCTTCATCTTGGCGAAGGCCGCCGCGTTGATGATGCCCCGGGTCTCCTTCGTCATGGGTGTATGGACTGAGATAAAGTCGGAGTTTTTCAGGAGGTCGTCGAAGGAAACAAGGGTAATACCAAGCTTTTCCGCCGCCTCGGGGGAAATGAACGGATCGTAGGCGATGACCCTCATCCGCAGACCCTGGGCCCGGTCGGCGACGATGCTTCCCACCCGGCCGATGCCGACGATGCCGAGGGTTTTGTTGTACACCTCGGCGCCCATGAACTTGCTCTTTTCCCATTTGCCCCCCTTCATGGAGGCGGTCGCCTGGGGAATATCCCGCGCCAGGGACAGCATCAGGGAGATGGCGTGCTCGCCCGTGGTGATCGTGTTTCCTCCGGGGGTGTTCATGACGACGATGCCCCGCTTGCTGGCCTCGGGAATGTCCACATTGTCCAGGCCGATGCCGGCGCGGCCGACGACCTTGAGGTTGTCCGCCGCCTCGATGATCGCCTTCGTCACCTTTGTGGCGCTTCGGATGACCAGGCCGTCGTATTCCTTGATGACTCCCTTCAACTCGTCCGGTGTCAGGTTCGTCATGACGGTTACTTCGATGCCGGCCGTATTCTTCAGGATCTCGATGCCCTGTGCGGACAGGGTGTCGCTGATCAGTACTTTCTTCATGAGTTGATTCTCCTTATTCTTTCTATGGAGCCGTGCCTACAGGGCGGCTGCTTTCTGCCGGAAGGCCTTTTCCAACTCCGCCAGGGCTGTCCCGATGTCGGAGGGCTCCACCGTGGGTCCGCACCAGAAGCGGAACCCCGGGGGGGCATCCTTGTAGGAATTGATGTCGAAGGCGATATTCTTCTTGCCCAGCTCGCCGGCAACGTCCTTGAGAAACTTCGCCCGGGCGTCCTTGGGCAGGGCCTTGACCTTTTCATGGACGACGGACAGACAGACGGACGTGTTCGAGCGGATGTCCTCCCGGGCGGCGAGGAAGTCGACCCAGTCGTTCTTCTCCACCCAGTCCTCCACGACCTTCAGGTTCGTCCTGCTCCGGTTGATCAGGCCCTGGAGGCCGCCGATGGATCCGGCCCACCGAAGGGCGTCCAGGTAATCTTCCACGCACAGCAGGGACGGCGTGTTGATCGTGTCCCCTTCAAAGATGGAGACGTTGACCTTCCCGCCCTTTTTCATGCGGAAGATCTTCGGGAGGGGCCAGGACGGGTCATAGGACTCGATCCGTGCGACGGCCCGGGGTCCCAGAACCAGCATGCCGTGGGCGGCCTCGCCACCGAGGCATTTCTGCCAGGAGAAGGTGAGGACGTCCACCTTCGACCAGTCGATGGGCATGGCGAAGGCGGCGCTGGTGGCGTCACAGAGGGTCAGTCCCGCACGGTCCGCCGGGATCCAGTCCCAGTTCGGGATCTTGACGCCGCTGGTGGTGCCGTTGGCGACAAAGATCACGTCGCTGCTCCAGTCGACGGCTGCCAGGTCCGGGATTTCTCCGTAATCGGCCTTCAGGATCGTCGGATTGAGCTTGAGCTGCTTCTGGACGTCCGTGGCCCAGCCCTCGGAGAAACTCTCCCAGACGAGGGCGGTGACGGGACGGGATCCCAGAAGGCTCCACATGGCCGCTTCGAAGGCGCCCGTATCGGAGCCGGGCATGATTCCCACGAGGTAATCGTCCGGGATGCCCAGGATGCTCTTCGTTTCCTTGATGGCTTTTGCCAGTTTGTCCTTCCCTTGGGCGGAGCGGTGGGAGCGGCCGACCGGTGCGTCCTTCAGGACGTCCAGGCTCCACGCGGGCCGCTTGCTGCAGGGTCCGGAACTGAAATTGGGATTGTGCATGACAGGATACCTCTCTGTTTTTCTGACGAACGGGATTCCATAACAAGATTGGACCGATTAATCAAGCCCTTTTATCGGAGAAGATGCTTGATTTGCTTAGGGTTTTATGAAAGGTGCGGGCCGCCGGGCCGTGACGCCGGGGACGGTTGCCGGAGAAACACCGGGAAGATGTGATTGTGGCAACAGGCCACCACTTCGGGCTTGAAAGAAAGGCGGCGTAAATCTATAAGAGCGGCGTTGCTCTTCAACATCTTTGTGACCCGGTGAGCGGATGAAGCCCAAGAATCCCGAAGACGGCCAGGTGGACCTGAACCCGCAGTTTCTGCTGGCGCTGGAGCTGATGGAGCGGACGGACCAGCACGTGTTCATCACGGGCCGGGCCGGCACCGGAAAATCAACACTTCTCCGCTACTTCCGCGAGCACTCCGCCAGGCCCGTCGTTGTTCTGGCCCCCACGGGCGTCGCCGCCATCACAGCCGGCGGCCAGACGATCCACTCCTTCTTCGGCTTCAAGCCCGACATCACGCCATCGGCGATCCGCCGCCGCGTGAAGGGGGAAAAGGCCGACTTTTATCGAAGGCTGAAAATCATCATCATCGACGAGGTCTCCATGGTCCGGGCGGATCTCCTGGACTGCGTGGACCGGTTCCTGCGCCTCAACGGGCCGGCGGCGGACCGGCCTTTCGGCGGGGTCCAGATGGTCTTCATCGGCGATCTTTACCAGCTCCCGCCGGTGGTGACGAGCCGGGAGCGGGAGATTTTCCGGTCCCATTATCCGACCCCGTTCTTCTTCAGCGCCCGGGCCTTCGAAGACCTCGACCCGGCCTTCGTCGAGCTGGAGACGGTCTACCGCCAGAAGGACCCGGAATTCATCCGGCTCCTGAACGCCATCCGCAACCGGTCCATCACGGACGAGGACCTGGCGCTCCTGAACCGCCGGGTCGATCCGGTGTTCGAGGCGCCCGCAAAGAGCTTCTACATCCACCTGACCAGCACCAACGACCTGGCGGACCGCATCAACGAAGAGCAGCTGGCCCGGCTGCCCGGGGACCCCTGGACGGCCGTGGCCGCCGTCGACGGGGATTTCGAGGACCAGTACCTCCCGACGTCGCCGGTTCTGAAACTGAAAAAGGGCGCCCAGATCATGCTCCTCAACAACGACTCGGCGGGAAGGTGGATCAACGGAACCATCGGGAAGCTGAAGGGGGTGAAGCCGCAGGAGGAGGGGCCGCCGCTCCTCCTGGCCCACCTGGACAACGGCAAGAAAGTGGAGGTCGCTCCCTACACATGGGAGCTGTTTCGTTTTTTCCTGAAGGACGGGGAGATCGCCTCCGAAGCGGTCGGCTCCTTCATGCAGTACCCGGTGCGGCTTGCCTTTGCCGTGACGATTCACAAGAGCCAGGGGAAGACCTTTCGCAAGGCCGTCATCGATGTGGGCCGGGGCACCTTCGCCCACGGCCAGATGTACGTCGCCCTGTCGCGGTGCACCGACCTGGAGGGCCTCGTCCTCCGGAAGCCTGTCCGGCGGAGCCACATCCTCATGGACTGGAAGGTGGTCAACTTTCTCACCCGGTTCCAGTATGGCGAGGCGGCCAAACGGAGTCCCCGGGAGGAGCGGATCGCCATCCTGGAGGAGGCCGTCCGGGAACGGAGAAAGCTGGAGATCGTCTACCTGAAGGCAAAGGACGAGAAATCCCGGCGGACGATCCGCCCCCTCTTCATCGGCGAGATGACCTTCAGCGGGCGCCCCTTCCTGGGCCTCGAGGCCCACTGCCTGATGCGGGACGAGAAACGAACGTTCAACGTGGACAGGATCCTGGAGATCCGGGAGGTGTCGTGAAAAAGATCCGGAGCGCATTCTTCTGCCGGAATTGCGGGCATTCCTCACCCAAGTGGCTTGGGAAATGCCCCTCCTGCAACGCCTGGAACTCCTTCGTGGAGGAGGAGATCCGGGACCCGCAGCCGGGAACGGGCCGGGACGCGGCCTACGGCAGCATCCCCCAGCCAATGGACGCCATCGAGGCGGAGGACGGGGAGCGCCTCTCGACGGGGATCGCGGAGATGGACCGGGTCCTCGGAGGAGGTCTGGTATCCGGGTCAGCGATTCTGGTCGGCGGAGACCCGGGAATCGGGAAATCCACGCTTCTGCTCCAGGTCCTGGAGAAAATCGCCGCCCCGGGCAGCCGGGTCCTGTATGTCACGGGTGAGGAATCGGCCCGCCAGATCCGTCTGCGGGGGAAGAGGGTGGGGGCTTTCTCTCCGAACCTGCTGGTCCTCGTGGAGATCGGCCTGGACAACATCCTCCGGCACATCCAGGAGGTCCGCCCGGCGGCGGTGGTCGTCGATTCCATCCAGACGGTCTACTCACCGGTCCTGTCCTCGGCCCCGGGGAGCGTCGGCCAGGTGCGGGAGGCCTCGGAGCGGCTCATTCTTCTCTCGAAGAAAACGGGTATTCCGCTGTTCCTGGTGGGGCATGTCACAAAAGACGGCTCCATCGCGGGACCACGAGTCCTGGAGCACATGGTCGACACCGTGCTTTACTTCGAGGGGGATTCCAACTACGCCTACCGGATCATCCGCAGCATCAAGAACCGGTTCGGGCCTACCAACGAGATCGGCGTCTTCGAGATGAGGGACAGCGGCCTTGCGGAAGTGGCCAACCCCTCGGAGGCCTTCCTTGCGGAGCGCCCGCTGGAAGCGCCCGGGTCGGTGGTGGTGCCCAGCGTCGAGGGGACGAGGCCCATCCTGGTGGAAATCCAGGCCCTCGTCAGTCCCACCTCCTTCGGCATGCCCCGGAGGACGGCCATCGGCGTGGATCCCAACCGGGTGTCTCTCCTGGTGGCGGTCCTCGACAAGATCGGGGGAATCCACCTGGGCAACTCCGACATCTTCGTGAACGTGACGGGAGGGCTCCGGGTGGCGGAGCCGGCGGCGGACCTGGGAATCGTCTCGGCGCTGGCCTCCAGTTTCCTGGAGCGACCCGTGGAGCCGGGGACCGTCGTTTTCGGAGAGGTCGGGCTCACCGGGGAGATCCGGGGAATCGCCCAGGCGGACGTGCGGATTCGGGAAGCCGCCCGGATGGGCTTCCGGCGCTGCGTCCTGCCCAAGACCCGGGAGACCAGGAAGCGCTCCCGGGGAGACCTGGAGATTCATGCCGTGAGCCATCTCCGGGAGCTCATCGAGCACCTGTTCTGAAGGACGGCGGCCCGCTGCCGGGAGGCTCCGCCATGACGAACGGGCACTTCCCGCGTTCTCTCGTTCCGGTCGGCAGGACGTTTGTCTTTCCGTTTGTGTGCTGCCGTACCGAATCGTCCGGCAATCCCTCCGGGCTGGAACCTCTTCGCCGGGTGCGGATCGGGGCGCTCCGCTTATTGCCTGCTGTTCCGCCCGCCAATGACCGTGGCTAGATCCGCCACATAAGACTTCATCTGCTGCGCCTGGGCGGTCATTTCTTCGGAGGCGGAGGCGGATTCTTCCGCACTCGCCGCCGTCTGCTGGGTGACCTTGTCCATCTCCGTGACGGCCTTGTTGATCTGTTCGATGCCCTGGGCCTGCTCGCTGGAGGCGGCGGAGATCTCCCCGACCAGCTCCC
>CAYNEJ010000174.1:0-5598 GCA_964396205.1 uncultured Syntrophaceae bacterium
CTTCAACGTGATCCGCCTGGCGGTGGAGCAGATGGTGAAGAACCTGCCGAATGCCGCGGGTGAGCGGGGCGTCATCGTCAACACCGCCTCGGCGGCGGCCTTCGACGGCCAGATCGGGCAGGCGGCGTACAGCGCCTCCAAGGCGGGCGTCGTGGGGATGACCCTGCCGATCGCCCGGGAATGCGCCGAATACGGCATCCGGGTGATGACCATCGCCCCGGGGCTTTTCGACACGCCCATGCTGGCCCTGCTGCCGCAGGAGGCCCGGGACGCCCTCGGCGCGAGCGTTCCCTTCCCGAAGCGGCTGGGGAACCCGATGGAATACGCCCTGCTGGCGAAGCACATCATCGAGAACACGATGCTCAACGGGGAAGTGATCCGCCTGGACGGTGCGATCCGGATGGCGGCGAAATAAGTTGCGGAATCGGCGTTTATCAAGCGCTCAGAGATTTTTCTCCGACCGTGCACCTGCTCGCTGCACTGCAGCCGCCAAACTTGCGCTGGCGCGCTTCGGACATGGCGGCGGCGGGCGTTCCGCTGCGCGGGCACGGGGCCCGGGAAAAATCTGATTCGCCCCTGATAAACGCCGATTCCCACATGTTTTTATGAGAAAGAAAAAGGAAGGGAAGGAACCATGAGTCATCACGACAAGGATGAAATCGTCATCGTCAGCGCCGTCCGGACGCCCTTCAGCCGCTTTGACACGGCCATGGCGGACATCGCCAGCATCGACCTGGCCGTCATGGTCATGAAGGAGGTCATCGGGCGCGTCGGCGTGAAGCCGGAGGAAGTGGACGAGATCAACTACGGGAGCTGCGTCATGGCGGAGATGGCCCTGGAGACCGACATCCCCGCACGCCAGGCCTCTCTCCTGGCGGGCTTCCCCCCGGAGTGCCTCTCCGTCACGCTGGATCGGGCGTGCTGTTCCTCCCTGACGGCCCTGCGCCTGGGCGCTCTGGCCATCCGGGCCGGGGAAGCGGAGATCTGCATGGCCGTCGGATCCGAGAACATGCCCCGGACGCCCCACCTGGCGCCGGGCCTGCGGAAGGGTACCCGGCTGGGGCACATCCGCCTGATCGACGGTCTCTTCGAACTGGGCTACGGCGCCAAGGGGTTTGCCCCGGTCTCCGTCGATGCCGGGGAGGTTGCCCTGCAGTACGGGGTCACCCGGGAGATGCAGGACGCCTGGGCCTGCCAGACCCAGGAGCGGTACGCCCAGGCCTTCGCGGCGGGAAAGTTCAAGGTGGGCGAAGAGATCCTGCCCGTCGTCATTCCCCAGAAGAAGGGGGAGCCCATCGTCATCGACCGGGACGAGTCGCCCCGGCGGACCTCGATGGAGGCCCTGGCAAAGCTGAAAACCGTCTACGGAAGCCCCACGATCACCGCCGGCAACGCCCCGCCCATCAGCGCCGGCTCCAGCGCCATCCTCTTCATGACGCGGAGGAAGGCGGAGGAAAAGGGCCTGAAGCCCCTGGCGACGCTCCTGGCCTCCGTCGGGACGGCGACGAAACCCCGTGACATCGCCGTCATTCCAGCCCTGACCATTCAGGCGGCCCTGAAGCGGGCCGGGCTGACCATCGACCGGATGGACCTGATCGAGATCAACGAGGCCTTCGCCGCCATGCCGCTGGTCTCCACGAAGATCCTGGCGGACGGCGACGCGGCGAAGTGGAAGGCCCTCCAGGAAAAAACCAATGTCAACGGCGGCGCCATCGCCATCGGCCATCCGGTCGGCGCCAGCGCCTGCCGGATCACCATGCACCTGGCCTATGAGCTCCAGCGCCGGGGCGGCGGCTACGGTGTCGCCGCCATCTGCGGAGGCCTGGCCCAGGGTGAGGCGGTGATCCTGAAGGTATAAGAAATCCCGGAAAACGGGAAGGAGGTGGTTTCAGCAAGCGGCACATAAAGGGACGGAATCGGAATCACGGGCCGGGTACAGCCGGCGCGGCAGTCCCGATTCCGCCATGGTCTGACGGATATCCTTGCAGCCTGACGCTCCACAGGGAAAGAAAAAGGAGGGAACCTATGTCTTTCCAGCGGATCTGGCACAAAAGCTACCCGCCGGGTATCCCGGCGGAGATCGATTTCGACCGCATCACCATGCCCGAGGCCCTCACAAGGTCGGCCTCGCGGTTTCCCGACCACCCCGCCCTGATCTATTTCGGCACCGTCATCACCTACCGGGAGCTGGAAGCCCTGGTGAACCGCTTCGCCGGGGCCCTGCGTGCCCTGGGAGTGAAAAAAGGCGACAAGGTGTCCATGATCCTGCCGAATATCCCGCAGATCGTCATTGCCGAGTACGCGGCGTTCCGGATCGGGGCGGTCAACGTCATGAACAACCCCCTCTACACGGAGCACGAACTGGCCCATCAGCTCAACGACTCCGACTCCACCGTCCTGGTCACCCTGGACCTGTTCCACCCGGTGGCCCGGAAACTCCAGGAAAGCACCGGAGCGAAGAAGGCCATCCTCTGCGGCCTGGCGGATTACCTGCCGGAGCCGCTGAAGCCCCTCTTTCCGCCTGCCGATGTCCCGGCGGCGGAGGGGGTGTACCGGTTCATGGACCTGATCGGTCCCCAGCCGGACGACCCGGTGAAAAACGAGGCCACCCTGGACGACCTGGGAGCCCTCATCTACACGGGCGGGACGACGGGCCTCAGCAAGGGCGTCATGCTGAGCCACGCCAACATCTCCTTCAACACCCAGCAGTTCCGGAACTGGTACGTCGGGCTCAAGGACGGCGAGGAGAGTCTGCTGGCCATCTTTCCCTTCTTCCACGCCGCCGGCTGGACCGGGCTCCAGAACACGTCCATTTACGCCGGATGGGCGGACATCCTTGTCCCCCGGCCGGAACCGGACCGGATCCTCGACCTGCTGGAGAAGTTCAAGCCCACGCTTCTTCCGGGTGTATCCACAATTTTCGTGGCGCTTCTCAACAGCGAACGGTTCCGGAAAATGGACCTGTCCTTCGTGAAGGCCTACCTCACCGGGTCGGCACCCATGGCGGTGGAGACCATCAAGATGCTCAAGGATCGCCGGAACGTGCCCCTGGTGAACGTGTACGGCCTCACGGAGATCACCCCCATGGGAACGGCGACGCCCTGGGGCGGTGACGAAAAGCCCGGCACCGTCGGAATTCCCTTCCCCAACACGGACCTCAAGATCGTGGACCTGGAAACGGGAAAGACGGAAGTGAAGCTGGGTGAGGCCGGCGAGATCTGCTTCAAGGGACCCCAGGTCATGATGGGGTACTACAAGAATCCCGAAGAAACGTCAAAAGTCCTGATCGACGGCTGGCTCTACACGGGTGACATCGGGGTCATGGATGCGGACGGGTACGTCACCATCGTGGACCGGAAGAAGGACATGATCCTCGCCAGCGGTTTCAACATCTATCCCAAGGAGATCGACGAACTCCTGATGACCCACCCGAAAGTCCTCGAGGTGTGCACCATCGGGGTTCCGGACGCCTATCGGGGAGAGACGGTGAAGACCTTCGTGGTCGTCAAGCCGGGACAGACCATGACGGAGGAGGAGGTGACGTCCTTCTGCCGGCAGACCCTGGCGGCCTATAAGATTCCAAAGATCGTGGAATTTCTGGATGCTCTCCCGAAGAGCGCCGTCGGGAAGATCCTGCGGCGGGAGCTCCGGGACCTGGAGATGAAAAAGATGGGAAAGGCCTGACTTCCCGGGTCTTTGAACGATTCCGCCGGCCCTTCGGGGGCCGGCCTTGCGCAGATTGAAAGGAGAATACGATGATTCTGGCAACACAGGAAACGATTCGCCGGTGGACCGAGGCGGGGGCCTGGGGACACAAAACGCTGCTCGATCATTTCCGTTTTCACGTCCGCAAGACGCCCGACAAGATCTGCCTGGTCGATCCATTGAACAAGGAGGCCCTCGTGGGCCTGAAACCGGAGAAGCTGACCTACGCGGAACTTGCCCGGGCGGCCGATGCCGTGGCGGAAGGGCTCCTGGCGAAGGGGTTCGGGAAGGACGACATCTTCATGGTCCAGCTTCCCAATGTCTGGGAACTGGCCATGCTGTATCTTGCCATCTCCCGCATGGGCGGGCTCATCTCGCCGATGCCCATGCAGTGGCGGGCATCGGAGCTGGAGTTTATCGCGAAGCTGACCGAGGCGAAGGCCATCATCACGGTCGAGTCCTTCGGAAACTTCGGCCACGGGGAGATGGCGGAGAAGGTCAAGGCGAAGCAGGCCTCGATCCGGGAGGTCATCTTCCTGCCGGAGCTCCGGGAGATGTCGAAGGGTCCCGTGACGGGGAAGCTCGACGGCATCGTCATCGACGCGAACGACATCTTCACCCTCTCCTGGTCCTCCGGGACCGAGGCGGAGCCAAAGGGCTGCCCGCTTTCGCACAACAACTGGATCTGCCAGGGGAACCTGTGCTTCGAGATGGCCCCCATCTCCTGGGGAGACAACCTGATCACGGCGGGACCGCTGGTGAACATGGCCTCCATTGGGACGGTCTATATTCCCTGGCTCATCGGTGGCGGCAAGCTGGTCCTCCACCACCCCTTCGACGGCCCCTCGTTCGTCATGCAGCTCATGGCGGAGGAGATCCACTACACCCTGCTGGTGCCGGCGGTGGTGAACGCCCTCCTGAAGCACCCCATGGTGGACAAGTTCGACTTCAGCAAGATGAGGGCCATCACCATCGGCGCGGCTCCGCCGTCCCTGTGGTCGGTCCAGGAGCTCCAGCGCCGCTGGGGCATCGACTTCGCCAACATCTGGGGGCAGAACGAAGGGACGGCCAACGTGGCCAGCGGCTACGATATCCCCGACATGGCCATGCGCCTGGACCATTTCCTCTATAACGGCCCGGGGAGCAAGTGGACGAAGACGGGCACCATGATGTCCAGGTACGTGGCCATGAAGCTCGTCAACGCCGGGATTCCCGGCGGCCCGCAGAAGGAGGGGGACGTCGGGGAGCTGTGGTACAGGGGCCCCAACGTGATCCCCGGCTACTTCAAGCGGCCCGACCTGACGGCCAAGGCCTTCGACGCGGAGGGGTATTTCAACACGGGAGACCTCTTCCAGTTGAAGGACAACGAGTGTATCGGCTTCTTCGAGCGCTCCAAGGACATCATCATCCGGGGCGGCTTCAACGTCAGCGCGCAGGAGGTGGAGAACATGGTCCTCGGGTTCCCGAAGGTCCTCGACGCGGCGGCGGTGGCCATGCCCGACGAGGTCCTCGGGGAGCGGACCTGTATTTATGTGGTTCCAAAACCGGGAGAGACGGTCACCCTCGAGGAGATCGTCGCCTTCATGAAGGAGAAGGGGCTGGCTGTCTACAAGATCCCCGAGCGGCTGGAGGTCATCGAAGCCATCCCGCGCAATCCCGTGGGAAAGATCCTCAAGAAGGTCCTGCGGGAGGACATCAAGCAGAAGATGGGCACACCCTGACGCCCGCCGGGAGAACGCGGGAGCAAGCCGTCGGGGCGCGGTACAAATAGATATGGGAGGGGGCTTCCCTCGCGCTCCGCTGTCGACGTCCGGGAAAGCCGGAGGGATGGGAAAAAGTCCAATTGCTCCTCTGGGAACCCCCGGTCGCGCCCCCGCGAACGTCGGTCGGGGA
>CAYNEJ010000175.1:0-1447 GCA_964396205.1 uncultured Syntrophaceae bacterium
TGGGCGACCCGGAGGATCAGATCGTTTTCCGCCTGTGTCCGTTGCGCTTCCGCCTGCGCGACCAGATATTTGGCCTGGACATAGGAGTGGATGGCGCCCATCTGGAAGAGGGGCTGTGTCAGTTGCACCGTATAGCCGCCGCTCGTGTAGTTGCGGGAAACGTCGGGCTGGGAGGTGTTGCCGTAGCTCGTTTCCGCGGCGTTCTGAGTTGCATTGCCGGAGGCACTCAGGCGGGGCAGCAGGGAGGCGAGAGACTGGGATTCCCTGGTCAGGACGGACTGATACTGGGCTACGCCGGCGAGGTAGGCCGCGTCGTATCGCTTTGCCGCCTGAATCGTCTCCGAAAGATCGGCGGCGCAGAGGTCGATCCCCATGCCGAAGAGCACGAGGAGGGACAGAAGCGGGCGCACCACACGGCAGGAGAGATGGCCTCGCAAGCCGTCTTGCATGCAGATTCTCCGAAAATGATTGGTGAAACGAAAGGAGACTGCCTCAGAGATCCGATCTGCCGGGGTTTCCTGAACTCCCGGGGATCGGACGAACCGATGGCATCTTCAGGATGTTGAAAAATGGCTGGTTTGTCGGGGGAATGGTTTCAATTGCAGGATATGGTGAGAATCATAATCATCCTGCTCATGATGGACACCCGCTAAACGATGTCGCAAGAAATGTCAACAAAAATAAATGAGCCAAAAGGGATGTTTATCATTGTTGCCGCCGGTCTGATTTTCCGTGGGCTTCAGGAAGTGCGATCTTCCTGCTGCAGCACCCCGGCCTTCCGGAGGACGTCCTTCGCTTCTTCCTCCTTCCCCATGGCAAGGAGGCACTCGGCGAGATGGAGGGGGTAGAGGGGGTTGCCGGGCTCGGCGGCGGCGGCCTTGCGGAAGGCGTCGGCGGCTTCCGGGTGCCGGTTGTGCCGGGCCAGGCTGTGGCCCAGGCGGTTCAGGTAGGCCCCGGCCTGTTCCGGGTTGAGGGACACGGCCCGGTCGTAGACCTCCAGGGCCTCTTCCAGCCGGCCGAGCCGGAGGAGGATGTCTCCCCGGCCACACCGGTAGAGGGGATCTTCCGGCTGGAAGTCGATGCAGCGGCTGTAGGCGTCCAGCGCCCGTTCAGGCTCGTTCAGATCCAGGAGGATATGGGCCATGCGGCCGTAGAAGACGCCGGTCTTGTCCGGCTCCAGGCAGACGGCCCGCTTGTAGGCCGCTTCGGCACGATCCCATTCGGAGAGGGCCAGAAGGGCGTTGCCGAGGAGGCAGAGGACGGCGGCGGCTTCCGGTTCCTCCTCCGTCATTTTCCCCAGCACCCTCACCGCATCCCGGGGGCGATCCGCCTTGAGGTAGGCGTCGGCCAGCGCCTCGCTGAGGGCAAAATCCTCCGGCTGAACCGCCGAGGCCCGTTCACAGACATCGACCAGCCGGTCAGGCATGCCGTTGTCCTTGAAGATGCG
>CAYNEJ010000175.1:1547-5455 GCA_964396205.1 uncultured Syntrophaceae bacterium
GTCTGGAGTCATCATGATTGGAAGAAAGGAGCGACCGGGGATGCGGAGCAAACGATCCGCACCCCCGGACCGCGATTGGTTTCGGGATTTCCTTTATCCGCAGGAGGAGCAGGTGCCGCAGCTACCACCGGTAGCAACGAAATTGGACGACAGCTTGAATCCCGACCCCTGGGGGGTCTCGATGAAGTCAACGGTGATGGGCTGAATCTCGTCGTACAGGGCCTGATTGATGACAAACTTGAGGCCGTTTTCCTCGAACGTCCGGTCGTCCTGTTTCGGCTCATCCAGAGCCATGCCCAGGGAGGGCCCCGATCAGCCGCCCTCGAAAACCATCAACCGGATCGACTGGTTCGCATCCCGGTTCTTCATGAAATCCTTGATCATTTCGTTTGCTTTGTCCGTTACCGTAAACATGTGTCTTCTTTCCTTTCCGACACCTTGGTGTCCTGTAAGTTTATGTCTCCCCATATCCCGGTGGAAATCCCGATGCAATAAAAAAACGCCCGGGAGTTCCCTTTTCCATAAAGGGTATGGTATCAGCGTTGTACCCGCCAAAATAATCATCCTTGGAGCGATTGGCAAACGGAAGCGGTCGCGAACCCGGAGCGTCATCGAAGCGAAAATGCACAGCGACATGGAACCGATCATCGAAGCAACCAATCTGCGAAAAACATTCGGCGGTCTTGTGGCCGTGGACGGCCTGTCGTTCCTGGTGCAAAGCGGTGAGTGCTTCGGGATCCTGGGGCCCAACGGCGCCGGCAAAACCACTACAATCCGCATGATCTACGGCTTCTCGCCCATGACGGCGGGGGACATGAGAGTCTTCGGCATGGACATCCGCCGCCGCTACCGGGCCGTCAAGAGCCGGATCGGCGTCTGCCAGCAGGAGAACAACCTGGACCCGGACCTGACGGTGATCCAGAACCTGGAGGTCTATGCCGGCTTCTTCAACGTTCCCTGGCGGGATGCCCGCCGACGGGCCCTGGAACTCCTGTCCTTCATGTCCCTGGAAAACCGCCGGGACACCCGGGCCATGGAGCTCTCCGGCGGGATGATGCGCCGCCTGGTGATCGCCCGGGCGCTCATCAACAACCCGGACCTCCTGATTCTGGACGAGCCGACGACGGGCCTCGACCCGCAGTCCCGGCACCAGGTCTGGGAGCGCCTGGAGGAGCTTCGCTCCCGGGGCCTGTCGATCCTGCTGACGACCCACTACATGGACGAGGCGGCGCGGCTCTGCGACCGGCTCATCATCATGGACAAGGGGAAACTGCTCGTGGAGGGGAGTCCCCGGGACCTGGTGGAGCGCTTCGCCGGTCGGCACGTCATCGAGGTGGCCGAGCCGACGGAGAACCTGCGCGCCTGGGTCCGGGAGCAGGGGCTGCAAAGCGACGATCTGGGCCACCGGCTGATCCTCTTCGGGAATGACAGCGACAGCGAGGGCCTGTTCCGGGAAATCGCCGGCCGGTGTCCCGGCGACGGCTGTCTGCTCCGGATGGCAACCCTGGAGGACGTCTTCCTGAAATTGACGGGACGGGAGCTTCGCGAATGAACGCCATATCGGGACGGTTCTGGAGGGTCTGGAGGCGCAATCTCGCCGTCTACCGGCAGAATTGGATGGTCAGTTTCATGACGCCGATGCTGGAGCCGTTTCTCTATCTGCTGGCCTTCGGGGTGGGGTTCAGCCGCCTCGTCGGCGATGTCCCCTACGGCGGGGCGACCGTTCCCTACACCCTCTTCCTCGCGCCGGCCCTGGTCGCCATGACGGTGATGAACAACGCCTTCTTCGAGAACACGTACGGCTCCTTCGTCCGGATGTACTACCAGAAGACCTTCGACGCCATGATGGCGACACCGCTGACGGTCTCGGAGATCATCACCGGCGAGATCGTCTGGGGTGCCACGAAGGCCGTCATCGCCACGGCCATCATGATGGTCGTCATCGGCCTCTTTGGGCTGCTGCGCTGGCCCGAGGCGTTCCTCCTGCTTCCCCTGGCCTTTCTGGGGGGGATCGCCTTCGGTTCGGTCGGCATGGTCTTCACGGCCGTGACGCCCCACATCGAGCTGTTCAACCTGCCCTTCTTCCTTTTTATAACCCCCATGTACCTCTTCGGCGGGACGTTCTTTCCCCTGGAGGCCCTTCCCGAGTGGGCCCGCCAGGCGGCCCTGGTCCTGCCCCTGACCCACCTGGTGAACATCACCCGGGCCCTCAGCATCGGGTTCAAGGACCTGTCCGCCCTGTGGGGCTTCCTGTATTTCCTGGCCTTTGCGGCCGTTGCCTACCCGCTGGCCCTCAAATTGATGCACCGCCGCCTGGTGAAATAACTGCTACAGGCTGCTGAAAAACGACCGTCCGCGGCGTTGTCCTCATCCCGCTCCGCTCAACGTACCGCCGAGTATGCCTCGCGGCCCGGGATATCCGGCGCCTTGCCTCCGGACATTTTTGAACAGCCTGCCAAAAAGAAAGCGGGCCGGTATCACCGGCCCGCCCTTGATTCCGCTTCCGGAGCGATTTTTTTTACGGTCCCACCATGGCGTTGACGGACTGCTTGTTGGAGGACTCGATGTACTCCACGATCTTCTCCGCGATGGTGTAAATGTTCCGGGTGAATTTCTCCTCGTCCTTCTCCAGCAGGGTCATACGGAAACCAGGCATGTTGGTGAAGAACGATGTCAGGGGAACCACGCAGATTCCCGTGGAGGCAAGAAGATAGTAAACGAAACGCTTATCGAACTCGATGTTCGGGCCCGTCAACTGTTCAATGAATTCCCGTATTTCTTCCTGTTCGATGGGCAGGAACTGCCTGGCGTTGAGGACGGCCTCGTTGAACACGGCGGTCATGTAGAAAGCGCCGTTGGTGCGGTTCACCATCAGGTAGGGCACGTCCTTGAGGATCTTGTAGGCGATGTTGGACAGGCGCTCGTAGAGGTTTCTCCGCTCGGACAGGTAATTCTGGTATTCCGGATGGTTCATGATGACCGGGATGGCCATCTGGGGCAGCGTGGTGGAGCACACCTCGGACATCTTCTGGTGCAGGATCGTGTTGATGTAGCTGGCGAACTTCTCGTCCTTGTCGGCGTTGTACACCTCCATCCAGCCGCAGCGGGACCCCGGCCAGGGGAACTCCTTGGAGATCCCCTTCATGCTGATCCCCGGGACGTCCTCGATCACGTCTGAGAGATGGGCCGTCTTTTTGTTGTTGTAGACGATGTTGATGTAGGTCTCGTCGAAGATCAGGAACAGGTCGTACTCCTTGGCGATCCGCACGATCTGCCTCAGGGTGTCCGCCGGGTATACGAAGCCCGTCGGGTTGTCCGGGTTGATGACCAGGATGCCCACGACGGCGTTGTGGCTCTTGACCTTCTGCTCCAGCTCCCGGATGTCCGGATACCAGTTGCTGTAGGGATTCATCCGGTAGGTGTTGGGCGGGAACGAGGCGTGCAGCACCTCCGCCATGAAATGGGTCGAGTAGGTCGGCTCGGGGACGATGACCCGGGCGTCCAGGCGGATCGCGCTGTACGAGCGGGCGATGGCGTCACCCAGGCCGTTGAAGAAGATGATGTCCTCGGGGGTGATCTGGGTCTTGCCCCGGCTGTTGACCCGATTCACCAGGAATTTTCGGGTCTCGTCCATGCCCTTCGTGGGGGAGTAGGCGAAAGACCGGTCGTCCCGGATGATATCGATGATGCATTCTGTAAATTCTGTCCCGCGATCCAAAGCAGGGAACGCGATCTTCTTTTGTCGAAATCCGAGCGTGATATTGTGACAAAAAAAGAGAAACTCAATAATTATTTTTATAATTTTAAAGGATAACTTTCCTTGACCGGCTTCTGCCCGGTCAACCATATATATTTTAACCAGACGGCACCAACTAACTACTGCAATGAACAGTGGCATCTGCCCGAAA
>CAYNEJ010000176.1:0-5416 GCA_964396205.1 uncultured Syntrophaceae bacterium
TCGAGATGCTGGACATCGTCGAGACCGTCCGGCGCTACGGCTCCACCGGCTCTCTCTTCCGGCGCGCCATCATCCGGGTCCGGGGGGAAGACGGGAACTCCTATGCAGCCTGGGCATACCTGTATGACGGAACTCCGGGCGGCATGAGCCCGATCCCCTCGGGCAACTGGCTGGACGTACCGCACGAGAGGCTGCCGGAGGAATAGGCCGAATCTCCGGAACCGGTTCGGTGCGCCGCCTCCGAACGGAACGACGGGAAGCCGCCGCCGGGACCTTCACGGCCATTCCAGGCGGATGTCGTCGTCCGCTCCCAGGTGGATCAGCGCCCCGCCTCCCCTTCTCCCCATGGCGGCGTTGACGACCAGGGTTCGTCCCATCCGCTCCGCGCCGGCCGCTTCATGGATGTGTCCGCAGATGAAAAGGCGCGGCCCGGTTTGCCGAATCAGATCGCGGAGCCCCGGCGAACCGGCGTGCAGCATGCCGAAGGCCCGGTCGAGGACGCCCAGCGGCGGGGGATGGGCGACCAGGACCGTCTCCCGGTGGACCCGCGGCCTCAGATCCGCCAGATCACGGTCTTCCCGAAAGGTGACGCGGGTGCGGAAGGGCACCGGAATGGTGCCGCTGACCCCGGCGAACGGAACACCCCCGACCACGATCTCGCTCCGGTGGAGGGACCGGATGTTCCCGTATCGCTCCGCCTCGATGTCCAGCCCGGGAGGATCCATGTTGCCGCGGACAAGCATGACCGGAACAGCCAGGCCGTCCAGCCGCTCCAGGACGGGAGCCGCGTCCCGTCGCGTCGCCACGTCCCCGGCGGCAACCAGGACGTCCGGCTGCTTCTCCCGAACGGTCCGCTCGATTCGATCGAGGTTCTCCCTTTTCCCATGAACATCCGCCACGGCATACAGAATCATCGGCCCCTCCTTTTTCCCCACCCGCCGGTCGGGGTTTCGCACTTCCGCCCCGACGGGGAAGCGCCTTCTTCCTCTACCCGAAACAGCGCCGTCTCTGCAACGGGAAGCCTTCTCCTCCCTCTCCGCGTGTTTGCCGGCGGGCTGATTCTCCTGCTTCTCCTGGCCTTCCTTGCCGGCTGCTCCGATCGCGAGCGGCTGCCGCGGCTCGATTCCGGGAAAACGATCCTGGCCTTCGGCGACAGCCTCACCGCGGGCAACGGGGCGGGTCCCGGGCAGAGCTACCCGGAGGTCCTGGAAGGACTCCTGAAGATCCGGGTCGTCCGGTCCGGCGTGCCGGGCGAGGTCTCGGCGGAGGGACTCCGGAGGCTCCCCGCCGTTCTGGCCGAAACGAAGCCGGCCCTGGTGATTCTCTGTCACGGCGGCAACGATATCCTCCGGAGGATGGACACCCGCGAGACCGCGCGGAATCTTCGCGCCATGATCGCCCTGGCCCGGGGAAAAGGGGCGGCCGTTGTCCTGCTGGCCGTTCCGGCTCCGGGCCCATTCCTGAATCCGCCCGCCCTGTACCGGGAAATCGCCGCGGAGATGAAGATTCCCCTGGAAGAGCGGGTGCTGAAGGATGTTCTGTCCGACGGCAGCCTCAAGGCAGACCCCATTCACCCCAATGCCGAGGGATATGCGAAGGTCGCCGGCGCCGTGGTCCGGCTTCTTCGAAAGCACGGCGCCGTTTCCTGACCGATGCCCCTGTTCTTTTCCGTTGACGGCGGCTACCCGCTACGCTAAAGAGACCGGAATCAAACATTGAAAACAATGCAATTTCCCGACTTCCTTAGCGTATCGCCATGAGCAACCGTTCAGACAAGCCCGGGGCTCCGGAATCCTCAAACGATCGGGACAAGGTGGAATCGACCTTCCGGCCGCCTGTCATGACTCTTTCCCTGAGGAATCGGATCGACAGCCGCACCGTGACCACACGGCAGGCAAACGAGTACATCCTCCACTGCCTTCCCGACGGCACCCTCACCTTCGCCAGCGATTCCCTCTGCGCCGCCTTTTCAAAGCCCCCGGGGGACATCATCGGAAGAAACATTTACGAGCTGATCCCGGAGGAAAACCGGGCCGCAGCGAGGGCTCAGCACAGGGCCGTGACACCCGGCAATCCGGCCATGACGACGGAGTACCGGATCACAACCGCCCGCGGCGAGATCCGCTTCCACCAGTGGTCGTTCATCGCCCTCTACGACCTGGAGCGAAAGCTTACCGGCTATCACGCGGTGGGCCGGGACATCACGGAGCAACGAAAAATGGAGCAGGCCCTCCGGGAAAACGAGGAGAGCCTCCGTTTCCTCATGGAGAACATGGGGGACATCCTCTGGACGCAGTCACTGGACCTCCGCACAACGTACGTCAGCCCCTCGATTTTCCGTGTCCTCGGCTATACGCCGGAGGAGCGCTACCGGCAGACCGTCGAAGACCAGCTGACCCCGGAATCGCTCAAGGTGTCCTTCGAGCGGCTCGCCCACGAGCTCGAGATCGACGGCCGGCCCGGCGTCGATCCGGACCGGTCCGTGACGATCGAGCTGGAGTACTACCACAAGAACGGCACCATCCTCTGGATCGAGAACGTGATGCGGGGGATCCGCAACGAAAGGGGGGAGATCGTCGCCCTGCAGGGGATGTCCCGGGACGTGACGAAACGCCGGCAGACAGAGGCGGCTCTCTGGGAAAGCGTTCAGCGTCTGGAGGAGCTGAGCATCACCGACAGTTTGACGGGACTTTACAACCAGCGGCATTTTTACAACATGCTGGCCCTGGAAATGACGCGGACACAGCGTTACAAAAGGCCCCTCTCGCTGATGATGATCGATATCGACGATTTCAAGGCCTTCAACGACACGTACGGACACATGGAGGGCGACCGCGTCATCGAGCGCCTGGGTGCCGTCATCCGCAACTGCACCCGGAAAAACGACATCGCATGCCGCTATGGCGGGGAGGAGTTCGTGGTCCTCATGCCGGAAACGACCGCTGTCCATGCCACCGTGACGGCGGAGCGGATGCGGGAGGAGTTCCGCACCGGCACGTTTCAGCCCCGACCGGCCAGGCACGTCCGCAAGACCATCAGCATCGGCATCTCCGAGTGCGAGCCGGGGGAGGAATCCCGCTCCTTTATCACCCGGGCCGATTCGTTCATGTACATGGCAAAACGGATGGGGAAGGACCGGGTCTGCCTGTCGTTTAAGGAGGACAACCGGCTCCGGCCCCGGAAAGCCGGTGCGGGCATGAACTCCCCCGAAGGAGGTGAAACCATGATTCCGGATCGTCAAGAGGCCGTTTCCCTGCTGGAATCCCACGTCAAAGACCAGCGGATGCTCTCCCACAGCTACGCATCCGAGGCGGTGATGCGCACCCTGGCCCGGCGCCTCGGGAAAAATGAAGACCTCTGGGGCATGGCCGGCCTGCTTCACGACATCGACATCGAACGGGTGGGGGGCGACCTGACCCGCCACGGCCTCGAGGCGGAGCAGATCCTCCGTGACCGGGGCTACAACCCGGAGATGATCGACGCCATTCTCCGGCACAACGAGACGGCAGCGATGCTTCCCCGGGAGACGGATTTCCATCACGCCCTGGCGGCGGGTGAAACGATCACCGGCCTCATCACCGCAACGGCCCTGGTCCAGCCGGACCGGAAGGTGGCCAGCGTCAAGGTGAAATCGGTGGTGAAGCGGATGAAAGAGAAGGCCTTCGCGGCCTCGGTGCGGCGGGAGAACATCATGGAGTGCGAATTGATCGGGATCCCGCTTCCCGAGTTCGTCGAGCTGTCTCTCGCGGCGATGAGCGGCGTCCACGAACAGATCGGGCTTTGAAACGGGGAACAAACGTTCTTCCTGCCAAAACGCAAAAAGGGGAGCGGATTAGAAATCCGCTCCCCGCTGTCACGAAAATGAAGGGGGCCTGCTCAGGTCTGCCCCCGCAGCTTTCCGGTTCTACGGCTTCTTCTCGTCCGTCCCTTCCTCGATGACCGGCGGGGCCTCACTGGCCCGGATCTCGCGCCGGAGCTCCCGGATCTGCTTATTCAGCTTCGTGATGGTCCGGTTGAGCTGGAAGCGCTCGATGACCCCGAGGAACCCCGTGAAGATGACGCCCACCAGGAACGAGACGAAGATGAGCATGTAGACGGCCACCGTGACCTTCGGCACCAGGTCGTAATACTGGATGATCACGTCCGTCTGGTTCTGCAGGGAAAAGGTGATCACGAAGAGCATGATCAGCACGATGAGGACGGTATAGACTACCTTCATCTCACGCCTCCGGAAGCTGCTTTTTCAAAACAGGGCTTCAGTTCGTCCCGGGTTCCGGCCAGGCTGTCCGGAATGATCCGGATTCCGCCCACCACGGTCATGGAATTCGTATCCCCCGACCAGCGGGGAACCACGTGGATGTGCAGGTGGTCCTCCACACCGGCGCCGGCCGCCCGGCCGAGGTTGATGCCGACGTTGATCCCCTCCGGACGGAGAACCTCCCGGATGACCCGCACCGAGCGGTCCAGCAGGTCGAACAGCTCCGTTCGTTCCTCTCCCGTCAAATCCTCGAGGCTTGCGACGTGGCGGGCCGGCATCACCAGCAGGTGGCCGTTGTTGTAAGGATAGCGGTTCAGCATCACGAGGCAGGTCGTCCCCTCCCAGAGCAGGAGATCGTCGTCACGGGCCTCTTCCTTGCAGAAGACACACCCTGTTGCTTTTTCTCCCTTGATGTAAGCCATTCTCCAGGGGGCGAACTGAATGTCCATCGGACCCTTTCCCGGGGCTCTTCGACTTTGCCGGACCGGCGCTGGATTATAGCGATACCCGGCAAAAAGACAAGGATATTTTTCTCCGGACCCGGCGGCGGCCCTTTCCCCGGTCGCGAGAATCCGCGGGGTTGCCGGTATTCCGCTCCGGTCAGAGACGGGATATCTTTCGAATCTCCTCGTAAAGAGGCTTCAACCGTCCGTACATCTGGCAGTAGACCCGCCGGTACAGATCGTCGTACAGGCGGTGGGTGGCGGAATCGGGCTCGAAGACGCGGCCCACCCGGGTCATTTCCCGGATCGCCGTCGGGAAGTCGGGATGCAGTCCCACACCGACGGCGGCGTCAATGGCGGCACCGAGCCCCGACGTCTCGTAGATGTGGGGCCTGGCCGTGGGCAGGCCGAAGATGTCCGCCGTCAGCTGCATGGCCCCGTCGCTCTGGGAACCGCCTCCGGCGACCCGGAGGGTCGTGATGGGAATGCCGCTGCGCTTTTCCGTCCGCTCCTTCCCCTCCCGAAGGGCGTAGGCGACACCCTCCAGGATGGCCCGATAGACGTGGGCCCGGTTGTGCACGTCACCGAAGCCGATGATGGCACCCCGCGCCTCCGGTCCGGGCACTTTTACTCCCGGCGACCAGTAAGGCTGCAGCACCAGCCCGTGAGACCCCGGGGGCGACTGCCGAAGCAGCTCGTCGAAGAGAACCTCGGG
>CAYNEJ010000177.1:0-5404 GCA_964396205.1 uncultured Syntrophaceae bacterium
CTGACAGAGAATGCCCCGCGGAGAGGCATTCGATGGCCGGACCATGAAATGAGGGATTTCTCCCCACGTATGGATTGAACGGATGATATTTCATGCAGGCAGGTCTTGCAATGATGCATTTCAGAAAATGTTGTCCCGTTTCATGGCCTGACTCCGACGATTATCCTGCAGCCGGCTTCCGGGAAAAGACATAAGCCCGGCGGCTCTGGTACTCCACATCCGGGTAGGGCTCGCGCTCGACGATCTCGATCTTATCAAATCCGCGTGAACCGGCACAGCATTTCCCGGTCCAGTGGCTTCTTTTCATGTTCGCCGGAAAACGTCTCTGCATACTCCCCGGCGACCATGTCGTACTGCCGTGCAATATGCTGCATATCCCGTCCCACGTTCGCGTCTTCCCGAAAAAACTTGCCCGTTCCCGGGGATGGTTTGAGAGTCCGGCATCTGCCTCTTTCTCTTCTCCGGAATCTTGTGATACGTACACCGCGAACCGGAGAAAGGGGGCAGACCCCTTTCTCTTCGGCTTGTGGCAGGTAGATCAGACGCCGGCCAGGTCCGCAAAGCTCGATGGGGAGAGGAGTCGTCATGTCTGTCAACGATCCGCAGATGGGTTCCGGGAAAACGAATCCGCCGCGTGATGCGGCCACGATCATCGTCGTGCGCAACAGCAGCAGGGGACAGTACGAGATTTTCATGATGCGCAGGCACAGCAACCAGTCCTTCATGGGCGGCGCCTATGTGTTTCCCGGCGGCCGGCTGGATGAGGCGGACTGCGATCCGGCTTTTCATTCCTTTATCGACGGCCTGGCCGCAGGCGATGCCGGCCGGTTTCTGCAGGAGCCGGGCCTTCCCGGGGAAACGGCCCTGGGACTCTGTGTGGCGGCGATTCGCGAGACCTTCGAGGAGGCGGGTGTCCTGCTTGCCTGCAACAGCCCGGGAGAAAGCATCGATTTCGCCGACCCGGAAACGGCCCGCCGCTTCCGGGTCCATCGTCGGGCGCTCAATGAACGGAAAACGACCTTCGCCGAGATCGTCCGGCGCGAAGGCATCCGCCTCGCCATGGACCGGCTGGTCCCCTTTTCCCACTGGATCACCCCGGACATCGAATCGAAACGGTTCGACACCCGCTTTTTCCTGGCCTGGCTGCCGGACGGCCAGGTGCCGGTGCACGACAACCAGGAACTCGTGGAATCACGATGGTTGACCCCGGGGGAGGCCCTGAGGCTTCATCAGGAGAAGGAGATCATGCTCATGCCCCCCACCCTCAAGAGCATGGAAGACCTGAATGCCTGGCGGACCGCCGACCAGCTCTTCGCGGCGGCGAAACGCTGTGAGATCCACACCATCCTTCCCCAGCCCTTTACCACTGAGGGAGGCTTCGGCGTCAAGCTGCCCCACGACAGCGAATACACCATTGCCGCTTACAAGCAGCCCCACCGGAGAGGCGAGTCATCGCGAATCGTCGTTCACGAGGGCATCTGGAAGACCGAGTGCGTCTGAAGGCCTTTCCGGGGCTTCAAGAATGCCCATCCGGGCCTGCCGTCCGCAGGCATTTCCCTATGCCTGTACAATGGCGCCGTCTGAGAACGCCACAACCCGGTCGGCCACCCGCTCGACCTGTTCGAGGTAGTGGGAGACCACCAGGACCGTGTAGCGCCTCTTGAGCTCCAGGAGCAGATCCTCGATGACTTCCTTGGCCGTCCGGTCCAGCGACGACGTGGGCTCGTCCATCAGCAGGACCTCCGGTTCGAGGACCAGCGACCGGGCGATGCAGAGACGCTGCTGCTGGCCGCCGGAAAGCTTGCGGGCGTCGTCGTTCAGCCGGTGCTTCACCTCGTCCCACAGGTAGGCCATTTCCAGGGCCTCCCGTGCCTTTGCACGCATCGCCTCCCGGTTCCCGTTTCCCGCCAGCTTGAGGGGAAACGTGACGTTCCGGAGAATGCTCATGGGCAGGGGGTTCGGGGTCTGAAAGACCATGGCCACGCGGCGGCGAAGGTCCGTAACGGAGACGTCCCGCCGGTGGATGTCGGTCCAGGTGCCGCGAAGGTGGATTTCCACCCGGCCGGTCAGGCGGGCGTCGGGATAGCTCTCCCACAGCCGGTTCAGGGTGATGAGGAAGGTGGATTTGCCGGCGCCGGAAGGACCCACGAGGGCGGTGACGGCGTTCTTTTCGAAGCGAACGGTCAGGTCCTTCAGGATGTGCCGGTCTCCATAGTAAAAATCGAGGTTTTCAACCTTTATTTTCATTGGTTCTGTCCTTTCAGGGCTCACGGACGATAGAAGGCCAGGTAGGTCAGGCGTTTTTTGATAACAAACGCCAGCGCAAAGAGGAAGAGGCACAGGAGAAGCAGAATCAGGGCCGCCCCGTATCCCCGCATCAACTCGTCGGGATTGGAGTACTGCGAGGAGATGTAATAAATGTAGAACGGAAGCGCCTCATACGGCGAAAGCAGGGATTTGGGAATGCCTGCCGTGACCACCACTCCCGTCAGCATGATCACCGCCGTGTCCTCGGCGCAGCGACCGATGGCGAGAATGACGCCGCTTACGATTCCGGAGAGGGACTTGGGCAGAAGGACGTAGAAAAGGTTCTGCAGCTTCGTGGCGCCCAGGGAGAGGGCCGTCAGGCGGATATCGGACGATAGGCCCTCCAGGGCCGCCTGCGTGGTCCGGATGATGTAGGGAAGGACAAGAAAGGCCAGGGCCAGACTCGAGACGAGCAGGCACGGCTGGATGCTCGTGGAATAGTGCTTGTGCAGGAAAAGGGCCAGGGCGAACCCGAAGAGGCCGACCAGGATGGAGGGGATGCCCGCAAGGATGTCGAAGACCAGATCGAAGACATTCTTCACGCGCTGACGGGCGTACTCCGCCAGGTAGATGCCGGTGGTGATGCCCACGGGAACGGCCACGGCAATGGAAAGGGACACCAGAAGGAGCGTGCCCGCCACGGCGGGGAAGAGGCCGTCGAAGACGGTCTGCTGAAGGAAAATCGCCTTCAGGGGCGGTGTCTCGCCGAAGATGAGTTTCAGGTTGACGGTCCCGGCTCCCTGGAAGACAACGTACGCCAGCAGGGAAAAAACGGCGGCGAACAGAATCACTCCCGAGCACCAGGAATACCAGACGGCCAACCTTTCCACCGTTCGATTCATGATGCGGGATCCTTTTCCGCCAAGGCCAGATGCCGGACGGCGACGATGATGACCGTGATGAAGAGATAGAGCACCAGGCCGCAGGCGAAAATGGACCGGAACTCGGGGCTCTCGTAGTCGGCGGCGATGACCAGGGCGATGTGGGCGGTCAGCGTGCGCACGGAATCGAGCAGGGACCCCGGCACCTGGGCGGCGTTTCCGGCGATCATCAGGGAGATGAGCGTATCGCCGGCCGCGCGGCCGAAGGCCAGGATGACCCCGACCAGGATCCCCTTCTTCGCGGAGGGGAGAACCACGTACAGCAGTTTCTGCGCGGGATCCGCCCCGACGGAGTCCGCGGCCAGGAGGTAGGTCCCGGGAACCCGGTCGAAGCCGTCGCAGAAGAAGAGGATCATCGTCGGCGAGATCAGGATGCCCAGCATCATCGCCCCCGTCAGGAGGCACATTCCCGAGCCGGTCTGAAAGAACTCCCGGACGAGCGGCACCAGCAGGAAGATGCCGACGAAGCCGTAGATCACCGTGGGAATGCCCGTCATGAGCTGGACCATCCGCCGGAAGAAGACGTTCAACGATCTTCGGCCGGTCAGGTGGATCAGGCACGCGCACCCGAGGCTGAGGGGGAAGGCGAACAGCAGGCTCAGGCAGGAAATCCCCACGGTCGTGACCAGCATGGGGTAAATGCCGAAGATGCCTTGCCGCGGAACCCAGGGTTGGGTCAGAAGGCTGAAGACGCCGCCGCTTTCGAGCAGCGGAAAGGCCATGACCGCCATGAAGCCGAGGATGAGCAGGGTGGTGGAGGCGCTGATGAGGGCGGAGAAGGCGAACACCTTCTCCGCCAGGATTTCCTTCCAGCCGGTCATGGGTACGGGATGAAACCGTGCTTCTGGATCAGTTTCTGGCCTTCCGGCGTGTAGAGGTAGTCGATGAACTTTTTCGTCAGGCCGCCGGCCTGGCCCTTGGTGTTGCTGTAAAGACCCCTCGCGATGGTGTACCGGCCCTGTTTGACGGTCTGGACGGTCGGAGTCACGCCGTCGAGCGACACGGGAACCACCGTGCGGTCGATGTGGCCGACCGACACGTAGCCGATGCCGTAAGGATCCTGCGAAACCGCCGACTTCATGGCCCCGTTGGAGACCACGACGTTGGCGCCGGGCGCGACCTTTCCCTTGCCGAGCGCCTTCTCCCAGAAAACCTCACGGGTGCCGCTCGCTTCGTCGCGCGTGTAGAGGTTGATCGGGCGGTCCTCCCCTCCCACGGCTTTCCAGCTGGTGATCTTGCCCGCGAAGATTTCCGCAACCTGGGACTTGCTCAGGGCCCTGACCCGATTCTTCGGATGGACGACCACGCCCACGCCGTCGACGGCCCACTGGTGCATCTGGAGCTGGTAGCGGGCAATCTCGTCGTCCTTCGGTTTGCGGCCGCTGTTCCCGATGTTGACGAGGCCTTCCCCCACCTGCTTGATGCCCACCCCGGAGCCTCCGGCGGCGATGCTGATCTGGATGTCCGGATACGCGCGCATGATTTTCTGGGCCGCCTCTTTCATTACGGGAATGTGGGCCGTGCCTCCGGATATTTTCAGGGTTCCCTTTTCTCCCCTGAAGGCGTCGAGCTCTCCCGAAAGGGCGGGAGCGGACAGGAAAAAGACAAAACAGACCACTGCAACACAGATCGCCATGCTTCTTTTCATGCTTGATTCCTCCTCGGTTCATCGTTTGAGTCTTTGTCGCACGCGGTTTGTGCGATCTTATATATAGGGATAATTCATAAGTCAAATTAGTATAATGCATAATATGGGGCGGATTATGCCATATGGTAATGGGACCATCCCCCCGGGGAGAGAGACTCCGGCATCGACTCCCGCTGCTGCTGGAGATCCTTTCCCGCCGAACGGCAGAGGCCGCGCCGGCCGCGCAGATTTTTTAAAACCAGAAGAAAGTATTTGACGGAAGGAATGTAACCATATATACGGTTACACAAAGGTGGCGCACCATGCTCAAGAAAACGGACAAGCGGTACAGTCGTTTCCGGTTCGACGCCGGCAGTGTGGCCCTCAATTTCGTGGCGACGGTCCGGCACCGCGGTTCGCAGCCGCGGGATCTTCTGGCGTCTCCCGAGGCTCTGTCCAGGTGGCTGGCCCTGGCCGGTCTGGCCAAAACGCCCCTGTACTGCTCCGCGGAAGATCATCGGGAGGCCCTTGTGCTTCGCGAGGCCATTCACGACACGATCAGCGCCGTCATCCTGGGCCGGGTGCCGGC
>CAYNEJ010000178.1:0-5381 GCA_964396205.1 uncultured Syntrophaceae bacterium
GTACGTTCCGATCCAGGCCCGATGGGAAAGCATGACCCCCTTGGGAAGCCCCGTCGTTCCCCCGGTGAAGTAGATCCCCGCCAGGTCTTCCTCATCGATGTCCACGTGGGGAACCTCCGGGGGATGGCCGTCGATGAGCGTCTGGAGGTGAAGATGGCCTTCGGCGACCTTCGCCGGATCCTTGCCGACACAGATCAAGTGCTTGACCGTCTTGAGCCTGGGAAGCATCTCCATCACGCGGGGCGCCATTTTTTCGTGGTAGATGAGGGTCTTGCACTCCGCGTGGTTCATCATGAACACATGGTCGTCGCTGGTCAGCAGGACCGCCAGGGGCACCCGGATGACGCCGATCTTCGCCAGGGCGTACTCGCAGGAGATGTACTCGGGGCAGTTGGCCATCAGAAACGCCGTCGTGTCCCCTTTTTTCATCCCCAGCCCGGCCAGGGCATTCGCCAGGCTGTAGGCCGCCTTCTGCATTTCATCATAGGTGTACGACTCGTCATGGTACTTCATGGCCACCCGGTGCCTGAAGTTCATGACGCACCGGTCATACATCTCTCCGACCGTCGTGCCGAATATCATCGTTTAACCTCCTCCGTTTTCCCCACACCGATCTCCGGCCGCGGGTTTCCTGAACGTTCCGGTGCGCTCGAGGCACCGGGCTCAACCCTTATAGAAGTTCCTGTTGTACAGTTTCCCGCTCAACCCGGTCAGGTCGGCCCATTTCAAAGGGCCGCCCTTGTCGGCGGGGAAGCCGATTCCCCAGATCGCGCCGATGTCGACGGCCCGGGGTCCCTTGACAACGCCCTTGTCGAGCAACTCCTTCCCCGTCTCCACAAAGGGAAGGAAGAGCATCTCCTGGAGAGACTCGGCGCTCATCTCCTTCTTCAGTCCCTGCGGATTGACGAGAGGGAGCACCTCCGGATCGACGGCGCCCTCCTTCGTGTAGAAACCCTTTCCGTTCTTGTTCCGGCCGAAGCGGCCGGCCTTGTAGACATTCTCCAGCGCCATGGGCGCCTTCCGGCCCAGCGACTTGGTCAGGACCAGGTAGGACACGTCGATCCCCACCTCGTCGGTGAGACGGATCGGACCGACGGGCAGGCCGAACCGCATCATCGCCTCGTCCACGGCGTCCATGGGCACGCCTTCCCCCAGCAATTCGTAGGCCTTGATAAAATAGGGAAATAACATGGCATTGACGACGAAGCCAGGGTTATCGTTGCAGACGATGGGACGCTTGCGCAGGCCGGCAGCAAAGTTCAGGAGGTTGTAGACCGCATCGTCCGCCGTCTCCTTCCCCCGGATGATCTCCAGCAGCTCCATTCGCCAGACAGGGGAAAAGAAATGGGCACCGAGAAAACGCTGCGGAGCCGTCACGCTCCTGGCCAGCCGGTCCACCGGCAGGCTCGAGGTGTTGCTGACAATCAGGCAATCCTCCGAAACAGCCTGGCAGAGATCCCCGTATACCTGCTCTTTCACGGCAGGATCCTCGAAAACCGCCTCGATGACCAGATCGACGTCGGCGAAATCGGCGGACCATTCCGACACCGGCTTGAGCAGCCCCATGAGGTCGTCCACGGATTTTTTGAGCTGCCCCTTCGCCGCCATGCCCTCCAGGATCTTTCTCACGAATGCCTTCCCCGGTTCCAGGGCCTCGGGAAGGTCCTTCACCACGACGGGCACCTGGAGACGCCGGAGCATGTCGATGATGATTCCGCGCCCCATGGTCCCGAAGCCCAGGACGGCCAGTTTTTTCAGGGGCCGGGGATGAAACCCCTTGGGGATCATGGACTGGGGCTTGTCCGAGTAGGTCTTGAGGAAGAAGGTGTTGATGGACCCCTTGCTTTCGGGGGTGCCCAGGACATCGAGAAAGCACTCCGTCTCGATCTTCAGGCCTTCGGCGAGGGAAGAGCATTGCAGGCCCTCCTGCATGGCCTTGATCGCCAGCCTGGGTGCGGGAAGGTCCCGGCCCCGGGAGGCCTTCCGGGCAAGGGCACGCACAGCGGCGACGGCTTCGTCCAGGCCGGAGAGATCCGGCCTCATCCGCCGGAGCACCGCCGCACTCCCGGCAATCTCCCCGGCAAACTTCTTTGCCGCCTCCAGAAGATCCTCCTTCTCCGGGCAGAGCCGATCCACCAGCCCGACCTCCAGGGCCTTGCCGGCGGGAACGACGGCGCCGCGGACGATCATCTCCAGGGCGGACAGGCCGATCAGCCGGGGCAGGCGCTGGGTGCCGCCGCCTCCCGGAATGACTCCGACGTTGCATTCCGGAAGACCGATCAGCGTCCGGGGACCGTTCGCGGCGATCCGGGCCGTCATGGCCAGGGCGAACTCGTACCCGCCGCCCATGCAGGGGCCGCTGATGGCAGCCACCGTGGGAATGCCGAGGCTCTCCAGGCGTCCGAACAGGTCATTGAAATGGACCAGCCGGGAGCGGAACGCCTCGATGTCCGTCTGCCCTCCCAGCATGTCCAGGTTGGCACCGGCATGGAAACCCGTCGCCTTCCCGGAATAGAAAACCACCGCCCGATAGCGCGACCGGTCCTTCTCCAGTTCGGCCAGGGTCTCCTCAAAACCGGCAATGGCCTCGTTCGTCCACGTGTTGACGGCCTCTCCCGGCACGTCGATCCGGATGACGGCAATGCCGCCCTGATCCTCACTGGTAAACGCCTTTCCCATGTCCTTCGTCCTTTCGCGTTTCGGGGAGCGGAATCGTCTCCGGACGATCCGGCTCCCCGAAATCCGTTTATTTTTTCTCCTGTTCCACCAGCAGCCGCCGCAGAACCTTTCCCGCCCCGCTCTTGGGCAGGCTGTCCGTGAACGCAACCGCGGCGGGCACCTTGTAAGCCGCCATCTTGTCCTTGCACCAGTCGATGATCTCCTTTTCGGTGACCTTGCCCTTGAAGTCGGGTTTCAGGACGACGTAGGCCTTGGGCTCCTCCCCCCGGTAGGGGTGGGGAACGCCGATGGCCGCGGCCTCGGCGATCGCCGGGTGCTGATACAGGAAGGCGTCGATCTCCGCCAGGAAGACGGAGAACCCGGAGACCTTGATCATCTCCTTGGCCCGGCCGACGATGCGGAACCAGCCGTCCTTGTCCACCGTGACCATGTCTCCCGTCATGAGATATCCGTCGGAGGTGATGGTGTTCTTCGTCTGTTCCGGGGCGTTCCAGTACCCCTTCATGACGCAGGGACCCTTGATCAGCAGTTCGCCCTCCTCACCGATTCCTGCTTCCTTGTCCGGCGTGGCGGGATGGACGATCCTGACATCATGCCAGTAGACGGGGCTGCCGATGGTGCCGGGCGAGAAGTTCTGGCAGTTGTTGCCCACGATGCCGCCCGTGCACTCGGAGAGGCCGTAGCCCTCCACGATGTGGGTCCCCGTCAGCTCCTTCCAGCGCTTGTGAATCTCCAGGGGCACCGGGGCGCCGCCGGAGAGGACGAAGCGGAGGGACTTCAGGTCGTAGTTGCCGATGATCGGCAGGTTGCAGACGGCCACGTTGATGGGCGTGATGGTGACCCACCCGGTGACTTTGTACTTCTGGATCGTGTCCAGGATGGGCAGGAGGTCGAACCGGGCAAAGAGGATCAGGGTGCTTCCCACCGCCAGCGCAGGGTTCATGGCGATGTCCAGGCCGGTGATGTGGAACAGGGGAAGGATGATCAGGTGAACATCGGCTTCCGTGTACTCATAGTAGTGGCGCACCGCGAGATTGTGGACCGCCATGTTGCCGTGGGTCAGCATGGCTCCCTTGGGGGACCCCGTCGTCCCTGCCGTGTACTGGAGAAGGGCCACGTCGTTTTCCAGGTCGATGTCCACCTTCGGCGGATTGGCGGGTGTCTTCTCAATGAGGCTCTTGAAATCGATGGTGCCGGGGATGGTCTTCTTCTCCGTGGACATGGAGGCATGCAGCGGGATCGCCGGTTTCTCGGGCAGGTAGTCGGCAAAGCTCGTGACGAGGATGTTCTTCAGGCCGCACCTGTCTTTGACGGGCTCCAGAACAGGCCAGAAGAAGTCCTCCATGATGATCGTCTCGACGCCTGCATCCCTCAGCTCGTATTCGAGCTCGTCGGGCTTGTACATGGGGCTCACGTTGACGACAATGCCGCCCATCTTCAGGATGCCATAGAAGCCGATGACAAACTGGGGGCAGTTCTCGAAATAGAGGCCGATCCGGTCGCCCTTCTTGAGACCCATGTTGACGAGGGCCGTGGCCAGGCGGTCGGTGGCGTCGTCCAGTTCCCGGAAGGACGTTTCGTGTCCGTAAAACAGGATGGCCGTCTTGTCGGGCCGGATCTTCGCCTGCTGTCGGATCAGCTCGAAGATGGGCTCCTTGGGAAGGGGGGGGACCATGGGGTCCTGCTTGGGCCAGTTGTGTTCCCAGATTCTCTGCATCGTTCCTCTCCTTTTTGTCTTTCGATGATGAATCCCGGTGATTTTGGCAATCCATGCCTCTCCGGCCGTGCGCCTCCCGGGTATGCCATTTTGCTGGTCCCCCCGCGCCCGTCCGGCCGATTCCGCGTGCTTCCTCTTTTTTCCTCTCTCTCTGTCTCTCCCTGGCTTCGTCGGAAATGCTTCTCCCCCTCCGGCGAAACGGAATGACCCCGGGGCTGTTACATCCCCAGAACCTTGCTCAGGATGTTCTTCTGGATCTGGGACGTTCCCCCCCCGATGGCCAGGATCAGGATGTCCCGGAAATAGCGCTGCATGTCGTGCGCCATGAGGGAACCCGTCTCTCCCATGACGTTGATCCCCCGGAGGCAGATTTTTTTCGCCGTCTCGGCGCAGAAGTACTTGGACATGGAAGTCTCCAGGACCGGCTGCATCCGCTGCACCTCCTTCCAGGCGGCGGAATAGGCAAGCTGCCGCATCGCCTCCAGGTCCGTGGCCATCTCCGCCAGGGTGTGCTGGAGGGACTGTGTGTCGGTGCCGGGGCTCTTCTTGATCTCTGCCGCTGCGAACGTCAGGGCGTCCGTGACGGCCGCCTCGGCAATGCCGATGCAGCAGGACGACAGGACGAGCCGCTCCTGGTTGAGGAGCTTCATCTCCTGTTTCCAGCCGTTGTTGAGCCCCTTCTCGCCGCCCAGGATGTCTTCCGGCCGGACCCGCACGTTGTCATAGTTGACCTCGCAGGTGTTGGAGCCGTGGTAACCCAGCTTCTCGACGGGACGCGTGCTGTAACCCGGCAGCTTCGTATCGACGATGAAGGCGGTGATCCCGTTGTACTTGGGATCGCTCGTGCGGGTGAACGTGACGGTGTAGTCCGTCACGCCGGCGCCGGTGATGAACATCTTGTTGCCGTTGATCACCCATTCCCCGCCCTCGAGGACAGCCTTGGTCCGGATGCTCGCCGCATCGGACCCGGCGTTGGGCTCCGTGA
>CAYNEJ010000179.1:0-5352 GCA_964396205.1 uncultured Syntrophaceae bacterium
TACGACTCATGGCTCAGGATTTCGGGGGCCTTGCATCCGGGCATTTTTGAACAGCACGCCAAATGATTCTGGTGCAAACGCCCTGAATGCTCCTCTGGAAACCCCCGGCCGCGCCCCCGCGAACGTTTGCTTGACCGGGACTGTCAGGAAACAGCGGGAGACGGATGCGAATCCGTAGCCGTCAGAAGGTGGAGAAGGTGCAGCAATGAAAAGGGATGTGAACTGGACCGTCCCCGGTTTCCGGGCGGCCGGCATCGCCTCGGGGATCAAGGAGGACGGGAGGAAGGACCTGGCCCTCATCGTGTCGGACGAACCGGCGGCGGCGGCGGGGCTGTTCACAACCAATGCCTTCAAGGCGGCCCCGGTGGTCGTGGACATGGAGCGTATCCGGTCCGGACGGGCCCAGGCGGTTCTGACCAACAGCGGCAACGCCAACGCCGCCATGGGTCCCGACGGCATTGCCGACGCCCGGGCATCCTCCCGGGCCGTCTCGGAGGTTCTGGGCATCCCGGAAGACCTGATCCTGCTGGCGTCCACGGGGGTCATCGGCCGGCGCCTGCCGGTCGGGAACATCCTGTCCGGCGTCCGTCCCCTCGTTGGGGCTCTCCGGACCGACGGGATGGAAGAGGCCCAGGAAGCGATGCTGACAACGGACCGCTTCCCCAAGATGGCCGTCCGGGTGGACTCCATCGACGGCAGGCCCGTGACGGTTCTCGGTATGGCCAAGGGGGCGGGCATGATCCAGCCGAACATGGCGACCATGCTCTCTTATGTCCTCACCGACGCTGCCGTGGAGCCCCGTCTCCTGGACACCCTGCTCCGGGAGGGGGTGGCCCGGAGCTTCAATGCGATCTCCGTGGACGGCTGCATGAGCACCAACGACACGGTCCTGGTCCTGGCCAACGGCCGGGCGGGGAACCGTCCCTTCCGGAAAGGAGACCGGGAAGGCCGGACATTCCGGGGGATGCTGTCGTCCGTACTGGAGGAGATGGCCCTGGCCATGGTCCGCGACGGGGAGGGGGCAACGAAGGTTGTCATGCTGGAGGTCTCCGGGGCAAGGACGAGGGCGGATGCCCGGAAAGTGGCCTATGCCGTGGGAAACTCAAACCTGTTCAAAACGGCCTGCTTCGGGGGCGACCCCAACTGGGGACGGGTGATCGGGGCCGTCGGGGCGGCCGGTGTGCCGGTGAATCCCGATGCCGTCGAGGTGTCCTTCGGCGGGGTGGTCGTCTTCTCGGGCGGGCGGGGCATTCCCGCGGCGACGGCAGAGTTGGCCCGGGTGATGGCCTCCGACCGGATCCACGTCCGGATCGACCTGGCCGCGGGCAGGGGGGCGTTTGTTCTTCACGCCTCCGACCTGACCTTCGATTACGTCAAGATCAACGCCCATTACACGACCTGAGCGGGGATCCCGTTGTCGGGGCGCGGGGGCTGTCACGGGGGCTTCCGTCGTCACGGAGACTTTTCCGCAAAGCGCCAGACCGCACTGGATTTTCATCCGATTGGAAAAGTCTCCTGAATGTTCCTCTGGAAACCCCCGGCCGCGCCCCCGCGAACAACGGCTTGAACGGGGCACGGGGGCTGTCACGGGGGCTGTTGAACCTGCGGAAGGACTGAAAGAAGACAGGGTTTTCCCTTGCCAAGGGGAAACCATTATGCTAATGGCCACCAGATTTCGCACATCCCCGGACCGGCGGGGGGGTGCTTTTCCCCAGGAAAAGTTCCCCGGCGGGATGAAGGGGGTGGAGGAAAAAACCACGGTAGGAAAAGGAGACAGACTATGGCAGCATTGATTTCCATGAAGCTCCTGCTCGAGGCGGGAGTCCACTTCGGTCACCAGACCAACAAATGGAACCCGAAGATGAAGACGTATATCTTCGGCGCCCGGAACGGCATCTACATCATCGACCTCCAGCAGACCGTCGAGATGTTCCACAAGGCCTATGACTTTGTCGTGAACACGGTGGCGAACGGGGGCACCATCCTGTTCGTGGGAACGAAGAAACAGTCCCAGGAGGCGATCCGCGAGGAGGCCGGGCGCTGCGGCATGCCTTACGTGAACCAGCGCTGGCTCGGCGGCATGCTGACCAACTTCAAGACCATCAAGAAAAGCATCGACCGCCTCAACATGCTCGACAAGATGTTCGAGGACGACAGCGTGCGGGCCTTTCCCAAGAAGGAGATCATGAAGCTTCAGAAGGAGCGGGACAAGCTCCTGAAGGTTCTCGGCGGAATCCGGACGCTCAAGGGACATCCGGGCGGCCTGTTCATCGTGGATCCGAAGCGGGAAGACATCACCGTCCAGGAAGCCCGGAAGCTGGGAATTCCCATCACGGCCATCGTGGACACGAACTGCAACCCCGATCTCATCGACTACGTGATCCCCGGCAACGACGACGCCATCCGGGCCATCAAGCTGTTCTCCTCCCGCATTGCGGATGCGGTCATGGAGGGGAAGAGGCGCTACGAGGAAAAGATCCAGGCGGAGAGCGATAAGGATAACCACGTGGAGGCCCCGATGGAGGAGGCTGAGCCGGATGTTCCGGAAAGCGTTGAGCGGAAGGAAAACCCCGAGGGACAGGACGCAACGGCGGAAGCAACTGCATGATTCCAGAGATATAAGGATGGAGGTTTGAGCATTGGAAATTACATCCGGAATGGTAAAAGAGTTGAGGACGAAAACGGGCGCCGGAATGATGGACTGCAAGGAAGCCCTGCAGGCCTCCGACGGCGATTTTGAAAAGGCCGTCGATTTTCTCCGCAAGAAGGGCATGTCGGCGGCGACGAAGCGCTCCTCCAAGGCCGCCAAGGACGGCGCCGTCGGGTCCTACATCCACATGGGCGGCAAGATCGGCGTCCTCGTGGAAGTGAACTGCGAGACCGACTTTGTGGCGAAGACCGACAATTTCACAAGCTTCGTCAAGGACGTCGCCATGCATGTGGCGGCATCGAATCCCCTGTACCTGAACAGCGATGAGATTCCCGCGGCCGACCTGGAGAGGGAGAAAGCCATCTATCGCGATCAGCTTGCCCAGGAGAAGAAGCCCGAGAAGATCTGGGACAAGATCATCGAGGGAAAGCTCCGGAAGTACTATGAGGACGTGTGCCTCCTGGATCAGAAGTTCATCAAGAACACGGACATCACAGTGAAGACGCTTCTCACGGAAATGATCGCCAAGACGGGGGAGAACATCATCATCCGTCGCTTCGCCCGGTTCCAGCTGGGAGAAGAGTTGAAGGGCTGATTTGGAACGGCCGGTCTTTCGCAGGGTGCTCCTGAAGCTCAGCGGGGAAGCCCTCGCCGGGGGAAAGGGGTTCGGATTCGATTTCGGGGTGATCGAGGGGATCGCCCGGGAAATCAAGTCGGTCGTGGCCCTGGGAGTCCAGGTCGGTCTGGTCATCGGCGGCGGAAACATCTGGCGGGGCGGCATCGCCGCCGACCGCGGAATGGACCGCACGGCGGCGGATTATACGGGAATGCTGGCAACCGTCATCAATTGCCTGACCATGCAGAGTGCCCTGGAGGCCCAGGGAGTACCGTCCCGGGTTCTGTCGGCCCTGGACGTGAAGGGGGTGGCCGAGCCTTACATCCAGAGGCGAGCCATCCGCTACCTCGATGAAGGTTGCGTCCTTCTTCTGGCCGGAGGCACCGGAAATCCCTTTTTCACCACCGATACGGCGGCGGCACTCCGGGCCGCCGAGATCAAGGCCGATGTTCTCCTGAAGGCCACGAAGGTCGACGGCGTCTATGACCGGGACCCCGTCCACCATCCGGATGCAGTCTTCTTCGAGCGCATCGGCTATGCGGATGTCCTGGTGAAGGACCTGAAGGTGATGGACGGCACGGCGGTTTCCCTCTGCCGGGACAACAGCATGCCGGTGATCGTATTCAACCTCCAGAAAAGTGGGAACATCAAGCGGGTACTCTGCGGGGAACCGGTGGGGACCCGGTTAGGAGCGTAAATCATGAAAGAAAAGGTTTTTGCCACGCTGAAGGAAGATATGGACCGGTCCACCAGTGCCTTGGAGAAGTCGTTCAGCAAGGTCCGGACGGGACGTGCCTCCCTGGCGCTCCTGGACGGGATCAAGGTCGATTACTACGGGGTGCCCACGCCGCTGAACCAGGTGGCCAACCTCTCGATCCCGGAGAGCCGGATGATCCTGATTTCCCCCTGGGACACCAGCGTCATCGGGGCCATCGAAAAGGCGATCCAGAAGGCGGACATCGGCCTCACGCCCACCAACGACGGCAAACTGGTGCGCCTGGCCATTCCGTCCCTCACGGAGGAGCGCCGCAAGGAACTGGTCAAGGTCGTCAAGAAGATGACCGAGGAATGCAAGGTCAAGCTCCGGAACGCACGCCGCGACGCCAACGAGGAGTTCAAGACCCTGAAGAAGGACAACAAGATCTCCGAGGACGAGATGTTCACCCAGCAGGAGGAAGTGAAAAAGCGCATGGACAAGGCCATCGAGAAGGTGGATGCCCTCCTGGCAGCGAAAGAAACGGAGATCATGGAGATCTGAGGGGCATGTCGTTGAGGGCGCCACTCCGAGGCGGGTTTCCGGCGATTCAGGGTTCACAGGGTTAGCGGCCCCGCGGGGCCGGCATGGTAAAGGGAGCGGAGGCTCCCTTTTTTTTGCGCGGTGATTGACAGGGGGATGCCTGTTCCTGCGGCTTTTCCATCGTCCTTCGCCATTTCCGCGGGGAAAGGGGACGGACTCAGGTCATTCCCTTCTCCCCGGGGGCACGCCTCGCGACCCGGGATGTCGAGAGCCTTGAAACCGACACCTTCTGATGTGCGGGCAATGATGGTCATATCCCCGCGGGGTCGCCGGATTGCAAACTCCCCGGGGATGTGTTACGGCCTGAAACAAGAGGAAAGATACTGTCCGTGAGCGATTTCAGCGGGATCGACCCGAAAAAGCTGCCGGGGCACATTGCCGTGATCATGGACGGCAACGGACGCTGGGCAAAACAGCACGCACTGGGAAGAATCGCCGGCCACCGAAAGGGGGCCGAGGCGGTCCGGGCCACGGTTCGGACCTGCCGGGAAATCGGCGTCCGGCACCTGACGCTCTATGCCTTTTCGGTGGAGAACTGGATGCGGCCGGCCCGGGAGGTATCGGCCCTGATGGACCTGCTGGTCGACTATCTCCAGTCGGAGTCCCGGGAGCTTCAGGAGCGGGGCATCCGCCTGCAGACAATCGGAAACACCGCGGCGCTCCGGGAACCGGTGAAGCGTTTTCTCCGGGAGACGATGGAGGCCACGAAGGAGAACCGGGAGATGGTCCTGATCCTGGCGCTCAGCTACGGAGGCCGGGACGAGATCCTGGAGGCCGCCCGGGCCCTGG
>CAYNEJ010000180.1:0-5294 GCA_964396205.1 uncultured Syntrophaceae bacterium
CATTCGACGTACCGAAAAGAGTACGACTCAAGGCTCAGGATTTCGGGGGCCTTGCATCCGGGCACTTTTGAACAGCCCGATACATGCTTCCGGCAGCGGCTTTCCAATTGCCCCTCTGGAAACCCCCGGCTGCGCCCCCGCGGCTGAACGGTTCTTCCGGGGCGCGGGGGCTGTCACGGGGACATGTGCAAAAGGGGACAGATATCCGATCTGCCCCCTTTGTATACCATTTCCAGCGGCCGCTACATCATGATTTTCAGGGAATCGATGTACGTCGGATCCTCGTTGTCGATAATGGAAATGATATGCCGGTGGAACCTCTTCTTCATCTCCCCGAAGATGGGTCGCTTCTTCTGGTAGGTCCGGGCGAAGGCGACAGCCTCCTTCAGAAGTGCCTCCTCATCGGCGCAGGCCTTCTCGATGACGTGGTGGGCCGCCAGTTCCTCGGCGCCGTACCGCTTGCCGCTGAAGGCCGCCTCCTGGAGCTTGTAATAGGGGAAGGCCTTCGTGATGATGGCCTGCATGCCCGGCAGGAACGGGATGCTGATGTCCACCTCGGGGAAGCAGAAGAAGCCTCGGCCCGACTTCATGAACCGGAAGTCGCAGCAGCACGCCATGATGCTTCCGTCGCCGAAGGCGTGGCCGTTGATGGCGGCGATGACGGGCATGGGGTAGAGGAGAATCCGCTTGAACATTGCATTGAGGCTGTGGAGGAAGTCCTTGATGTCCTGATATCGTTTCTCGTTGAAGGCACCGGTGATCCAGACCAGGTCGATGCCCTGGGACCAGTTCTTGGGATCGCTGGAGGCGATGACCACGGAGGCGATCTCCGGATCCGCCTCGATCTCGTCGAGGGCCTTGAGGATCGCCGCCGTGAAGTCCGGGTTGTGGCGATTCTCGCCGCTTGTCATGGTGATGACGGCCACGGATTCGTCCTTCTTCCATTCGAGCATTGCCATGATGGTACCTCCGTCGGAATGTTGGGAGCGGCCGGATCGCATCGGGATCGTGAGAGGCGGGCTTGGAGGGACGGGATGTCCCGGGGCCGAACCGGTTGTTCCCCGGCCGTTCCGGTTCCGTGTGTAGCGGAGAGGGCCACCGTTGTCAATGGATTTGAGGTCTTGCGGCGGATGAACCATCGTCGCCCCGGACCCGGCACCCGTCTGTCCGGCTTGTCCGTTTCCCGTTTGTCCGTCCCGTTTGTCCGTTGACAAGGGGGGGCGGTCTTTATATGATTCGCCACTTTTTTCGGCACCGAGGAGACTGTGAAAGACTGGAGAAAAATACTGATTCTGTGGATTGTCCCGCTGATTCTCTATGTCGGAACGCTCCCCTTCATGCCCCTGATGGAACCCGACGAGGGGCGCTACAGCGGCATTCCCGCCGAGATGATCGCCACGGGCGATTACATCACCCCCCATCTCAAGGGGGTCGTCTACTTCGAGAAACCTCCCCTGATGTACTGGGCGACAGCCCTGTCCTTCCACGTCTTCGGCCAGAACGGATTCGCATCCCGCCTGCCCGTGGCCCTCTGTGCCTGGGGCCTCATCCTGCTTGCCTGGCGAATGGGGCTGTATTTCCATGATCGGAAGACGGGGCTTTACGCCGCCGCCGTCCTGACCACCTGCCTGTTCCACGCGGCCATCGGCCGGATCAACATCCTCGACATGCCGCTGGCCTTCTTTGTCTGCACGGCCATCTGGGCGGGGTTCCGCTTCTTTGCCGGCGAGGGGTATCGCAAGGCATGGCTTTATCTCTTCTTTTTCCTTTCGGCGCTCGCCTTCATGACGAAGGGGCTCATCGGCATCGTCTTCCCGGTGGGCGTTGTGGGGCTCTGGCTGGTCCTCTCACGGCGGTGGCGAGACATTCTGAGATTCTTCTCGCCGGTGGGTATCGCGATTTTCCTGGTCGTGACGCTCCCCTGGCTCATCCTGGTCCAGGAGCGGAATCCGGACTTCTTCCGCTTCTTCTTCATCCAGGAGCATTTCCTGCGCTACACGACGAAGCTCCACCAGCGGCACGAGCCCTTCTGGTTCTTTCTGCCGATCCTGGTCGGCGGGATCATCCCCTGGCTGGGCTATCTTCCGTCCGCAACGGCCGGGCTCCGCAGCAAGTGGCGAGAGGCCTTCGGCGGCGAGGAGAAGCGCTTTCTTCTCACCTGGTTCTGCCTGATTCTGCTGTTCTTCTCCATTTCCTCCTCGAAGCTCGTTCCTTACGTGGCGCCCCTGTTCCCGCCCCTGGCGGTGTTCCTGGGGCGCCTGTTCCTGGTGTCCGAGACGGACGAAGCGAAGCCGGGATCCTGGAAAGTGCGCGGGCCGGTGATCCTCCAGTCGCTTCTCCTCGGGGCGGCCCTCTTCGTGCCGCTCTTCCTCCCGGAGCACGCCATGACCTCCGGGAAGTGGTTGCCGTGGATCGCCCCGTCGCTGGTCCTGGTGATCCTGCTGGCAATCCTGCCGGATCGCCTGCGCCGTCCGGCGCGGATCAGCCGCTTCCTGGGGATCTACCTGATCTCGGCCCTGCTGTTCCTGGCGCTCGTCTTCCCGGCCGGCCGGTTCCTGACGCCCTATAAATCGGCCTGGCCGGTGGTTCAGGCCATGCCGCAGTATCTCCCGGCCGGACACAGACTCTACCAGTTCCGGATCAATCTCTACGGGATCGATTTTTACACGGGGGTCCGGACGCCCGTGGTGGATGAAGTGGGAGAGCTTTTCTACGGTGCTCTGCAGCTTCCCGAGGACGAGCGCCAGAGATGGTTCATGATGTTCTTCGAGTTCTTCCGTTTCTATCGGCAGGGTCAGGAGATCTACCTGGTAACGAAGGATCGGGAAAACGTGGACTTCCTCCGCAAGGAGGTCCCCGCCCTGGAGATCCTCTGGACCAACGGGAACTATGTCATGATCCGCCTGCCGATGCCGGAGCATCGGGAAGCGCCGCCGGATCCCGGGTATTGACAGAGACGGCCGCTCCGCATAGGGTTGGAAGCGCAATCGCCCGTCCGGCTGGAAGAAAGCGGGTGATGGAGGAAAACGAAGGCTTCCGGGCCGGAAAGAAGATCGGAATGAACGTTCGAAAAGAGTTCCTGCCCTTCAGCAGGCCGTCCATCGGGGAGCGGGAGGTGGCGGAAGTGACCGCCTGCCTCCGGTCCGGATGGATCACCACCGGTCAGAAGTGTCTCGATCTGGAGACCGGTTTCCGGGAGCGAACCGGGGCCCGCTGCGCCGTTTCCCTGACCTCCGCCACGGCGGGGATGCATCTGCTCCTCCTGGCCCTGGGAATCGGGCCGGGGGACGAGGTGATCACCCCCTCCCTGACCTTTGCCTCCACGGTCAACCAGGTTGCCCTGGCGGGCGCAACGCCCGTCTTTGCGGACGTCGACTACGATACCCTGAACCTGAAGAGCGGGCAGGTGGAGGACGCGATCGGTCCCCGGACGAAAGCCGTGATCCCCGTCCATTTCGCCGGTGCGCCGGCGGATATGGACCCCCTGCTGGACATTGCCCGGAGGAAGGGTGTCACCGTGATTGAGGACGCCGCCCACGCCATCGGAACCGTGTATCGGGGAACCCATGCCGGCGGATTCGGCTGCCCGGCAATCTTCTCGTTTCACCCGATCAAAAACATCACCACCGGCGAGGGGGGGATGGTCACCCTGGACGACGAGGCGCTGGAGAGGAAGATCCGGATGCTCCGCTTCCACGGCATCGAGCGGGACGCCTGGAAGCGCTACGGCAAGGGCGGGGATCCGTCCTACGACATCCGGGAACCGGGCTTCAAGTACAACCTGACGGACATCCAGGCGGTCCTCGGGATCGTTCAGCTTGCCCGGGTGGAAGAGTTCAACGCCCGGCGCCGCCTGCTGGCGGGCCTGTATCGGGAAGGATTGGCGGGAATCGACGGCCTCGACCTGCCGGGCGTGCCGGACTATCCCCACGAACACCCCTGGCACCTCTTCGTGGTGAAGGTCTCCGCACTGCCGCGGGAGCGGTTCATGGAGGGCCTGGCGGAGCGCAACATCGGCTACGGGCTTCATTTCCCGGCGGTGCACCGGCTCGCCTACGTCCGGGAGCGCTACGGCGACGCGTCGCCCCGCCTGCCGGAGACGGAGCGGGCGGCGGACCGGATCCTGTCCCTGCCCCTGTTCCCGGACATGACGGAGAGCGACGTTGCTTATGTCTGCGAGGCCGTCCGGGAGATCCTGAGCCGATGAGACCGCGGGCGGCGTGGGAGATGCCGGATCGGAGCGGGATTCCGGGGATGGTGAAACCGCTGCGGGGTTCGACGGGACCGCGCGCGGGAGACGGCGACGGCCGGAGCACCCGGGCGCCGGTGCGAAGGGAGAGAGGACTGTGAATCCGAAACCGATGGTGTCCGTTGTCATCCCCGTCTACAACGAGGAAAAGAACCTGGAGGCCCTCCTCGGGAGGCTCAGGCCCGTCCTGGAAGGCCTGGACAGGCCATACGAGATCGTCCTGATCGACGACGGCAGCCGGGACCGCTCGCTCACGATCCTGAAGGGATTCGCGAAGGAGCCGGGAGTCCGGGTGGTGGAGCTGACCCGGAACTACGGGCAGCACGCGGCGATCATGGCGGGCTTTTCCATCCTCCGGGGCGGGATTGTCGTGACCATGGATGCGGATCTGCAGAATCCCCCCGAGGAGATCCCCCGCCTCCTCCAAACCATGGAGGAGGGAGGCTACGACGTCGTGGGGACCATCCGCAGGGCCCGGAAGGACTCGATCTTCCGGAAGATTCCCTCGCGGATCGTCAACATGATGGCCCGCCGGATCACCGGGGTCCACATGACCGACTGGGGATGCATGCTCCGGGCCTACCGCCGGCCCGTGGTGGAGCGCATGACCGCCTGCCACGAGCACGCAACGTTCATCCCCGCCCTGGCCACCGTCTTCGCCAAGCGGGTGACGGAGATCGAGGTGGCCCACGAGGAGCGCCACGGCGGGGCGTCCAACTATCCCCTTCGGAAGCTGATCAACCTTCAGTTCGACCTGGTGGCGTCCTTCTCCGACTTTCCCATGAAGATGCTCATGTACGGCGGCATCGCCATGTCCGTCCTGGGGGTGTTCTTCGGCCTCTTCCTTGCCGTGGCGCGCCTCGTCTACGGGGCCCTCTGGGCGGCCCAGGGTGTCTTCACCCTCTTCGCCATCCTCTTTGTCTTCGTGGGGATGCAGTTCTTCGCCCTCGGCGTCATCGGCGAGTACATCGGCCGGATCTACCGGGAAGTGAGGAAGCGCCCCGAGTACGTCATCGAGCGGGTCCACGGGGCGGAGGATTGAAAC
>CAYNEJ010000181.1:0-5258 GCA_964396205.1 uncultured Syntrophaceae bacterium
ACCCGAAGATCCTGTCGGCCGCTGCCTACGGTGAATACAAGCCCGTCGCGGACAACAGCACGCCGGAGGGCCGCCAGAAAAACCGGCGGATCGCCATCATTCTCCTGCCGAAGGACTGAAGCGGGAGGCGGACGAAGATCAATCATGAAGGGGTTGGAGGTGAGGGGGAATGCCGGGCACCCCGCCTCTGACCCCTTCCTGTTTTCGCATCAGGGAGCATCATAGACGAGCCATGCCGGGAAAAACGATCACCGAGAAGATCATCGGCGACCACCTGGTCGAGGGGCGATTCGGCCCCGACGAGGAGATCGCCATCCGCATCGACCAGACCCTGACCCAGGACGCCACGGGCACCATGGCCTATCTCCAGTTCGAGTCCATGGGCATCCCCCGAGTCCGGACGGAGCTGTCCGTCAGCTACATCGACCACAACACCGTGCAGATCGGTTTCGAGAACGCCGATGACCACCGCTATCTCCAGACGGCGGCCCGGCGTTACGGCATCCACCTCTCCCGCGCGGGAAACGGAATCTGCCACCAGGTGCACCTGGAGCGGTTCGGCCGCCCCGGGAGGACCCTGGTCGGCTCCGACAGCCACACGCCGACCGGCGGCGGGCTGGGCATGCTGGCCATCGGCGTCGGTGGACTCGACGTGGCGCTGGCCATGGCCGGGGAGGCTTTCTGGCTGACCTGTCCCCGGGTCGTGGGGATCCGGCTGTCCGGACGGCTCCGGCCCTGGGTCTCCGCCAAGGACATCATCCTGAAGGTGCTGGAGATCTTCTCCGCCAAGGGAAACGTGGGCACGGTCTTCGAGTACGGAGGAGAAGGCCTGGCTGGACTCGCCGTTCCCGAGCGGGCGACCATCGCCAACATGGGAGCCGAGTGCGGCGTCACCACCTCCGTCTTCCCCAGCGACGAGCAGACCCGGCGCTTTCTGATCGCCCAGGATCGTGCATCCGCCTGGGTCCCCCTGGCGGCGGATCCGGACGCCTCTTACGCGCGCGTGGTGGAGATCGACCTGTCCGCGCTGGAGCCCCTGGCGGCGAAACCCCACAGCCCCGACAACGTCAGCCCCGTCCGGGAGATCGCCGGAATCGGGGTGGACCAGGTCTGCCTCGGCAGCTGCACGAACTCCTCCTACCGGGACTTGGCGACGGTGGCCCGCATCCTGAAGGGCCGGACCGTTCATCCCGATGTCAGCTTCATCATTGCCCCGGGCTCCCGGCAGGTCCTGGAAAACCTGCTCCGGGACGGCTACCTGGAAGACCTGCTCGCCTCCGGCGCCCGGCTCATGGAAAACGCCTGCGGCTTCTGCATCGGCAGCGGCCAGAGTCCCCGGTCGGATGCGGTCTCCCTGCGGACGTCGAACCGGAATTTCTTCGGCCGTTCCGGGACGAAGGACGCCCGGGTCTACCTGGTGAGCCCCGAGACGGCAGCGGCGGCCGTACTCACCGGAAGCATCACGGACCCCCGGGAGCTGTCGGTTCCGTACCCGGAGATCGCTCTTCCGGAGCGGTTCCACATCGACGACGGGCTGATCCTGGTCCCTCCCGACGCCGGCACCGCCGGGACGGTGGAGGTCCACCGCGGTCCCAACATCGGGGAGCCGCCGGCCAACACACCGCTTCCGGAGGATCTCCTGATGGAGGCGACCATCAAGGTGGGGGACGCCATTACAACGGATCACATCATCCCGGCGGGGGACCGGATGAAGTACCGGTCGAACATCCCCAAATATTCGGAGTACGTCTTCGAGATCGTGGACGGCGAATTCCACCGGAGGGCCCGGAAGATCCAGACCGAGGGGCGGCAGAACGCCATCATCGCCGGCCTTTCCTACGGTCAGGGCTCATCCCGGGAACACGCCGCCATCTGTCCCATGTATCTGGGGGTGCGGGCCGTCATTGCCCGCTCCTTCGAGCGGATTCACGCGGCGAACCTGGTCAATTTCGGGATCCTGCCGCTCGTCTTCGCCGACGGGCGGGATTACGACAGTCTCGATCAGGGGGATCGCCTGGAGATCCCGGGCATCCGGGAATCCCTGGCGGAAAATGGATCCTTCGTCGTGGAAAACCGGACGAAGGGAACCTCCTTCCGGGTGAGCTGCGACCTGACGGATCGCCAAAAGCGGATGATCCTGGCGGGCGGAGCCCTGAACCTGCGGAACGGATGACGAGGAGCGGGATATTCACCAGGGAGCACAGCCCCTCAAATCAAGCGAATCAAAAAACGAAGTGGAGTTGTCATTCATGGCCAAGGCTGGAAAAATCGTCGTAAAAACACCCCTTGTCGAGATGGACGGGGACGAGATGACCCGCGTCATGTGGGCGATGGTGAAGGAGAAGCTGCTGTTTCCCTTCCTGGATCTCCCCCTGGAGTACTACGATCTGCACCTGAAGCACCGGGACGAGACGGACGACCGGGTGACGGTGGAGGCCGCCCGGGCCGTGGCGAGGCTGGGCGTCGGCGTCAAGTGCGCCACCATCACCGCCAACGAGGACCGCGTCCGGGAGTATTCGCTGAAGAAGGCCTGGAAGAGCCCCAACGCCACCATCCGGGCTTTCCTGGACGGGACGGTATTCCGGACGCCCATCCTCGTGAAAAATATCCGGCCTTCCGTGAGCTCCTGGAAACGCCCCATCATCATCGGCCGGCATGCCTACGGCGATGTCTACAGCGGGGTCGAGATCCGCGTTCCCGGCGAAGGAACGACGGAACTGGTGTTCACCCCTTCCGACGGCGGGGAGCCCCTGCGGAAGACGATCCATGCCTTTACAGGCCCCGGCATCATCCAGGGGATCCACAACACCGACGCCTCCATCGAGAGTTTTGCCCGGGCCTGCTTCACCTACGCCCTGGATCGGAAGGTGGACGTCTGGTTCAGCACGAAGGACACCATCTCCCAGACCTACGACGCCCGGTTCCGGGAGATCTTCCAGCGGGAGTACGACGGTCACTGGAGGCAGGCCTTCGAGAAGGAAGGGCGGGAGTACTTCTTCACCCTGATCGACGACGCGGTGGCGCGGGTCATGAAGTCCGAGGGAGGGATGCTCTGGGCCCTGAAGAACTATGACGGCGACGTCCTGTCCGACATGGTCGCCTCCGCCTGCGGCAGCCTGGCCATGATGACTTCGGTCCTCGTGTCACCCCGGGGGTGGTACGAGTTCGAGGCGGCCCATGGGACGGTGCAGAAGCATTACTACAAGCACCTCAAAGGGGAGGTGACGTCCACCAACTCGATGGCCCTCATCTTTGCCTGGACAGGAGCACTCCGGAAGCGGGGGGAGATGGACGGGACGCCGGATGTCGTCGCCTTTGCCGACGCCGTGGAGACGGCCGCCCTCGGGACCATCGAGGACGGCACCATGACGGGAGACCTGCTGGCCCTGGCCGATCCGGGACCGCACAACCGCAGGGTGACGACGGAGGGATTCATCGACGCCGTGGCGGAGCGGCTGGCGAGGGAATGATAGACGCTCTCCCCGAACATTCTCTGCAGGGATTCCCATGGAAAAACCGAACCTCCGGGACATGACACTGGAAGAACTGGAGGCCTTCCTCGCCGGGATGGGGAAGGAGCGCTACCGGGCCCGCCAGATCATGAAGTGGATGTACAATACGCCGGCGGCGTCCTTCGCAGAGATGACCACCCTGTCGCGCCCGTTCCGGGAGCAGATGGAGGTCCAGGCCTCCCTGGACCAGCCGGAAATCGCCGGCGAGCAGGTCTCCCGGGACGGGACGAAGAAGATCCTCTTCCGGCTCCGGGACGGGCGGTTCATCGAGAGCGTCCTGATCCCGGGGAAGAACCACTGGACCGCCTGCGTGTCCACCCAGGCGGGCTGTGCCATGGGCTGCCGGTTCTGCCTGACGGGGAAGGCGGGGCTCGGACGCGATCTCCGGCCGTCGGAGATCACGGGGCAGGTGACGCGCCTGAAGTTTTTCACTCCCGAGGGGCCGGACGTGAAAAACATCGTCCTCATGGGGATGGGGGAGCCCCTCGCCAACTACGACAACACGATCAAGGCCCTGAAAAACCTGACCTCCGACCATGGACTCGGATTCTCCACCCGGAAAATCACCGTATCCACCTGCGGCCTGGCGCCCCGGATCATCCGGCTCGGGGAAGATCTCTGCGTGAACCTGGCCGTCTCCCTGAACGCACCCGACGACCGGCGCCGCAACGAGCTCATGCCAATCAACAGGAAGTATCCCCTGGAGACGCTCCTCAAGGCATGCCGCGACTATCCCATGCCGGGGCGGCGGATGCTGACCTTCGAGTACATCCTCATCGGGGGGATCAACGACGCGCCGGCCGATGCGGAGATGGTCGCCCGGCTCCTCCGGGGGCTCCGCTGCAAGATCAACCTGATTGCTTTCAACGAGTTTCCCGGGTCCCCCTACCGCGGCCCCTCGGAAGAGGCGGTGCAGGCCTTTCGGGACATTCTCATCCGCCGGCATTACACGGCGATCCTCCGGGCCAGCAAGGGGAGCGACATCCTCGCCGCCTGCGGCCAGCTGAGCGGCCGGGCGACGGACGAGGGCGGACCTACGCCTTCTCAATCCTCCAGCGCGTAAGGCAGCGATTCCCGGATGTTTTCCGGGATCCGGCCGTAGGTTCCCTCGAACTCCTCCAGGAAGGCCTGCCGTCCCCGGAAGAAATCCTGAACCTTCTTTCTCAATACCGCCGGATCTTCGTACAGCCTGGAGGCGACCATCATGTCCAGGTTCGCCCGGTCGCACTGGATGGGGTAGGAATATCCCAGAACGTCCGCATCGGAACTGAAGCGGATCTGGCGGCGCACCAGGTCGTTGTAGGACGCCAGGGACTGGCGGAGGGTGACCTTCCGCTCGAAGGCGCCGATGGTGCCCGTGTTGGCCAGGTAACACCGGACGGGGTTCTTCATCAGGATTTCGTAGAAGAGCATGGCGTGTTCCAGCCGGTTTCCCGTCAGGAAAGGGTCGAGAAAGATCTCCCGCTTGAACTTGCCCGCTTCCTCTGGATTGCCGCCGCTCGATTCGATCGACTCGCCGTAGAGAAACTGCATGACCGCCTGCTCGGGGGTGAGGCGGGAGAGGGCGTTGGCGAGGGGATTCCGGGTCAGGATGATGATGTTGTGGATTCGGTCCGCCCGGAGGCCGGGACTGGCGATCTCAAGGTTGGCCCGGGTGACAATGGCCCGGCCGTTGCCTGTCTTGGAGGTGTCCCGGAAATCGGGGGTGTAGGGATATTTCGTGATCGCCACGTTTTCCAGGAAGGC
>CAYNEJ010000182.1:0-5231 GCA_964396205.1 uncultured Syntrophaceae bacterium
GTGCCACAGCATGAAAAAATGAGAATGAAAGGAAGGCTACCATGGACGCCTACGAGAAGCTGCGGACCGTTCTGGACGCTCATCCCACCGGGGCGCCCCCGTCCCCTGCCATCGACCGGATCCTCCGAATTCTCTTCACCCCTGATGAAGCGGCGCTGGCCGCCGTCATGAGCTTCGCCCCCCGGCCGGTTGCGGCCGTCGCCGCGAAGGCCGGGCTCGAACCGGCGGAAGCGGAGCGGATGCTCGAGGCCATGGCGGACCGGGCCGTGGTCTTCTGCCGGGAGAAGGAGGGAAAGCGGTCCTACGGGCTCCTGCCGACGATCCCGGGCCTCTTCGAGTTTCCTTTCCTGAAAGGGAGGACCCGGCCGGAGCATGACGAACTGGCGAAGCTCTGGGACGAATACCACCGGGAGGGCCTGGGGGCCTCCTTTTCCGGGAACCCGACCCCCGTGGCCCGGGTGATACCGGTTGGCGAGTCCCTGGAGGCGGCGGGCCGTGTTCAGCCCTACGAAGAGGTGGCGAAGCTGATCGGCGAGACGGAGTTCATCGGCCTCGGCCTGTGCGCCTGCCGCGTGGCCGTCCGGGCCTGTGATGCCCCCCAGGAGACGTGCTTTTTCTTCGATGCCCCGGCCCGTTTTCTTGTCCAGCGGGGATATGCCAGGCAGGTCGGGAGGGTCGAGGCTCTGCGGATCCTGGATGATGCCGAAAAGGCGGGCCTCGTCCATGTAAGCAACAACAGCGCCGACCGGCCGACGTTTCTCTGCAACTGCTGCCGCTGCTGCTGCACCATCCTCACCTGCAAGACGCAGCTTGATCTGTCCAGCGCCTTCGCCACCAGTGCCTTCCTGGCGCGGGTGGACGCGGATGCCTGCACGGGCTGCGGGATCTGTGCCGATGAGCGGTGCCCCGTGGGGGCCGCCGTCATGGAGGGCGACCTGGCGGTCATTTCCGAAGAGGCCTGCATCGGCTGCGGCCTTTGCGTCACGGGCTGCCCCGCGGAGGCCATCGCCCTCGTGCGGAGGGAGAATCCCCCTGCCGTCTGTGCCGACATGCAGGAAATGGGCGCCCGGGTTCTCAAGGAAAAAGGGAAACTGGAGCGCTTCCTGGAGGTCATGAAGGGGTAGCGCGGCTCACGGGATCCATCCCGTTTGTTTTTGACAAGGCGGCCGGTTTTCCGTACCCTGACCGCGATTCAGATTCCGGGAACCGGGAGGTGTCCATGAAAAAGAGGAAAGCGGAACGGGACGTGGAGAAGACTGTGACCAAGGCGGCTTTCGTCCGCAAGCTCCGGCGCCTGGCGGATGACCTGGAGGCCGGGAAGCCATTCCGGATCCAGGTGGCGGGAGAGACGCTGACCGCGCCCGTCAGCGCGGAGATCAGCATCGAGCACGAGCGGGAGGGGGGCGTGGAGGAACTGGAGTTTCAGCTCCGCTGGAAGAAGCGCCGCTGACCCCGGTGCCCCTCGTTTCTTTGTGCCGGGCATGCCTGGACCCGTTTCCGGGCAGGTATGAGAACAGCGAGGTAGAGCCATGGAAAGCCGAATGGCCGAGGCGATCCGTTTGAAAATCCCCCCCGTGGGGCTCCTCTGGAGTGACGAGAAGCCGGACCGGGCCATGTCGTTCCAGGAGGGTAAGTGGGGCTGCGTCATGTGGCTTCTGGCGGCAGCGGCCAAGGGGAAGGCGGCGGCCTGCGATGCCCGGACCTTCGGCTGCTTCGGCGGCGGCGTCGGTCTCGGCTTCGGCAACCAGTACCGGAACTTCCCGGGCGGCGAGGAGGGGTTCTGCCATTTCCTGTCCACGGGAAACGCCGGCCGCGAGGGTGGTGCGGAACTGGCCGAACAGGTCCGGCCGTTTCTCCGGGAGGATGCCTTCGACCACTTCCTCCACGGCGAGGGGTACATCAAAGACCCCGATCGGGTGCGCCGCTTCGTCGCCGCCCTGCCCATGCGGGAGATCCCGGCCCGGTACGTCGTATTCAAGCCCCTGGCGGACGTTGACCCCGAACGGGAAAATCTCCGGACCGTCATCTTTATCGCAGACCCGGACCGGATCTCCGCGCTGGTCGTCCTTGCCAACTACGGCCGCGGGGACAATGAAAACGTCACCATCCCTTACGCCGCCGGGTGCCAGACCATCGGCATCTACCCCTACCGGGAGGCCGAGTCGCCCAGGCCCCGGGCCGTCGTCGGGCTCACGGATCTCTCGGCCCGGCTCTACCTCCGCCGCCAGCTCGGGGGCGACATCATGACGTTTGCCGTCCCGAAGGCCCTCTTCGAGGAGATGGAGGACAACGTAAAAGGATCTTTCCTGGAGCGGTCCACCTGGCGGAGCCTCCTCTCCGAGGCCTGAGAGGATCCGGTTTCTTGAGCAAAGATAAATCCGGCCGCTCTTTCCTGATTCCGTAAAGACTTTTTCAGAGGGGAAGCCTGCGCGGCCGCTCCTTTCCGGTGGGAAAAGGTTTGATAATGTGCTATGAGACCGCCGTTCCACAAGATCGAGCGGAGCGGGCGACCTTGAACGAACGGGGGAAAAAACATACGGCAAACGAGGGGCAGAGGGATACTCTGCCCCTTTTTTTGTCAAAAGGAGATGAGACATGGTCAAGGTGAATGAAATGAAGCGGGCGGTTGTGGTCGGTGCGGGAACCATGGGACATTCCATCGCCCAGGTCTTTGCCCGGCATGGAATCGAGACGGGGCTGGCGGACACGAAGGACGAACTCCTCGAGCGCGCCATGCGGCTCATCCGGGTCAACCTGGAGACCCTGGCGGACTATGGATCGGTGAAGCGGGAGGAGATCCCGGCCATCCTCGGGCGCATCATTCCATCGACGGATCTGGCCGTGGCGGCGGAGGGGGCGGACTTTGCCATCGAAGCCGTCGTGGAGGTGCCGGAAGTCAAGAAGGCTGTCTTCCAGCAGCTTGAGCGGATCTGTCCGGACGGAGCCATCCTTGCCAGCAACACCTCATCCCTGGACATATTCTCCATCGTCGGGGATATTCACCGGCCCGAGCGGCTCCTCATCACCCACTGGTTCGCACCGCCCCATATCATCCCGCTGGTGGAAGTCGTCCCCGGCCCGAAGACGGCGCCGGAGGCGATGGACTTCGCGGTTCAGCTCATGCAGCGTCTGGGGAAGAAAACCGTGATCCTGAAGCAGTTCGTCCCCAGCTTTATCGTCAACCGGATCCAGCAGATGATCTTCTTCGGTGTCCTGGAGATCCTGAAGAACGACTGGGCCTCCCCGGCGGATATCGACCTGGCGGTCAAGGCCAGCCTCGGCATACGGCTGCCCGTGGTCGGCGCCGTCCAGACCCTCGATTTTACGGGCCTGGACCTGGTGGACACCATGATCAGGAACGCCCTGGGGCAGTCGGTCCCCTTCATCGCCGATCCCGTGGCGAAGGGGCACCTGGGGGCAAAATCCTCAAAGGGGCTCTTCGACTACGGCGGACGCTCGGAGGAGGAGATCCTGAAGAAGCGCGACCAGCGCTACCTGGCGGTTCTGGATGCGATGGAGAAGCTGGGGGCGTTCGATCCGGTTTAGGACGCGGTTGAAGCGGCTAAGGAGGCTGAAGAGGCATTCAGTAGAGAATGCGGAAGTCCGTGAAGTCACCGGTGTACGACTCTTCACGGGCTTCCGTTTTTGTCACCGTTGCCGTAGGGGGACCCTGCCCGCACCACGCGGTGACAGCGTCCACGGCATGATCCTCCCCCTCGGCAACAGCCTCGACCCGGCCGTCGGGAAGGTTCCGGACCCAGCCCGTCACGCCCCGGGCACGGGCCGTCCGGACGGTCCAGGCCCGGAAGGCCACGCCCTGGACGACGCCCGTCACAAAAAGGTGAACACGTTTCACCGGTCGCTCCCATGCCTGAAAAAGTCCTTCCCTTCTCCCGGGTACGCAGGGTGATCCGGCGTCCATTTCCGTGAGATGAAGGCAGGATTGCTTTATACCGTCCGCAGCCTTGCATTGCAACGGTCACTCCCGTCATTTCCGCCCCTGTTTTTTCCCCGCCGCTCGTGTTATCCTCGCCGCCGTGCAGGGAAATCCATTCCCGCCTCTGTGTTCACAAGATCAGAGAGAGCGTTTTCCCCGTTTCACAGGTCCTTCGGACCGAATGAAGAAAGGAGAATTCCGATGCAGGCACTCTTCACCCTGACCCCGGCGGAATCGAAGCGGCTGATCGGCAAGGGAGTGGCCTCCCTTCCGAGCATCCAGAACGCGAAAAACAAGGGCTACCTCCTCATCGGACGGGGGTCGACCAACGCCTACATTCTTGAGGAACTGCTGGGACAGAAGGTCCGCAAGGAAGGGTACGTGGCCGGCCAGGTGATCCGCGGCGTCCTCTGCGTCCTGGGGGCGGAGGACCGGACAAAACCCGTCACGTTCCACAAGGGCAAGATCCTCCCCGTGGAGCCCGGGTCCGTCCTCGACAAGCTGGGTCCCGGGGACATCATGATCAAGGGGGCCAACGCCCTGGACTCCAACGGGAACGTGGGCGTCATCATGGTGAACCCGGTGGGCGGGACGATGGGACAATTCTACATGGCCATGAAGGCCCGGGGTCTGGAGATGATCTATGCCGTGGGGCTGGAGAAGATGATACCCTCGGTGCCGCTGGCGGCGCAGTACGGAGGGACGATGACGACGGACAAGGCCATCGGTCCTCCCGTCGGCCTGGCCTGCGTGTCCGACGGCATTGTCTTCACGGAGATCGATGCCGTCGAGAACCTCTTCGGAATCGACGCCGTGCACTTTGCCTCCGGAGGCTGGGGAGGTGCCGAGGGTTGTGTCACCCTCGTTGTCGAGGGACCCGACGCCCGGGTCAACAAGTGCCTGAAGTTCATCGAGCAGAAGATCAAGGGGGAGCCGCCCCTGCCCGCTGCGAAGAGCCCGTGCAAGACCTGCACGATTGCCTGCAGCTTCCAGAAGAAGGATGAAAAGAAGCTTCCCGCCTGGCTCCGCTGATGCATGAAGGGGGTGGATTTCAAATCCGCTTCTCTTCCTTTTTTACTATTCGCATCGGGGCGTGGGGGGCTGCCACGGGGGCTTCCGCCGTCGCGGACGTTTTTTCCCGCGTTTCCTACGTAGACGGCCTGTCAGGCTGGAGGGATGGGAAAAAAGTCCCAATTGCTCCTCTGGAAACCCCCGGTCGCGCCCCCACGAACGTCCGTTGGGGAGGGGGGCTTCCCGGAGCGCGAATAGCGGCTTTTTCGGGGCACCCTGCCGT
>CAYNEJ010000183.1:0-5005 GCA_964396205.1 uncultured Syntrophaceae bacterium
CGAAAACCAGGCAGAGGTGATTGAAGTCATGTTCAGACACCCGGGATCCGATACAGGCAAACGAACCGTTGAGAATCATCCGTCGGAGACCGCGATGGGGACGGCTTTCCTGAGGGCCATGGCGGCGGTGGACAGGAGGAGCGGGATCCGGGGGCCCGATTTTCTCGCGGAATGCTTCCTGCCCGAGGACCGCCGGATTATCCTGCAGGATCCGGCACTGCGGGGATGGGTGATCCGGAACGCCGTCTCGCCCGGCATGTACGAGTTCATCATCGCGCGGACCGCTTTTTTCGACGATGTGGTCCGGCGGGCTCTCGGTGAAAACATGCCGCAGATGGTCTTGCTGGGGGCGGGATATGACAGCCGGCCCTACCGTTTCGGGGATCTGATCGGAGAAACACGAATCTTCGAGCTGGACATGCCCGGGACCCAGCAGCACAAGCAGGAGCTGCTGGCACGGGCGGGCATCCCCATTCCGGAGCAGCTCACCTTTGTTCCCGTCGACCTTCGGACCGGAGTCATCGCCGGCAGGCTTCGCCGGGCGGGATTCGATTCCGCCCGGGACGCGCTCTTTGTCTGGGAGGGGTGCACGTATTATCTTCCCGCGAAGGCCGTGAGCGATACGCTGAGAGCCGTCAAAGCCTGTTCGACCGCGGGAAGCTCCATCTGTTTCGATTATGCGTCCCGTTCTCTGGAAGCGCTGGATGACGACCGGCTGATGAGACTGAAGGAAACCATGAAACGGAATTACCCCGGCGAACCGGCACACTTTGCCCTGGGCGAAGAGGAGATGGAAGCCTTCCTGGCAAAACGGGGCTACCGAATCCTGGAGCATCTGGCGCCGGAGGAGATGGAAGCGAGATATCTGAACCTGCCGGATCGCTCCATGGCGGGGACGGTGCCCCGGGCATTCCATTTCGTTCATGCCGGAATAACCGGTTCGCCGCTCCGGTGACCGGCGATATCCGGTGACGGGGGCTGAGAGGGGGGACAGACGGACCTCCGGATGCGCCCCCGGTCGGTTCCCGACTCCGGGAGGGATGTCCCGATGCGCATTCTCCTGATTTCCGCGAACACAGAGCGGGTCAATATCCTGCCGCTGCCGATGGGCCTGAATTGTGTTGCCGTGGCGGTCCGGGAAGCGGGGCACGAGGTGAGGTTCCTGGACCTGATCGCCGAGGGCTCCGACCCCTCAACCGTCCGGAATGCCGTTGCGGCGTTCCAACCGGATGTCATCGGGATCTCCGTGAGAAACATCGACGACCAGGTGATGGAGAAGCCCCGGTTTCTCCTGGAGCCGGTGAAGCAGGTCGTCGCGGCGTGCCGGCGCGTGAGCGTCGCGCCGATCGTCCTGGGCGGGGCCGGTTACAGCCTCTTTCCGGAAGCCGCCCTCGAATACCTGGAAGCGGACATGGGGATCCAGGGGGAGGGGGAAAGGGCGTTTCCCGTTCTACTGGACAGGATCGGGCGGGGCGACGACCCGGCCGGGACGCCCGGCCTCCATGTCCGGGGCCGGGGCTGCCAGGCTGAGCGGACGTTTGTCGCGGACCTGGACGACCTGCCCCTCCCGGATGCCGCCCTCTTTTCCGTCTCCGGCCCCGATCGGGACGAGTGCTGGGTGCCCGTGCAGTCCCGGCGCGGCTGCCCCATGGACTGCAGTTACTGCTCCACCGCCACCATCGAGGGGCGCGCCATCCGGAAACGGAGTCCCGGGTCCTTCGTCCGGGGCATGGCGAACCTGGCCGAGGCGGGTTACCGGCGGTTTTACGTTGTGGACAACACGTTCAACCTGCCGCCGTCATATGCCCGGGATATCTGCTCCCGGCTGATCGAAAGCAGGCTGGCCGTCTCGTGGCGGTGCATCCTCCATCCGGGCCGGGTCGATTTGGACTTGGTCGATCTCATGGCCAGGGCCGGTTGTGAAGAGGTCAGCCTGGGATTCGAGAGCGGCTGCGAAACGATCCTCCGGCGGATGAACAAGAAATTCGGTCCCCGTGACATCCGCAGGGCCTCGGATCTGCTCGGGAATGCAGGAATCCGGAGGATGGGGTTCCTCCTCCTGGGGGGGCCGGGGGAGACCCGGGAGACCGTCGAGGAGAGCCTGTCGTTCGTGGATTCGCTGGGTCTCGAGTCGGTGAAGGTCACCATCGGAATCCGGATCTATCCCGGGACCGCCGTGGCCCGGACCGCCGTGTCCGAAGGGCTGCTCGACCGGGATGACAGCCTGCTGCTGCCGCGCTTTTACATGGTCCCGGGCCTCCAGGAGTGGCTACCGGAAACGGTGAGCCGGTGGCTGGTTGGCCGGCCCCACTGGACGGCGTGAGAGGCGGTGCAATGGGCAGGGGAAAAGGAGGGAGCGATCCGCGGATCAATCCCTGGGGAAGCGCGATGGATTGAAACGGGGGATTCGACCCCGTCATGAACTCTTGTCGGGAGGTGGAGCATGGACGTGTTCGAGGCCATCAGGGGACGGAGGAGCTGCCGCCGGTTTCTGCCGGATCCCGTTGCGGACGAGAAGATCCGGCAAATCCTGGAGGCGGCGGTCTGGGCGCCTTCGCCGGCCAACAACCAGCCGTGGGAATTCGTCGTGATCACCAATCCGGACGTCAGGAAAAGGATTTACGAGGAGTCGCTGGTCGTGAAGAAAGCGCTGTTCGAGAAAAGCGGCTGGGGCTGGGTCGACAGGTACAAGGCCGACTTTCTGCTCGAGGCGCCGGTTCTCGTTGCCGTCGTCGGCGACTCGGAAAAGACGGGAGCCCACAAATTTCATGAGGGGACCGAAACGGTCTACCAGCATGCATGTGCGGCGGCGATTCAGAACATGCTGCTGGCGGCGCACGCCCTTGGCCTGGGGAGCCTCTGGTTTACCCTTTTCGACCGGGCGGTCCTGGCGGAGATCCTGGGGATCGGACCTTCCAGGCTCCCCCTGGCCCTGATCTGCCTGGGGATGCCGGCCGGGGAGCCCATCCGGACTCCGCGCGGGGAGGCCGCGGACAGAACGACCTTTATCCGCTGAAGTCATGGGCCGGAGACCCTGCCGTTTTTTGGGAGGTGCGAAAGATCCGGCCTTTTATCGGAGGTGACGGCATGAAGAGAGCGCTGACAGCGGGAATGGTTTTTTTCATCCTGATGAGCCTGCCCGTTCCGGGGGTCCATGCCGGGTCTCCGGTGGTCTCCCTGGAACAGAACCGGTACCGGCCGCAGTTCGATGCCAAGGCCTACGGGCGGTATGGGGGATTGCAGGTTTACATGCCCAGTTTCACGAGCCGGGCCGCGAACTCGGGGATGAATTACTATTACGGGGCGAAGGAAAGCGTGGTGTACACCGCCTACCCCACGCTCGAGTCGTATGCGTGGTATTGCTTCGAGAGGGCCTTGAGCACGGCGTGTCTCCGGGTGTCCGACCACGAGGCCGTTCCGGGGATGGGAGAGATGCGGGTGACGATCCTGTCGTTCTCGGCAGAGGAGTTCGTCTTTGCCGTGGAATTGTACCGGGCCGGCCTCATCAAGATCGGTTACCAGGAGTTCCGGGTCGTCATGCCGCCCCTCCCCGCCGGAAAGGATGCGCAGGCGCTGGAGGGCCATGCCTACCTGATGATGGACCGGGCGGTCACCGCCATGCTGGACGATGCCTCTTTCGAGAGGACCCTCCGTGCCGTGACAAAGTGAATGTGAACGGTCATGAGATGAGGGCGGACGCACGCCTGTCCCCATCTCATTCCCTGTCCCCTTTTCCCAATCCTTTTTCCCTCCCTTGACTTCACATCGGGCAAGCGGTAAGAAGCATCAAAATATGCCAGAAATGGCATATTTAGAGTTAAATTTAACATACCGCCTTTTTCGGTGGGGAGGTTTTCAATGAATGCTTTCACGTTGAATGGGAGAGAGGCGACGTTCACGCCAGGCCAGTCGATCCTGGACGCAGCCCGGGAAAACGGAGTCGAGATTCCGACTCTTTGCTTTCTCAAGCAGAACGCACCCACGGGGGCCTGCCGGGTGTGCCTTGTCGAGGTGGCTGGAGCACGCAGCCTCATGGCATCATGCTCGACGCCGGTGACGCGGGGCATGGAGGTCGTGACGGACGGCGAGCGCGTTCACGCCGCCAGGAAGCTCGTCGTTGAGCTGCTGCTTTCCAGCGGGCAGCACGACTGCTTGGTCTGCGAGGCGAACGGGAACTGCCGCCTCCAGGATCTGGCCTATCGCTACGGGATCCGGGAACCGAGATTCCCCCGGTCCGATGTCAAATACCCGGTGGAGGAAGAAAACCCGTTCATCGTGCGGGATTTCAGCAAGTGCATCCTCTGCGGGCGCTGCGTCCAGGCCTGCAACGAGGTCGTCGTCAACCGGGCGATCAGCCTGGGTTATCGCGGCGCCAAGAGCAAGATTGTCACGGGCGGGGACATGCCCTATCACGAGAGCGAATGTGTGATGTGCGGCCAGTGCGTGCAGGTATGCCCCGTCGGGGCGCTGACGGAGAAGAAGGCCGCCGGGCTCGGCCGCGCCTGGGAGACGGAGAAAATCCGCACCACCTGCCCCTACTGCGGTGTCGGCTGCCAGCTCCAGCTGCACGTCCGGGACGGGCGGATCGTCAAGGTCACGGGCGTGGAGGAGGCGGAGCCGAATCACGGCCGGCTCTGTGTCAAGGGGCGTTTTGGATACGACTTCATCTATTCAAAAGAGCGGCTCACGACGCCTCTCATCCGTGAAGGGGACGGTTTCCGCGAGGCCTCCTGGGACGAGGCGCTCGACCTTGTCGCCGACCGTCTCAAGGAGATCATCGCCAAGCACGGCCCCGACAGCGTCGCCGGTGTCAGTTGCGCCCGCAGCATCAACGAAGACTCCTACCAGATGCAGAAGCTCTTCCGGGCGGTGTTCAAGACGAACAACATAGACCACTGCGCCCGAACCTGACACGCCCCAACCGTCGCCGGTCTGGCGACATCTTTCGGCTCCGGCGCCATGACGAACTCTTTCGCCCACTTCGCTAAGGCGAAGATGATGTTTG
>CAYNEJ010000184.1:0-1110 GCA_964396205.1 uncultured Syntrophaceae bacterium
ATCGATGAGGAGGATCTGGCAGGGATCTACTTCACCGGCGGGACAACGGGGCTTCCCAAGGGGGTCATGCTTTCCCATCGGGCCTGGATCGGAACGTACATCACCGAGATGCTGGAACTGGGCTTCGGCTACGACGAGGTCTTCGCCTTCGCGACGCCCCTCACCCATGCCGGGGGGTGCCTGATGATCCCCGTCATGATCCGCCGGGGGGTCTGCGTGATCCTCGACGGGTTCGACCCGAAGAGCTTCCTCGATGCCGTCCAGAAGCACGGGGTCACCTCCACCTTTGTCGTCCCCACGATGATCTACGTCCTTCTCGATTACCCGGACCGGGGGAAGTACGACGTCTCGAGCCTCCGGAACATTGTTTACGGAGCCGCCGCCATCGCCCCGGAGCGCCTGAAGCAGGCCATCAACACCTTCGGGCCCATCTTCACGCAGCTCTATGGCCAGACCGAGGCCCCCATGATGATCAGCGCCCTGCCGCGGGAAGAGCACGTGATCGAGGATCCGGAGCGGGAGCGGCGGATCTTCAGCTCCTGCGGAAGGCCGACCTTCCCGGCGACCGTCCGGCTCGTCGACGCCGACGGGAACGACGTGCCCCAGGGCGAGGTGGGGGATATCATCTGCCGCCATATCAACGTCATGACAGGCTACCTGAAGAACCCCGAGGCCACGGCGGAGACCATCCGGGACGGCTGGCTCTGGACGGGCGACATGGCGAAGATGGACGAGGAAGGGTTCCTCCACATCGTGGACCGCTCCAAGGACATGGTCGTCAGCGGCGGCTTCAACATCTTCCCCCGGGAGATCGAGGATGTGCTCTTCGAGCATCCCGCCGTGAAGGGGGCGGCCGTTGTTGGTGTTCCCGACGAGAAGTGGGGGGAAGCGGTCAAGGCGATCGTTGTCCTCCAGGAGGGCAGGACGGCGACAGAGAAGGACCTGATCAACTTCGTGAAGGAGCGAAAAGGCAGCCTCATCTGTCCCAAGACGGTCGAGTTCTGGGATGCCATCCCGCTGACCAACCTGGGAAAGGTCGATAAAAAGAAGATCCGGGAGCGTTACTGGAAGGGTTACGAGCGCAGGGTCTAAGACGCGGGGAAGCCCCGG
>CAYNEJ010000184.1:1210-4974 GCA_964396205.1 uncultured Syntrophaceae bacterium
GGAGCGTTACTGGAAGGGTTACGAGCGCAGGGTCTAAGACGCGGGGAAGCCCCGGCCGGCTTTATCACGGGCCAAGGGGTGCAATGGGAGCCTGAAAGGGAGTTCATGATGGATTTCAGACTGACGGAAGAACAGGAAGTGATCAGGGATACCATCCGCCGGTTCATCGTCCGGGAATGTACCCGTGAAGCGGCCCGGGAGGCGGATGAAAAAGGGGACTTTCCGGAAAAGCTGTACCGCCCCCTTGCCGACAACGGGTTCTGCGGCCTCGTGGTGCCCGAGGCGTATGGCGGCGGCGGCCGGAATGTTCTGGCAGCGGTTCTCATCATCGAGGAGCTGTCGGCCGTATACCCGGCACTGGCGGGATGCTTCGGGGCCTGTGCCCTGACAGGAGGAAAAAACCTTGGCGCTCTGGGCAGCCCGGGACAGAAGGAGCGTTATCTGCCTTCCGTTGTCGACGGGTCCGCGCTGTTTGCCGGCGGCATTCTGGAGCCGGATGCGGGGTATGACCCGCTTGCCGTAAAAATGACGGCCACTCCGAGCGGGGATGGATTCCTGCTCTCCGGGGTGAAGCGGTTCGTCCGGCTGGCAGGCAGGGCAACGACGATTCTGACCCTGGCCAGGACAGGCTCCGGCGATTCGCCCCGGGACGGGCTCTCCTTTTTCCTTGTGAATGCGGCGGGTCCGGGGATCACGACCGGGACCATGGACCTGGTGGGGACTACGAGCCTGGGCATCGGCGAGGTCCGCTTCGAGAATGTCGACGTCTCGCGGGAGGACATCCTGGGAGGCCCGGAAGGTCTGAACCAGGGCTACAGGCAGTGGGAAGCGGTCCGGGAGACGGAACACCTGGAGGTCGCCGCCTGCGGTCTGGGGATTGCCCAGGGGGCGTATGACTATGCCGTTCAGTATGCAAAGGAGCGGGTCCAGTTCGGCCGTCCCATCATCGCCTTCAGCGCCGTGAAGGACATGCTCGTCGACATGGCCGTGCACATCCGGGCTTCCCGTCTTGTCGCCTGGCAGGCCGCCTGCCTGGCGGACGAAGAAAAGCGCTGTGCCGCGGAGGCGGCGACGGCGCGGATCCTGGCCGTGGAGACGGCCCGCAAGGCTTCCATGGACTGTGTCCAGGTCCTCGGAGGATACGGGTATACCATGGAGTACGACGCCCAGCGCTACGTGAGGGATGCCATGGTCCTGCTCGGCGGCGCGGGTCCTCAGGAGATGCTCCGCGAGGACCTGGGAGCCATGCTGGGTCTGGGCTGATGACCCCGGGATGAACTCGCCGCGCGGGCCGGAAAAGACCGCGCTGCGGGAGAATCCGGAACCATTCCGCCCGGCCGCACGTGAGGAAGACACGGCCACCGGGCAGGTTCCCGATTCGGGGATCCCGGTCTTCGCATCCGGGTAAGGCGGGGTGCCGGTTCGGTTGACCCGTCTGCGTACGGAAGCGGCGTCACCCATCCCATGCCCCATGCCTGCCTCGGCGGGCATCCAAAAGCGCAAAGGACATTTTTCTTCATATCGAGGCACCCGCGAGCCCGAAGCGGATCGTGAGAGGGCCTGTCTGGAAACACCCCTTCGCCCGGAGGGGAAGAGAAGCAGGGACGGGCGTTCACACGGCCTTCGCCCTTCTCTTTGGTCCGTCCCTGAAACGCATAACCAATTAAAAATAAAGGGATATCTATGTCTTTGCGGGGGTGGTGCACGCCCGCCGTGAAAGCTTGAGGCATTGCTGCGCTCCGGGCGGCCCGAAGACGGTTTTTTCATCATGAGCCATCGGGAAGCGGCGGCCACCGGACAGGTCCTGGCGTCTTCCACCTCCCCGGGGTCTGTGTCCGGTCGGATAGGGAGAGCCGCGGAAGCGATGGCGATGCCTTTCAGACGGATGGAAACAAGCAACCCTTCATCGGACCCCGGATGGTGGAGGGGCGGACGAACAACGAACATTGCCTGATCATGAGGGACGGAGAGCAGCCTTGTGCGCTCCGGCGGCATCGGATGGTCCGGGCTTTCCCCGCCGCACAGTCTGTGATCAAGAAGGAACTGGACCCATGAAAAAGTATGACGAAATATCGATGGCGGCTATTTTTCAGAATCGGGCCATGGAACATGGCGAAAAGGCATGTGTGGCGCACCGCAACGGCACCGGCCAATGGTTCGACATTTCCTGGAACCGGATGAACGAAATGATTCACAACCTCGCTTATTATCTCCTGGACAAGGGAATCCGGCACGGTGACAAGATTGCCGTTTATTCCCCGAACCGCTACGAATGGTGGGTCTCCGACATGGCCATCCTGTCGATCGGAGCGGTGAACATTCCCATCTATGCCACGAACACGGCGGAAGAGGTCCGGTACATCCTTGACAACTCCGACTCACGGATCTGTTTTGCCGGAACCCGGGCGCACTTGGACAAAGTCCTGCAGGTCCGTGGAGAGCTTTCCAAGCTCATGGAGGTCATCCTGTTCGACGATCTTGACAAACCGGTGGAGGGGGTGAAGGCGCTCAAGGATGTTTTTCGCCAGGGAAAGGACCACGCCGACGAAACCCTGTTCAACAGGCGACTGACGGCGATCAAGCCAAAGGATCTCTGCACCTTCATCTACACATCGGGAACAACGGGCGATCCCAAAGGGGTCATGCTGTCGCATCATAACATCGTCTCGAATGTCCACCAGTTCAATGCCCGTTTCCCGGAAATGATCAGTCGATTCCACAAGGGGCCTTCGTTCCTGCCGCTGTCCCATGCCGTCGAGCGGACGGCCGTCTACTACTGCCAGGTCTTCTGCGGGAACAAGATTCACTTCGTGAGGGATATCAATACACTGCTTGAAGATCTGCAGACGATTCGCCCGTCTATCATGGCCTCGGTGCCCCGGGTGCTGGAGAAGATGTACGAGGGGATCTCGGCGAAGGTGGCCCAGGCGCCTCCTGTGAAACAGAAGCTGTTTGCCTGGGCGGTCCGTGTGGGAAGAAAAAATGTTCCGTACATCTGCAGGGGGAAGTCGAGGACAGGCCTGTTTGCGTTGGAGTACAAGCTGGCCGACAGGCTGATTTTCTCGAAACTGAAGGCGGTGCTGGGACTGGACCGGATTTACTTCATTGGTCTCGGCGGAGCCCCCATGCCCCAAAAAGTGCTGGAGTTTTTCCTGGGAATGGACATTCCCTGCTGTGACGCCTATGGACTGAGTGAAACCTCCCCGATGGTGACCTGCAACTATGTGGGCCATATCCAGCCGGGGACCATCGGGATGCCCGTGATGAACACCGAGGTCAGGATCAGCGACATCGGCGAGATTCTCATCAAGGGTCCCCAGGTGATGGTTGGCTATTACAAGAACGACGAAGCGACGAAAAACGCCTTCACGCCGGACGGCTTCCTGAAGACCGGCGACATGGGCGAGTTCGACGCAGAAGGAAACCTGAGAATCACCGGGAGGATCAAGGATCTCATCATCACCTCGGGCGGGAAGAACATTTCCCCCCAGAACATTGAAAACAGCCTGATGTTCTCCCCCTATATCAATCAACTGGCCATTATCGGGGACGGGAGAAAATACATCACGGCATTGATTGTGCCGGCCTTCGAGGTCCTGGAACCCTGGGCAAAAGAGAACGGCCTTCCCTTTTCCAGTCGTTCCGAATTGGTGAAACACGAGAAGGTCCAGGCCTTGTTCGAGGCCCAGATCAGGGAGTACACGAAGGGATACGGACAGGTCGAACAGATCAAGCGATTCACCCTGCTGGAAAGGGAATGGCTG
>CAYNEJ010000185.1:0-4943 GCA_964396205.1 uncultured Syntrophaceae bacterium
GCTCAGCCAGGCGCCCCACCAGCTGAAACTGCTGTTCGCGATGATGTGGTAACGGCACCGGCACATGAGAAGCAGGTCTTCACAGTCCTTCTCCCCGCCGTTGTGATCGACCACTACGGCCGGCCTCCCCAGGTCCAGGTTCCGCCGCACCCAGTCGGGCTCGTCGGAAAAGACGAAACAGCGGAGATCCTTCACCCTGTCCTCCAGGAACCGCACACAGCGCCGGTAATAATCATCGTCGCAGAGACTGTGGATCTCGCGCGCCGCAGGGTCCGTCACGTAGTCACCCCGACGCACATGGACGCTCACGGAGGAGGTCCGGAGGATTTCCGCCTTCAGGTCCCGGCTGCGGGCGTCCTGGGTCTCCGTCCCGACGATTTCTCCCCGGATGATGTCGGCAACGGGCAGAAAGTACTTTTCGCTTTGCCAGTAGCCGCGGAGGTAGACATTCTTCGGCGTTCTGAGGATGTCCGGATCGTAGCGGCCGACACACCTTTCCTGGAAGATGGAACGCCGGTGATACGGTTTCATTTTCTGCAGGAACCGGAAGGCAATCCCCCGGAATGAAGTCCGGGGCGGTCCGCAGAGGGCGTCGATTTCATCGTCTCCGGCAACGCTTTCCCGGATCCGGAAGTGATTCAGACGATAAGTGCGCCCTTGACCAGCATGAAAGGCCGAGAGGTCCAGCTTCAGCTCCGTCCGGTGATAATCGGCCAGCATCCGGCCCGCCGCGTACTGGAACAACTGGTTGCCCAGTCCGCCGTTCAGGCGAACGATCACCATGACCGGCTATTCCCTCCCGACCGATCCGGCTGCATCCGGAATGAGCAGGGTCATGCCGGGCAGGCCGGTCTGCGTCGAAAGGCGGGCATAGCGCCCGGGAAAAGCCCGGAGGGCGTCTTCGACGGCCCGCCACGGACCGGTGTTGTAACCGGAGTCGGGAGACTGATAAAATGTGTCATGGATAAGAATGGCCGCACCGGGCCGTTTCTCCATGATGCCCGTCAACTCCCTGAAAACCGATTCGTAGGAGTGATCCCCGTCGAGGAAAAAGAGAAGATGTATCGACGGGTCCAGGTCCCGGGAGAGACGAAGGGAGACCTCCAGGCCGTCCCCCTGGTAGAGCCGGACGCTTTTCCGGCCACGCACCAGGATTCCTCGCCGCTTGCGCGGGTGCTCCACATGATCCGCGTCGTCCGGCAGGTCGATGGAATGGATCTCCGTCTCCAGGCAGAAACGCCGCGCCGTCTCGAAGAAAATCCTCGCCGACGCGCCGATGTTCGTCCCCCATTCAAAGATATGCCGGGGCCGGCAGCGGCACACGGCGCCCGTCATCAGCAGCAGCTCATCGAGGGGAAACGGGTGAATTCCAACGACGGGAACAAGCTCCCGCATGATGAACTCCGACAGGGCCCACTTGTTCACCTCGAACTCGGTGCAGGAGGCATTCACCAGGACTTCCCCCGGGGGATGGCCCAAGAGGGCCCGGAGCCGGTTCACGACACTTCCGGCCATCAGGACACCTCCTGCCGGGGAGCGGACAGAAGCTCTTTGATCCCTTCCTCGAGGGAATAGCGGGGCTCCCAGGTGAATGTCCGCTTCACGAGGCTCATGTCTACGGAGATGTCATCGACATCGTTTCTTCTCGGAACATCGGCAATCTCCAGTTCGAAAGGCCTGGGGGACAGCCGCCGGAAAAGCCCGGCCACCTCCAGGTTGCTGTGGGTCTCACCGCCGCCGACGTTGTATGTTCCCGCGGGGACTGGTTCCGTGGACAGGATCTTCCGGACAAGTTCGGCAAAATCCCGAATGTAGAGGTAGTCCCTCCTGGGCGCCGGGTCCCGGAGCGTGAACGGGGCCCCGCTCCTCGCCGAGGCCAGCAGGTCCGGGATCAGTCGTCCCGGCGACGGGCTGTCCCCGTAGATCAGGAAGCCGCGCAGGATGACGACGGGAATGCCCGTCAGGCCGCCCCACTGGCGGCAGATCACCTCGCCGGCGATCTTGCTCCCCATATAGGGATTCAGGGCCTCGACGGGATGGGACTCGTCGATGGGGAGGTACTGTGGCCGGCCGTAGACGTAGGAGCTCATGAAGAGAAACGAAGCCCGGGAGAGCCGGGCGATCTCCAGGGCCCGGAGCGTCGCCTCCGTGTTGTTGGCGTACACGCCCAAGGGGTCCTCGAAGCTCCGGGGGATCGACGTGGAGGCCCCAAAATGGAGGACCCACGCCAGCCCGCCGGGTATCGAGCCCCGTTCCGGATCCGCCGCCCCGCGGCGGGTGAAGGAGTCCAGGGGGATCACGTCGTGCCTCTCCCCGGACAGGAAACGGGAGAGAAACCCGCCGATGAAGCCCGGCGATCCGGTGATCCCGATTCTCATGCAGGGTGCACCCGCGTCACAGCTCGTTGAGGGCGGACCGGGGCTGATGGAACACGTCCAGGTACCGCCGATACCAGGCAACTGTGCGCTCCAGCCCCTCTTCGAAGGTGACCTGGGGCGTCCAGCCGAGCAGCTCCGCGGCCCGCTCGTTGTCCGCGCACATGCGCCAGATCTCCGTGGGACGGTTCGGGAGATGGCCGATCCGAAGCTCCGACTTCGAGCCTGTTGCCTCATGGATCCGGCGGACCAGGTCCCGGATCGCGATCTCCCGGTTGGAGCCGATGTTGACGACCCGGTCCTCCGGAGGAACGGGCATCCCGGCGACCATTACGAAGGCATCGACAATGTTGTCCACGTAGTTGAACTCCCGCGTCTGGATGCCCTCCGTGGTCTCCACGGGAAGCCCCCGGAGGCAGCGGCCGATCAGTTCGGGGATCACGGCCCGCTCACTCTGGTAGGGACCGAACGTGTTGAAGGGCCGCACACAGATGATGGGCTGGTTCGTGACGTGCCGTTTCATCCGGGCGTAAAGCTCCCCCGCATATTTGCCGATGGCATACGGCGAGATGGGAAACGGCGTGAAGCCCTCCGAGAAGGGTACCGCCGTCTGGTAGCCGTAGACCTCCGAGGAGGAAATGTAGATGAATCGCCCGAATGCGGGGGCGGACTCCAGGAGGTTGGCCGTCGCCACGGCATTGGACAGGAGGGCCTCGTTCACGTGCAGGAAGCTGTCCCCCACGTGGTTATAGGCCGCGAGGTGAAAGACCGTGTCATACGACTGATCGCGGAACGGCTTCAGGGAATCGATGTTCCGGAGATCCCCCTCGATCACCTGGATGTCGTCCCAGACCGGGCTCAAGCGGACATTGTCGATGATGCTCCGGTATTTCACCAAGACCGAGACCCGGGCACCCAACCGGACCAGCCGCTTCGTCAAATGGGAGCCGATGAACCCGGCCCCCCCCGTCACCAGAACCCGCTTATCCTTCCAGACCATCCTCCACCTCGGACATCGTATAGAATTGACAGAGTTTCTCTTCCGCCACTTTCAGCTCGTCGGGGGTGTTGAAACTGATCTCCAGCCCCGTATGCTCGTAGGCCCCGAGCTTTTCCATGGCCATCAGAATCTTGAAGAAGGCCACCAGGCCCTCCCCGTCCCTCATGCGGCGGATCTCGTCGGGCACGAACCGGAGGGCCGATTTCCGGATCACCGCATGACCGATGTAGTACTGCAGGACCGGCTTTTCCCGGAAGCTGGTCACCCGGTTCCGGCCGTCGAACTCCACAAGCCCGAAGGGGTTCTGGATGGAGGCCGTCACCAGCGTGGCTTCATGGCCGCCCTCCTCGTGGAAAGCGAACAGTCTGGTCAGAGACAGGTTCGTGAAGGTGTCCCCATAGGTCATGAAGACCTGATCGTCGAACAGTTCCCGGGCCTGGCAGAGGCGATCCAAAATGCCTGCCTCCTCCCCGGCGTCGGAGAATACGGCCTCGATCCGGTCTTCATACCGGCGGACCGCCTCTCGGATGAGATCCCCGCGGTATCCTGTACAGAAGATGAAATCCCGGCAGCCCTGCCGCAGGTATTCCTCGATCTTGAGATCCAGGATGGTCTTCCCGTTGAGGCAGATCAGGGGCTTGGGAACCCGGTCCGTGAGCTTCCCCAGGCGCCGGCCGCGCCCCCCGCACATAACGAGAATCTTCATGCTTTCTCCTTACGGCCTCCCGGGACTGTCCGGACAGAGGAGCTCTTCATAGCGTCCGACAATCGTTTCCCAGGTGTAATCCCGCTTCCAGTTTTCCCGTCCCCTCCGCCCGAGCATGCCCAATCTCTCCCTGTCCGCCGCCAGGCCGCTCATGGCCTGCGAGAGGACGTCCACGGAGACATGTGTGTTTCCAACCCGGTCCCGCTCGGCGGGGACAATCTCCCCGGCCCCGGTCCATTTTGCGATCTCATCGGCGTTGCCGACTGGCACCGTGAGAAACGGCAGGCCCGCGGCGGCGGACTCGAAGAGAACCAGGGGGGAATATTCGACCCGGGACGCGAAGACGAAGAGGTCCGCCGTGAAAAAGGCGGCGACCATTTCATCCCGGGGGAGGTCGGTGAATACCACCTGTTTCCCCCGTTGCCGGCGGATGGACTGACAGGCCACCAGGAGCTGTTGCGCCGGGTTTCCCCGTCCGCGAAGGATCCTTTTCAGGACGCCCCGCAGGTGCAACCGGACCCGGTCTCTCCGGTTCTGGGCCGGGGGATGGTACCGCCGCTCGTAGTGGCCATCGAGAACGAGACACGTGGGAAAGGGAAAAGAGGCCCGGGCATAGGCCTGGGCCACCTCGGCATGTCCCTTGGCAAAAGGCGGCGATCCCACGGAGAGGAGCACGAAGGCTTCGGGATCGATGCCGAGCTGTTGCCGCAGATCCGGGACGGGAGAGGAGGCGAATTCCCTCTCGCTGGCCCCATTCGGCAGGACCGAAAAACGATCCAGCCCGTTCTCCCTGGCAAACCGGATGTCCCGATAATCCGTGGCATTGAACACCAGGTGGTCGAACTCCCGCAGGACTTCGGGC
>CAYNEJ010000186.1:0-4815 GCA_964396205.1 uncultured Syntrophaceae bacterium
ACGCGCATGGCGCTACTGTACCCGGAATCGGATTTATTGCAACGGGTCGTGAGATGAAAAAACTGTAACCTTTCCCATGCCGTCGCTGCGGGAACTCCGCCGGGAGCCCGCCTGCACTTGCGGACGATTTCCGTCCGTCCGCTTCCCGCGATGTCCAGCCATGACAATCTTTTCATGATTTCCCCGGGCGATCTGTCATCCGGAGGGCGTATGAATCGATCCATCCTGCATGGTGCAGGTGGATTCGGGAAATTCCGGAGGATGGAGCATGAAAAAAGAAATCATGAAGGATGCCGTGGCGTTGAGCATCATTGTTACGCTGGTTCTGCTGTTCGTATTCGAGATTGCCTGGGGACAGACCCCCGGTCTGCGGGGACCGGGCCGTCTCGACGGGGAAAACGACTTCTGTCCCGGCGAGTCGGACGCCGGGATGCCCTGCCACGCCCCGGCCGGGCCTCCGCCGGAGGCTTACCGGGCCTGCAGGGATGCAGAATCCGGAAGCGTCTCCGGCTTTACGGGCCCGTTGGGGGAGACGATCACGGGTGTCTGCCGGAGGGATGAAAACGGTTGGCTCGTGCTGATCCCGGATCCACCGGAGGACGTGGAACTGGCCGGAGCCCCGCATCCGCCGGCCTGCTGCGAAGAGGAACCGGATCCCATTCCCGGGGAATGGGAAGACATGCGCCCCTTCCCGCCGCCCTGGGGTGGAAAGGGCTTTGGATGCATGGGGTTCATGGATTGAGGATCGGAGAATGGAGGCCATGACACCGGCCGGATGCCCGCCCGCGCATGCGGTTTCCGGGGCAGGCCGAATATCGGAACAGGCAAGGGAAGGAGAGGCGATGAAAAACGTGCGGATGTCCTTTCCTGAAAGGGCCGACGTTCTGATGGGAAACGGCGTTTCTGCTGAGATCCATGCCGTGGACGATTCGAGAAAAGCGGGACCGAGTGTATCAGGAGGCCGGCGGCTGTTCTTCGGATCGCCGATACACCGCCGTCGCCTCTCTTCCAACTGCCTGAATCCCGCCAATGGAATCCGGCAACTCACCGATATCGTTCAAATCACCGAACACTGCTGACTGGGAGTGGGGAGGACATCCGAAAAAGGATTGACAGATTTTTTTTTCCGGCCTAGATTGAAGTATCACTTCAATGTTCACTCGGAGCGCATGAACGTAAAAATCGGCGACATATCGAAACAGAGCGGCGTTCCGGCCTCCACCATCCGTTATTATGTACGGGAGGGGCTTCTTCCCGTCCCGGTGAAAATCAACAAGAAGATGTCCCACTATGACGACGGCTGTGTCGAGCGGCTCAAGGTCATTCAGTATCTCCAGGAGCGCCGTTACTTCCCCCTGTACCTGATCAAGAATATCCTGCGCAGGATGGACGAGGGACTGAGCCTTCAGGAGGCCGAGTCCGTCGAGAGCGCGGTCTTCAACCCGGCGGAGCGAAGCGCCGGCAATCTCCTGGACCGGCGGTCGATGCTCGCCGAAACGGGGCTGACCGATGCCGAAGCGACGCTGGCGGAGCAAATCGGGATCCTGATCCCTTTCACCATCGAAGGGGGGAAATCCTTCTACAACGAAGACGACATCCGGTTCGGCCGGGACGTCCTGAAGCGGATCATCGATTTCGGCCTGGATCTCAAGGTGCTGGCCTTCTACGTGGAACTGGGCGGCGCCATTGTGCAGAGGGAAATGGAGCTCCGCCGGATGATCGTCTCCGACAAGACCGCCCGGGAAAACATCCGCATCACCGTGGAGCTCTCCATGGTCGGCGATTTCCTCCGCGACTACGTCATGCGGAGGCTCTTCAGAAATCAGGTTCAGGAAAACATCAGAAAAAGTCTCACCAGGCAGAAGAGCGGGAAAGCAGGAAACCGTAAAAAAAATCCAAAGCAGGAGGTGTAGCATGTTCAAGACAGCCATTACGGAGATGTTCGGGGTGAAGTATCCGATTATTTGCGGGGCGATGATGTGGCTCTGCAAGCCCACGTTCTGTGCCGCCATTTCCAATGCCGGCGGCCTGGGCAACCTGACGGCGGGCAACTACGACACCGATGAGGCCTTCCGCGAGGCCATCCGGGAGACGAAGAAACTGACGGACAAGCCCTTCATGGTCAACATCACGATGATGCCGTCCGTCCGGATCACACCCGAGCACCACAAGATGTACATCCGCATCTGCGCGGAGGAGAAGGTGGCCGGTATCGAGTTTTCCGGGACGCCCGCCGACAAGGCCGCGGGGATGGAATACATCGAGATGCTGAAGAAGGCCGGCGTGAAACTGTTCCACAAAGTCGGCTCTGTCCGCCATGCCGTCCACGCGGCGAAGGTCGGCTATGACGGGATCTATGCGGCCGGCATCGAAGAGGGCGGCCATCCCCTGGATGACGACGTGACGTCGATGGTTCTGACTCCCCGCATCGTGGAGAGTGTGAAGATTCCCGTCGTGACGGTGGGCGGAATTGCCGACGGGCGCGGCCTCGCCGCTGCCCTGGCCCTGGGAGCCTCGGGTGTGATGATGGCGAGCCGCTTCGTGGCGACAAAGGAATGCGAGGTCCACGAGAACATCAAGCAGGAGCTGGTGCGGCGCCAGGAATTCGAGACGGTCATCTACGGCAAGTCCATCGGCCTGCAGGGAAGGGGTCTGAATACCAAGATCCTCCAGGAAGTGCTGGCCATCGAGGAGCGGGGCGGCTCCTTCGACGAGTTGATTCCCCTCCTGGCCGGCCAGAAGGTGAAAGAGGCCTGGGAGACGGGCAAGGTCGATTACGCGCCCCTCATGGTGGGTCAGTCCATCGGCCTCATCAAGGATATCCCCACCTGCGCCGAGCTGCTGGACGGAATGGCGAAGCAGGCCCGGGAGTGTGCTCAGAAGGCCCTTGCAAGCTGCGGATGAGAGGGTTTCACGATGAAATGGAAATGACCGGGAAGACCCCTGAACACGGAATTTGAGGAGCCTACCGGTGTTGGAGGCCGCCCAGGTCGAGTGACCGGCGGCCGGATCGGCAAGGAGGTTTCAGCAGCATGGTTCAGCAGGAACAGATCGACAATCTCGTCATGCTCTGGGAGAAGGCAGCCTCGCGGCATGCCGACCGTCCCTATATCGGGACGCGGAATCCCTCCGGCATGTATGACTGGGTGACATTCAGGGAAGTGGACGCGCGGATCCGCAATCTTCGCGGCGGTCTCGGCAAAATCGGCATCGGCCGGGGAGACGCCGTGGGAATCATCGCCAACAACCGTCTCGAATGGGTCATTGCAGCCTTCGCCACCTACAGCCTCGGCGCGCGCTACGTGACCATGTACGAATCGGAACTGATCCAGACGTGCCGTTATATCATCAACGATGCATCCGTGAAGGCGCTGTTCGTCTCCAAACCGGAGATCCTTGAAAAGGTGAAGGACTTCCCGAAGGGGATCCGGAGCCTGGAGAACATTATCCTGATCGAGGGACAGGGAAAGGGCTCCATGGAGGAGCTGGAGCGGATCGGCGCCTCGAACCCGGCGGACGCCGTTCATCCCGACCGGGATGAAATCGCCGGGCTCATCTACACGTCGGGAACGACCGGGGACCCCAAGGGGGTTCTCATCTCCCACTGGAATTTCTGCAGCAACGTCATGGCCTGCCGGGACCGATACCCCCATCTGTCCGACAGGGACCGGTGCATGAACATTCTTCCCTGGGCCCATTCCTATGCCCAGACCGTCGAGCTTTATGTTTTCACCATCAACGGGGGATCCATCGGCATCATGGGGAGCACGGCGACGATCGTTCAGGACATGGCCCAGATCCGGCCGACCTTCGTCGTGGCGGTGCCCCGGGTCTTCAACAAGATATACGAAAATCTCCATGCGGCCATGAACGAAAAGGGCGGCCTGGCAAAAGCCCTTTTCTTTGCGGGACTGAAGAGCGCCAAGGCCCGCCGCAACGGCGGACCGGGGATCATGGACGGGATCGTCTACGCCCTCGCCGACCGGATCGTCTTCCAGAAAATCCGGGACCGCTTCGGAGGCCGCCTGAAGGAGGCCCTCACCGGCGCCGCCGCCATCAACCCGGACATTTCATGCTTTTTTGATGACATCGGCATCAACCTCTATGAATCGTACGGCATGACGGAGCTGTCACCGGGCATCACGGCCAATTCCCCGACGGCCAACAAAAAAGGCAGTGTCGGACGTCCCCTCATGGGCGTCAAGGTCGTCATCGATCAATCCGTCGTCGAGGAGGGTGCCCGGGACGGGGAGATCGTCGTGTACGGGCCGAACGTCATGCGGGGGTATCACAACAAGCCGGACCTGACACAGGCGGCGATGACGCCGGACGGAGGCATCCGGACAGGCGACCGGGGCCGCCTCGACGAGGACGGCTTCCTTTACATCACGGGGCGGATCAAGGAGCAGTTCAAGCTGGAGAACGCGAAATTCGTCTTTCCCGCCGCCATGGAGGAGGACATAACCCTGAATCCCCATGTTCAGAACGCCCTGATCTACGGGGACAACCGGCCGTATACCGTGTGCCTCGTAGTACCCGAGCCGCTTGCCCTGAAGAGGTACGCGGAGGCGCACAACCAGTCCGTCGACACCGGTGCGCTTTCCAGGGACAGGGGTGTGCAGGAAATGATTGCCCGGGAAATCGGCCGCTCCCTGGCGGGCAAATACGGAAGCTATGAAATTCCAAAGAAGTTCCTTTTTATCCATGAGCCCTTCTCGGTGGATAATGGCATGCTGACCCAGACGATGAAGATGAAAAGGAAGATCATCCTCGACAGGCACATGCCCGAGATCGAGGCGCTCTACGGCGAGGACT
>CAYNEJ010000187.1:0-4799 GCA_964396205.1 uncultured Syntrophaceae bacterium
CTGGGTGGATGCCGAGACCGTGCGTTTCCGGTTTGACGAATCCCTTCGGCATCTGAAAGTGCCGCACATGGGGTGGAATACGATCCGGGTGCGGGGAGCGAGCCCGCTTTTCGAGGAGATGGCGGAGGGAAGCCGGTTCTATTTCGTCCACTCCTACCATGTGCGATGCCGGGCAGAGTCGGATGTGCTGGCGACGACGGATTATGGAGGCGACTTCGTATCCGCGTTCGCGCGGGAGAACATCGCCGGGGTACAGTTCCACCCGGAGAAAAGCCACCGGTTCGGCATGCGGCTCCTGCAGAATTTCGTGGAAAAATGCTGATTACCCGAGTGATTCCATGCCTGCTGCTCAAGGGCCGGGGGCTGGTCAAGACCGTCCGCTTCAAGGATCCGACCTACGTTGGAGATCCCATCAACGCCATCAAGATCTTCAATGAAAAAGAAGTGGACGAGCTCATCTTTCTCGACATCACGGCCACGTTGGAGAAGCGACCCCCGCCGTATCAGGTCATCTCCGAGATCGCCAGCGAGTGCTTCATGCCCCTGGCGTACGGAGGGGGAATCCGGAGCCTCCCGGAAATCGAGAAGATATTCAGCCTGGGGGTCGAAAAAGTCTGTCTCAACGCCGCGGCGGTCGAGGATCCCGACCTGATCCGGGATGCGGCGAAGGCCTTCGGGAACCAGAGCATCGTTGTGTCCGTGGATGTGAAAAAGAGCCTGTTCGGAAAGTATGAGATATTCACCCACGGGGGGCGCCGGAGCGCGAGGAAAGACATCCTGTCCCATGTCCGCCGGATGGAGGAGTTGGGGGCCGGGGAGCTTCTGCTCACCTCGATCGATCGGGACGGCACCCGGCAGGGATACGACGTGGAACTGATCGGACGGGTGGCGGAAACGGTCGGGATTCCGGTCATCGCCTGCGGGGGCGCCGGCGACCTGAATGACATCACGGCGGCTGTGAAGAGCGGGGCCGCTGCGGCTGCGGCGGGAAGCCTGTTTGTATTTCACGGCCGCCATCGGGCGGTTCTGATCAGTTATCCGTCCCGGCAAGAACTGGACGCGGCCTTCCCGGTCGCTCCGGACAGGGAGAGATGAATGGAAAGACCTTATCGGATCTGCACGCACTGCATTATGGACACGTCGGACCCGGAAATTTCGTTCGACGGGCAGGGGCGCTGCAACCATTGCCGGCATTACGAGCTCCGCGTGGCCTCGGAGGTGTTCCCGGGAGAGGAAGGGAAGCGCCGGCTCGAAGACATGGCCGAACGGATCCGGGCCCAGGGGCGCGGCCGCGACTACGACTGCGTCATCGGGGTGAGTGGAGGGGTGGACAGCACAATGGTGGCCTACACGGTCCGGAAACTGGGACTGCGACCCCTGGCCGTCCATTTCGACAACGGATGGAACAGTGAACTGGCGGTGGACAACATCAAGAAGACGCTCGACCGCCTGGGAATCGATCTCCAGACGCACGTCGTGGACTGGGAGGAATTCAGGGATCTCCAGTTGTCCTTTCTGAAGGCTTCCGTGGCGAACTGCGAGATTCCCACCGATCACGCCATCACGGCCCTGCTGTTCAACACGGCGGCGCAGCACGACATCCGGTACATTTTCGGGGGCGGGAACGTTGCCACGGAGGGGATCCTCCCGTTCAGCTGGGGATACTACAACCAGGACCGGAAACACCTGGAGGCGGTGCACCGGCGCTTCGGCACAATCCCCCTGAAGACGACGCCCAGGATCAGCCTCTCCAGGTTCATCTACCTCGTTTTTGTCCGGGGGATCCGGCTCATTCCCATCCTGAACTACGTCGACTACAACAAGACGGAGGCCATGAAACTCATCCAGGAGGAGCTTTGCTGGCGCTACTATGGGGGGAAGCACTACGAATCCATCTTCACCCGCTTTTTCCAAGGCTACATCCTGCCCGTCAAATTCGGGTTTGACAAGCGGCGGGCCCACCTGTCCACCCTGGTCTGCTCGGGAGAGATGAGCCGGGAGGACGCACTTCGGGAAATGGAAAAGGATCCGTACGGGAACGAAAGCCTCCTCCGGGAGGATCGCGAGTTCGTCATCAAGAAATTCGGCCTGACCGAGGATGCGTTCGAGGAACTGATGCACCTGCCCATCCGGTCCTACAGGGATTATCCGAATCATTCCTTTTTCCTGCACACCCTGAGGGATTTGCGGTCAAGTTTCAAGAAGTTGGCCACGTCCGCCTGAAAAGGCCCATGACCATGAACGTGCACGTATATCCCACCCCGTTCCGGAACGAGAGCCGGATTCTCAAGATCACGCGGAGTCTGAAGGAGGCGGCTGTGTTCGACCGGATCCGGATCATGGCCACCTGGGAGGAGGGGCTTGCGGAAGAAGAGGACCTGGACGACAAGCGAAGGGTCGTCCGCATCCGGAGACGGATCGGGCAGGAGAGGAACGGAACTTTCTGGAAGGCAGCCCGGACCGTCGAATGGTCCTGGCGGGTGCGACGCTTCCTCCGCGAAGAAAGCATCGATTGCATCAATGCCCACAGCCTGTCGGTTTTGCCGCTCTGCGTGCGTCTGAAGCGATCCAGCGGGGCGAAACTGATTTACGACACCCACGAGCTGGAAACGGAAACGGCCGGTTCGACCGGCATCCGCAGGATCCTGGCGCGCCGTGTCGAACGCCGCCTGATCCGCGAGGCGGATGCGGTCATCGCCGTCAACGATTCCATTGCCTCCTGGTACAGGCGGGCCTACGGGCTGAAACGGGTCTGGGTCGTAAAGAACGTGCCCTATCGTCCGGATTCCGCACCCCTGAAGACTGCGATGCTGCGCGACGCCTGCGGAGTCGGCGGGGATGAGATTCTTTTCCTGTACCAGGGTGCCATGGTGAAGGATCGGGGAGTTCGCCGCCTGCTGGACATCTTCTCGCGGCTTGACGGAAGCAGGCATCTGGTCTGCATGGGATTCGGGGAAGACGTCGATCTCGTTCGAAATTATGCCCGGAAGCACTCCAACATCCATTACCATCCAGCCGTTCCGCCCTCCGACGTTTTCCGCTACACATGCGGTGCCGACGTGGGGGTTCATCTCATTGAGAACACCTGCCTCAATCATTACTTCTGTCTCCCCAACAAGATCTGGGAATACCTGAATGCGGGGCTTCCGGTCGTGGTCAGCGACCTTCCGGAGATGGCGAGGGTGGTGGATGGCTGCAGGTGCGGCTGGAAATGCGGTAGCTCCGATGGTGAGGCATTGAAACTCATCGGCGGGATCACCGTGGACGACCTGTGCGGGAAGAGGGAACGGGTCCTTCAAGCCCGAGACGGGTTTGGCTGGCACGTGGAAGAAAGGGAATTGCTCGATGCTTATCGGACCCTTGGCTTCATCGGCCTTTGAGGATTCGGACAGGCTCCTTCGGAAGATGGACTGAACCATGTTGAGACTCTGGGATCGGTTTTTCGGGCGCATGAGGCGAAAAGCCTTTTTCGCCCACACCGTGACGATGATGAGCGGGACGGCGGTTGCGCAGGGGATAACCCTTCTTGGGACCCTGATCCTCGCCCGGTTTTATCTTCCTTTCCATTTCGGTGTTTTCTCCATGTTCGCCGGTTTGGTCTCCCTGGTCAGCGTCTGGTCGTCCTTTCGATATGAGATCGCTGTAACGCTGCCGGAAAAGGACGAGGATGCGGCGGCTCTCGTCCAGTTCTCCATACTGATCGTCGGTTTCATCAGCCTGCTGCTCCTCGTCCTGCTGATCACTGCCGGCCACCCGATTCTTGTGGTGTTGCGCATGGAAGAACTGCTTCCCTGGCTGTTCCTGCTGCCCCTGTCCGTCCTGCTGACCGGTTCGTTCAACACCCTCTATAACTGGTGCGTGCGAAGACGGCGTTTCCGTGACATTGTCCGCGCCAGGATCGTGAAATCTTTGTCCACTGTTCTGGGCCAGCTGGCTTTTTCCCCGTTCATCGCCCTGTCCGGCGGAGGATTGATCTGCGGATATGTGATCGGACTGACCAGTGCTCTGGGTGTTTTATACACGAGGCTGAGGGTGCGCTTTGCCAGCGACATCCGGTGGTCAAGAATGCTTCCCGTCGCGGTACTCCGATTTTCCGAAAAAAGCCGGTGTCGGTGCTTTTCTCGACACGGCATCCGCACAGATTCCGCTGATTGTGCTTCCCGTCATCTTTTCCTCCCATATCGGCGGATCCTTCGCCGTGGCCGACCGGCTGTTCCGGGGCGCGGCGGATTTTTTCAGCGTGACGCTGGGGCAGGTGTTCTACCAGCGGGTTGCAAGCCTCCGGCGTGATCACGAAGAGACGACCTCCCTGCTCCTGAAGACCTGGAAGCTTCTCTTTGTTTTTTTCATCGGCCCAAGCCTGCTGATGCTGCTTTTCGGCAGGGAGATCTTTATCCTGCTTCTGGGGCCGGGATGGGCCGATGCCGGGGAATACGCGGCAATCCTCTCCATTGGATTCATCGGGCAGCTTGTGGTCTCCCCGACGAGTCTCAGCCTTATGGCATTCGAGAAACTCAACCTCCTGCTCGGCTGGCAGGCATTGTCCTTCCTGGCGATGATCACCGCTCTGCTTTTGGGGTTTTTCTTCTGGCGACAGGACATCAAGTCTTTCCTGTGGTTCTGGTCCTGTAAGGAAGCAATGCTGTATCTGCTGTATGGGGGGATCCTGTACCATATCCATCAGAGGCACGAGGAGTCTCTGGCGGGATAAACATCCAGCGAAAAGGAGCCTGTCATGATTCAAGTCGCCCAGATCGGTGTTGGATACTGGGGTCCCAACCTGCTGCGCAACCTGGTGG
>CAYNEJ010000188.1:0-4610 GCA_964396205.1 uncultured Syntrophaceae bacterium
AGGATCAACAGGGGGCCGGACCCCTTTCCCATGGCGGGGGGCGGATTTGAAATCCGCCCCCCTTTCTGCCGGCGGCTCCGACCTTGAACCCGGCCGGTCCGTCCGCCTCTTTCCCGCCCTTCCGCCATCATATCCACCCGGCTCGATTCACGAGACTCCGTTTTTGGCGATCAAATTCAAGAATGGATTCTTTCCACCGATTTTGATATCGGGACACCCTGATTCCAGTCCATGAGGAAACCGATGAAAGGGGAGTTGAGACAATTTCTGCTCGACTTGATCACAAAGGGACAGCATGAGACGTATGACGTCGAAGCCATCCGGAAGATCACGCTCCTGTTCACGGGAACGACGATCGGAATCGTTTTCCTCCTGGTCCAGGGAACCATCTCGTATTTCAATTCCATCGTCTCTCTCTGTCTCATCGATTCCTTCCTGGCCTTCTTCCTGTTCCTGATCCTGGTTTATGTCCGCCGGTCCCAGAACTATCTGTTCGGGCTCCGGGCGGCGATCGGTTTCTATACCGTCCTGTGCTGGTACCTGCTGTCCTCCGGCGGGGCTTATGAAACGGGATACGTCTGGTATTATACCTACCCCCTGATCGCCTGTTTCGGACTGGGGGCCGGGAACGGGGCGATTGCCACGGCGGTTCTCACGCTTTCGACCCTCATCCTGTTTTCCCTGGGTGATCCCCCCGGCGTCATCGGCGGCTATTCCCTGCATTTCAAGATCCGGTTCCTGAGTTCTTTTCTTCTGGTCTCCGCGCTGGCTTATTTCGCGGAGAACGTGAGGGAGAGGACCCAGCGCCGGTTGGAGGGTATGAATGACAAGCTGCAGCGGGTGATCTCCGACCTGAAGACGGCCGAGGGAAAGCTGCGGCAGGCGGGGGAGGAACTGGAAAAACGCGTCGAGGAAAGAACAAATCAGCTCTCCGCTGTGAACCGGAAGCTGATGAAGGAAATGGAGGAGCGAGCCCAGGTCGAGGAGGCGCTCCGGATCAGCGAGGAGAAGTACCGCGTCATCGCGGAGAACACGGCGGACGTCATATCATTTCATGACATGAATCTCCGCCATACCTACCTCAGCCCCTCCATCATAAGGCTACGCGGCTTCACCCCCGAGGAAGTCCTGGAGCAGACCCTGGATCAGCTCATGACTCCCGAATCCTTCCGGGTCTGCATGGATGTCTTCGCAGAGGAGGTGGCCCGGGAAGCGGACGATACCTCCGATCCGAACAGAATCCGCATCCTGGAGCTCGAACAGTACCGGAAAGACGGTTCGACGGTCTGGATCGAGGTGAGCCTGTGCTTCGTCCGGGACAGGGACGGCCGGCCCGTCGGAGTGATTGCGGTGTCCCGCGACATCAGCGAGCGAAAGCGGGCGGAAGCCGAGAAGAGCCGTCTGGAAGAGCAGTTGAGGCAGGCCCAGAGGCTGGAGTCCATCGGAACGCTGGCGGGTGGGATTGCCCATGACTTCAACAACCTGCTGATGGGCATCCAGGGACAGGCATCGCTGATGCTGCTGGGCATGGAAGACGCTCATCCCCATCACAGGAGGCTGCAGAAGATCGAACAGCAGGTCGCCAGCGGTGCCGACCTGACGAAGCAGTTGCTGGGTTTCGCCCGGGAGGGCCGGTACGAGGTCAAGCCCACCGATCTGAACGAAATCATCGAGCGGACATCCTCCATATTCGGCCGGACGAGAAGGGACATCACCATTCTGAAAATGCTGGAATCGAGGCTCTGGACGGTGCATGTGGACCGGGGGCAGATGGACCAGATGCTGATGAATCTTATGGTGAATGCCGGCCAGGCGATGAGCGGAGGAGGGACGCTCACCCTGAAGACGGAAAATCTGTGTGCAGGCGGCGGCCATACCGCGCCCCTGGTGGCCGATGCCGGGAGATATGTGAAGATATCGATCGGCGACACGGGGGCGGGAATGGATGAAAAGACCCGCAAGCGGATCTTCGAACCGTTCTTTACGACGAAGACCATGGGGCGGGGGGCCGGCCTGGGGTTGGCGATGGTTTATGGAATCGTCCGGGGGCATCAGGGGATGATCGACGTGAAAAGCACGCCCGCCAAGGGAACAACATTCGATATCTATCTGCCGGTCATGGAAACGGATGCCGTCGATGTGCGAACCGCCGCGGCAAAAATGCAGGATGGAAAGGGGAAGATTCTCCTGGTCGACGATGAGCCGCTGGTTCTGGAGGTCAACCGCCGGCAGCTCGAGGCGCTGGGATACGAGGTTTACGCAGCGGCGAGCGGCCGGGAGGCCCTGGACGTTTATGCGAAGAAGCAGGAAGAGATCGCCCTGGTGATCCTGGATATGGTCATGCCGGGCCTGTCAGGCGGCGAGACCGTTGACCTGCTCCGGGAGATCAATCCGGCGGTCCGCGTCCTTCTCTCCGGTGGTTACGGCATCGAGGGGCAGGCGCAGCAGATCCTGAGCCGCGGCTGCGACGGCTTTCTCCAGAAACCCTTTGATTTTGAATGCCTGTCGAGAGAAGTGGACAGAATGCTCGGACCCCGGAAGCAGCATTGAGCGCATCACTCCCGTGGGGCAGTGCTCTTCTTTCTTTGAAACCTTCCACCGCGTTCTTCCCTTCCCGGCGAAGCATGCCTGCCCGCTCATTCTCTTGACGCGGGGACTCAAATTCCCTATAGTTCATCGGCCTTTCCGGAAATCCGCGACGTCTCCCCGGCGTCCTGTGGACCCGGAAGCAGGTCGGAATCTTCCGAAGGAGCCCGTAATCATGACCGAGACACCCCCCCCTCCCCCCACCGATTTCATCCGTGAGATCATCGACGAGGACAACCGGACCGGCAAGCACGACGGCCGCGTCGCCACGCGCTTTCCCCCGGAGCCGAACGGCTACATCCACATCGGCCACGCCAAGAGCGTCTGCCTCAACTTCGGCATCGCCGCCCAGTACGGCGGTACCTGCAACCTCCGGATGGACGACACGGACCCGGAGGGGGAATCCCTCGAATTCGTCGAGTCGATCAAGGACGACATCCGGTGGCTCGGATTCGACTGGGAGGACCGCCTGTTCTTCGCTTCCGACTACTTCGAGGCCCTCTGCGACTTCGCGTGGCGGCTCATCGAGGACGGCAAGGCCTATGTGTGCGACCTGACCCCGGACGAGATGCGGGAATACCGGGGCTCCTTCACCGAGCCCGGGCGCGAGAGTCCGGGCCGGAACCGCTCCATCGAGGAAAACCTGGACCTGTTCTCGAGGATGCGGGCGGGCGAGTTCCCCGACGGGGCGTACACGCTCCGGGCCAGGATCGACATGGCCTCGCCGAACATCGTCATGCGGGACCCCATCATGTACCGGATCAAGCGGGCACCCCACTACCGCACGGGTGACGAGTGGGTCATCTACCCCATGTACGACTTTGCCCACGGTCTCTCCGACGCCCTCGAGGGGATCACCCACTCCATCTGCACCCTGGAGTTCGAAAACAACCGGCCCCTCTACGACTGGTTCGTGGAGCAGCTCATCCCCGGCGACCGGCCGCGGCAGATCGAGTTCGCCCGCCTGAACGTGAGCTATACCGTCCTCTCGAAACGGCGTCTCATCGAGCTGGTGACGCGGGGGTTCGTAAACGGCTGGGACGATCCGCGCATGCCCACCGTGGCGGGCATGCGGCGAAGAGGGTATACGCCCGCGGCGATCCGGAGCTTCGCCGCCGCCATCGGTGTGGCGAAGAACGACAACCTTGTCGACATGGGGCTGCTGGAATCCTGTGTCCGCGACGATCTGAACGAAACGGCGCCCCGGGCGATGGCGGTTCTCCGCCCCCTGAAGGTTGTTCTCGACAACTACCCGGAGGGACAGACCGAGGATCTCGACGCCGCCAACCACCCCCAGAATCCCGAAATGGGCTCCCGGAAAATCCCTTTCTCCCGGGTCCTTTACATCGAGCGGGAGGATTTCGAGGAGAACCCCCCGAAGAAGTACAAGCGCCTGGCGCCGGGGAAGGAGGTACGCCTCCGGAATGCCTACGTGATCCGCTTCGAGAGCCTGGTGAAGGACGAGAAGTCGGGGGAGATCCTGGAGCTGCACTGCACGTACGACCCGGAGACGAGAAGCGGTCCACCGGCCGACGGCCGCAAGGTGGACGGAGTCATTCACTGGGTGTCGGCGGAGCACGCCGTGGCCGCGGAGGTTCGGCTCTACGACCGGCTGTTCACGATCGCCGATCCGGCGGGAGAGGATTACCTGGACCATCTCAATCCGGAGTCCCTCCAGGTCCTGACGGGCTGTTTCGTGGAGCGTTCCCTCGGGGAGGCGGCACCGGGGAGCCGGTGGCAGTTCGAGCGGATCGGCTATTTCTGCGCGGATGAGAAAGATTTCCGTCCAGGGAAGCCGGTCTTCAACAGGATCGTTCCCCTCCGGGACACCTGGAGCAAGATCGCCGCCCGGAAATAGAAAGCGGCAAACAGATGGGATACGGGCGGAAGCCCGGACTCCGACTTCTAAGGAGGAGCGGATTTCAAATCCGTTCCTCCTTCCTTATTTCTTTTCTTTTTGTACCAAGCCGAATCCCCTTTCCTTTCACATCTAACGCATCGGCGCAGGGGGCTGCCACGGGGGC
>CAYNEJ010000189.1:0-4500 GCA_964396205.1 uncultured Syntrophaceae bacterium
CGAATATGCGGCGAAATACGCCGTGGAAAGAAAGCAGTTCGGCCAGCCCATCTCGAATTTCCAGGCCATCCAGTGGATGATCGCCGAGTCCTACACGGAACTCGAGGCGGCGCGGCTCCTCCTGATGAACGCGGCCTACCAGAAGGAAAATGGCCGGTTCTTCGCCCGCCAGGCATCCATGGCCAAGTACTTTGCCACGGAAGCGGCGGAGCGGGCCTGCTACAACGCCCTCCAGATCCTGGGCGGTTATGGTTATACGAGGGAATTCCCCATCGAACGTTTCGCCCGGGACGTCCGGATTACCTCGATCTACGAGGGGACCAACCAGATCCAGCGGGTCATCATCGCCCGCGACATCCTGAGCAGCCTGAAATAGGCCGGCGGACGCTCTCCGGCGGCCGGGGAAAGGGTGACAGCCGATGACAAGAGAAGAAAAAATAGAGGCGATTCGCCAAAGAGCCCGCAAGAACTTCACACTGGGCTACAACTGCGCGGAATGCGTCGCCGAGGCGGTCCTGACCCTCATTGACACGGGTCTGCCCCCGGAAACGAAAAGAGTCGCCACCGGGTTCGGTGGCGGGGTCGGTCTGTACGGGGATACCTGCGGCGCCATCACGGGAGCGGTCATCGCTGTCGGGTGCGTCCACGGTCGCAGCGGCCTTCCCTCTGGCGATGATCCGAAGGACGCTGTGAAGAAGGCAACCCAGGAACTCTACGGGAAACCGGGTCTTTACCGCCTCTTCAATCAGATCCCCAACCGTTTCAAGGACAAGTACGGCTGTACCTGCTGTCGAGACCTGACTTCCAAGTGGCATGATACTTGGCTGTGCAGGGACCACGCTCTCCACTGCCGCGAAATCATTACCGATGCGGCGGGCATCGCAGCAGAACTGATCTTCTCTGACCGGGAAGAGGCAGCATCGCAGCCATTTGGTTTCAACGTTGAAAACCTGAAAGACCCGGCCGCCGATCAGACGGCCAAGGTCACTTGAGGTACCGCCGGCGGAGCAGGCTGCTCCGAATAGACATTCTGGAAGGGAGATAAAGGCCCCGGTTCATCCGGGGCTTTTTTTTAACCTGCGAAGGCATGCTGGCGGGGTTCCGGGACGGCCCCTAGTCCTTGCGGAACACCTTCACAAGAATGCTCCGGCAGCATTCGCCGTTCTTGACGACAAAGCAGTCGGGCCGCTCGATCAGCGAATACTGTCCGTTGGATTCGATCTCCAGATCCTCTTTCTTCAGGTTTCCTTCCCGCGGGATGAACAGCATCCTGCCGATGGGGATTCCTCCTTCCTTCAAAATGGCCATGACGATTCTCCTCCTTGGGGCTTTGACGAAACCACCCGTTTTCAGAACAGAAGAAGCCCCGTCCAGTCGACACGGTCGCGGACGGGAAACCGCCCCGGCAACCCGGCCTTTTCCAGGGTGGCCAGGACATCGATTCCCATGGCCTCCATGGACGGCCTCGCCCTGAATGGATGGCGACAGGGCTCTCCGGGCCGGACCGCCGCGCACTCGTCGCAGAGACGGCAGCAGCCTCCAATCAGGGCCGTGGCGAAACGGAAGCCTCCCTCAAACGCGAACCTCTCCGCACGATTCATCAATCCGTGCAGCTTGCGGGCATGCACGAACACCTCCTCCGGCGGAACAAAGGGTCCTTCGGCGGAGACCTGGACAAGAACGGCTCCCCCGAAACGGGCCAGCATCTCCCGAAACTCCGATACCGGCGGAAGAAGCGGGGGGCAGGTGAAGTTCCGTCCATAGCTGTCACAGAGCGGCACCTGGCACTTCAGGCGGACCCGCTCATCCACGACGACGGACTCTATGGAAATCGGACGGACCTCCGTCGCTCCTCCCCTGCGGAGAGTCGCCTTCATTCGCCTGAACCAGGGCGGGTTGCCTTGAGGAGCGCTTTTTTCCCCGGGACTCCTCGTCATGTCGAGGATTTCTCCATGAAAGACCTTGAGAGCGTTGAACAAAGGTTCCGTTTCAAGGGTTGTTCATAAACGGCTGGATGCAAGGCGCCCGAAGTCCCGAGCCGTGAGTCGTACTTTTTCGTACGTCGAACGGCGAGGGACAAGGGGAACGCCGCAGACGGCCGTTTTTCAACAGCCCGTCCAGTTTTATCAGATGACCTTGCAACAAGCCCGCAGGCAAGGCGCGCGAGCCCCGAGGAGCGAGGCGTACTTTTTCGTACGCCGCAGTGACGAGGGGGAAAGCGCAACGCAGCATCCGGGCTTGGTCCGAGGTCGTCTCAGTATTCGATGCCGGCCCTCTCTTTTATCCCCTTCGAATAATGATGGCGGATCTCCTGGATCTCGCTGACCGTGTCGGCCAGTTCCAGGACCTCCGGAGCTGCATAGCGGCCGGTAAGGATCAGGTCGACTGCCGGCGGCCTGTTGCGGATCAGCTCCAGCAGGTCCTGGAGGGGGATCAGCCTGAAATCGACGGCCACGTTGATCTCGTCGAGGATCACCATGTCATGACTGCCGGAAGCGAGGGCCTCCCGGGCCATCTCCAGTCCCTGTTTCGCCAGTTCGACGTCCACTGCCGCCGGATGGTCCCTCATGACAAAGCTGTCGAGTCCGCTCTGGACGATCGTGATCCCCGGCAGATGCTGCTCCGCTGCCAGGACTTCTCCATACTTCCGTCCCTTCATGAACTGAATGACGAGGACCGTCTTCCCGTGCCCCAGGGCTCGCAGGGCCTGTCCCATGGCTGCGGTTGTCTTCCCCTTCCCGTTTCCCGTCAGGACAATCACCAGGCCCCGGTTGAACCGGGACAGGGTGTCCGCAATTCGGTCATTGCTCATCGGCCTGTCTCCCTCGCAAGCCCGGCCACCGGAGGACGGGCGGCCCTTCACCATCTGAAAAAACCCGGGGTCCGCCGGGAGGCACTCCCTCCGCGGAAAGGACCCCGGGTTCGCCATTGTCAACATCCGAGCGGAACCGCTCAGTCGCAGTTTTTGAGATACCGCCCGGCAATCTCCTCCGCCAGGGTATATGGATCGGTCTCCTTCTTCAGGAGCTTCTCCACCATGGATGCCATCTCCCCGGATGCCACGAGGCGGCCCAGGACCGGTTCGAGGACGCACGTCCGGACGGCCTCGTTGAGCTCCACCACCGCCTTGCGGCGGACGCGGGATCCCAGGAGGTCGTTTTTCACCAGGTGCTGATAGTGCTCTTCGATTGTGGACGTCAGTTCCTCCACGCTCTTCCCGAAGCTCTCCGGCTCAAAGGCATTTTCCACCCTTATGATGGGCGGCCGCCATCCTCCAGGGAATGTGTTCGGCGGCGCCATGTCCAGCATGGCCATAAGTTCCCGCCGCAGCTTCGAAGAGCCTTCCCGGTCCGCCTTGTTGATGACGAACAGGTCGGCAATCTCCATGATCCCCGCCTTGATGGCCTGGATCTCGTCTCCCATCCCCGGGATCAGCACCACGACAACCGTGTGGGAGTGATTGATGATGTCCACTTCCTGCTGGCCGGTGCCAACGGTCTCCACGATCACCATGTCCATCCCCATGACGTCCATGACGTGGATTGCGTCACCCACGGCCTTGGCCAAGCCGCCCAGGGCGCCCCGGGTGGCCAGGCTGCGGACGAAAACACCGGGATCCTCGGCATGGCGCTGCATGCGGATCCGGTCCCCCAGGATGGCACCTCCCGTGAAGGGACTGGTGGGGTCCACGGCAAGGACACCCACCGTTTTTCCCCGCTTCCGGAAATACTCGACCAGGCCGTCCACCAGCGTGCTTTTTCCCGCCCCGGGGGACCCGGTGATGCCGATCACATGGGCCTTTCCGGTGAGGGGAAAGATGTGCTTGATGGTTGTCCGGGCCTCATCGACACCGTCTTCCAGGTTGCGGATGAGGCGGGAGGCCGTCCTGACGTCTCCCGCCTTGATTTTATTGACCTTTTCCATGATATCACGCCCTTGATTGAACATTCGTGTTGATCCATTCTACAATGCTGTCGAGCGTGGCCCCCGGCGTAAAGATGGCCTTGAGGCCGGCGTCAAACATGAGTTTGAAATCCTGGTCCGGAATGATGCCTCCGCCGATGACGGTAATATCGTCCGCACCCTTCTCCTTCAGTAGTGTTACGACCGCCGGGAACAGATAACGATGGGCCCCCGACAGGCAACTCAGCCCGACGATGTCCACGTCCTCCTGGATGGCCGCCGCGGCGATCTGCTCGGGCGTCTGGTGGCAGCCCGTGTAAATGACCTCAAAACCCGCGTCACGGAAACAGCGGGCTAAGACCCGGGCACCCCGGTCATGACCGTCCAGGCCCGGTTTCGCAACCATGATTCGCAGTTTCTTGTCTGCCATTGAACTGTCCCTCCCCCCTCGTTAGTAGAGTCCCGGATCGCGGTATTCGCCGAATACCTCGCGGTAGACGTCGCAGATTTCCTGCACGCTGGCCAGATTCTTCACGGCCTCGATGCAGTAGGGCATGACGTTCTCCCCCTTCTTGCAGGCGCCCTTGAGGTCGTCCA
>CAYNEJ010000190.1:0-4433 GCA_964396205.1 uncultured Syntrophaceae bacterium
GTTGAAGTACTTGAGGCAGAGCGGCTCCAGGATGTTCAGCATGGGCGGCACCACGCAGGAGATGATGATGGCCGAGACGGCCCTGGAGCTCATCCGGCTTGACTTGTACAGGTTGAAGATCAGCATCCCGTACTCGTCCACCGTGTGGTCCGTCACGGTCCGGATCCGCCAGTCGTGGACGAGTTCTTCGCCGTCGAAGACCCCCAGGACCGTGTTCGTGTTTCCGACATCAATGACCAAAAGCATGTCACGACTCCTTCAAGATGGTTGCGTCTCCCGCCAGGATGCGCTTCCGGGCGCCCGGGGACTCCTCCAGGAGCAGTGCGCCGTCCTCGTCCAGCCCCACCGCTGTGCCTTCCTCCACCTCGTCCTGGAATGCGACCCGGATCCGTTTTCCCGTCAGCACGGAATAGGGGAGCCAGTGTGTCCGGACCGCCGGGAACCCATCCCGGATCCAGAGATCGTAAAGGGTTTCCAGCTCCTCCAGCAGGGCGGCGGCAAGGACCGTCCGGTCCGTTGCCCTGCCCGTCTCTTCCAGGAGCGACGTGGCGCCGGCACGGAACGCCGGGTCCAGCTCATTCCGCGGGATGTTCACATTGACGCCGATCCCCACGATCACCGAGGAGATCCCTCCCCCGGAGAGCCTCATCTCCGTGAGAATGCCGCACACCTTGCGATCCCGGATCATCACGTCGTTCGGCCATTTCACGCCGACCGTTCCGGGACACCAGCGGCTCAGGGCCTTGGCGACGGCTGCGCCGGCCGTGAGCGTCAACTGGGGAGCCGCTGCGGGCTCCACGGCGGGCCGCAGGACCAGCGAGAGATACAGGTTGCACCCCGGCGGAGACTGCCAGGACCGGTTGAGGCGTCCCCGGCCCGCCGTCTGCTCGTCGGCGATGACGACGGTTCCTTCCGGGGCACCCCGTGCCGCAAGCTTCAGCGCCTCCAGGTTCGTGGACTCCACCGAACCGAACCGGTGAAGCGGGCAGCCGAACCTTCCGCCGGCCGGCAGGCTGCAAAGGGTCTCTCCGTTCAGAGGCGGTGTCATCGGAGCGGCGGTTCCGGGGTGATCAGCAGGGAGATGTCCGCCGCCCGGACCGAGTGGGTCAGCGAGCCCACGGAGATGAAATCCACGCCCGTCTCCGCGATGGTCCTGACGCTGGCCAGGGAGACGTTCCCCGAGGCCTCCAGGGGGATCCGGCCGGAGACCCGCCGGACGGCCTCCCGCATCGCCGCCACGTCCATGTTGTCCAGCATGACCATATCCGCGCCGGCATCCAGGGCCTCCTGCAGCTCCTCCAGGTTCCTCACCTCCACTTCCACGCGGACGGTATGGGGCACCCGCCGGCGCACCCGCCGAACGGCGCTCCCGATCCCTCCGGCGGCGGCGATGTGATTTTCTTTGACGAGGACTCCGTCATAGAGGGCGAACCGGTGGTTTGTACCGCCTCCGGCCCGGACGGCGTACTTGTCCAGGACCCGCAGTCCCGGAACGGTCTTGCGGGTGTCCAGAATCCGGGCACCGGTTCCCGACACGGCGTCGATAAACTGCCGGGTCATGGTGGCGATGCCGCTCATGCGCTGGAGAAAGTTGAGAGCGGTCCGCTCCGCGGAGAGCAGGGCGGAGAGGGAGCCGGTGACGACCGCCACGGTCTGCCCCCGTTCCGCCACCGACCCATCCGCCAGGGATTCCCGAAGCTCCGCCTGCGGATCGAGCTGGCGGAAGGCCGCGATGAAGACGTCGATCCCCGCCACGACGAGGTCCGACTTGGCAAGGGCACGCCCCTCCCCCTTTTCCTCACCGCTCAGGATGGAGGACGTCGTCAGGTCCCCCGGACCGATGTCCTCGGCGAGGGCCTTGCGGATGAGGGGTTCCAGCACGTGGCCGGGCAGGGATTCGCGCATGTTGAATCAGGGATGACGAAAAACCGGGTGAGGTTCGGGTTCGCCCCACCCGGCCGAATGCATTCCGATCGGCCCCGGTTCGGGACCGGCCGACAGCGTTTACACCAGGGACCGGATCTTCTTCAGGGCTTTCTCGAGAGCCGTCAGCTTTTCCGACAGATCCCGCTGCTTCTGCTCCTCCTTCCGGACAACCGCCTCGGCGGCCCGTTCCCGGAAGTCGCTGCTGGAAAGCTTGCGCTGCGTCTGCGCCAGGTCCTTCTGAACCCGGGCGGCTTCCTTCTCCAGGCGGGCCTTTTCCCCCGCCCAGTCGATGGTGCCCTCCAGGAGCACGAAGACCCGGACAGCTCCGATGACGCCCGTGGCGGCCCCCCTGGGCTCGTCCATGGCGCCGGCGGTCTCGATGCTCTCCAGGTTGGCCAGGTGGACGATCAGGGTCTGCTCCTGCTCCACCACGGCGCGCTGGGAGGCATCCGTGGCGGAAACGATGACCTTGAGCTTCCGGGAAGGCGGGATGTTCATCTCGCCGCGGATATTCCGGACCCGGCCGATGATCTCCATGACCAGCCCCATCTGCTCCTCCGCCTCGGGATCCTCCTGCAGGGCGTCGGGTGCGGGGAAACGGCTCACCATGATGGAGCTTCCATTTCCCACGAGGGCCTCCCAGATCTCTTCCGTCACAAAGGGCATGAAGGGATGGAGAAGCTGCAGCGAGGCCTTCAGGACCGCGCAGAGGGTTCTCTGGGCCGCATCCCGCTTCTCCGGGGCATCCTTTCCGTAAAGCACCGGCTTGCCCATCTCGAGATACCAGTCGCAGAGCTCATGCCAGATGAACTGGTATACCGCCGCCGCCGCCTCGTTGAACCTGTATTCGTCGAGGGTCCGGGTGACCTCGGCCACGGTCCGGTTCAGCCGTGCCTGGATCCAGCGGTCCGCCAGCGACTCGGCGGCCCGGTTGCGGCGCTGCTCCCCGGCGGGGGCATCCTCCAGGTTCATCAGGGAGAAACGGGCGGCGTTCCAGAGCTTGTTGACGAAGAACTTGTATCCCTGGATCCGCTCCTCCGACATCCGGACATCGCGCCCCTGCGCCGTGAAGGCTGCCAGGGTAAAGCGGAAGGCATCGGCACCGAACTTGTCCACCATTTCCAGGGGGTCGATGCTGTTGCCCTTGGACTTGCTCATCTTGTCGCCGTGCTCGTCCCGCACCAGCGCGTGCAGGTACACGTCCCTGAACGGCACATCCTTCATGATATAGAGGCCCATCATCATCATGCGGGCCACCCAGAAAAAGAGGATGTCGAACCCCGTCACGAGAAGCGACGTGGGGTAGAAGGTCTTCAGGGACGGTGTCTGGTCGGGCCAGCCGAGGGTCGAGAAGGGCCACAGGGCGGAACTGAACCAGGTGTCGAGGACGTCTTCCTCCTGGCGGAGGGCCGTGTTCTTGCAGGTGGGACAGGATGTGGGGTCCTCGGTCGAGACGATCGTCCCGGAACAGCCGTCACAGTACCAGACGGGAATCCGGTGTCCCCACCAGATCTGCCGGGAGATGCACCAGTCGCGGATGTTGTCCATCCAGTCGAAATAGGTGGCCTCCCACATGGAGGGGATGATTTTCGTCTTTCCCTTGATGACGGCCGCCGTGGCCGCCTTGGCGAGGGGTTTCACCTTCACGAACCACTGCTTCGAGACGTAGGGCTCGATGTCGGTCTTGCAGCGGTAGCACTTGCCCACGTTGTGGGTGTAGGGCTCCGTCTGCAGGAGGTAGCCGCCCTTCTCCAGGTCCGCGATGACGTTCTTCCGGCACTCGTAGCGGTCCTGCCCCTGGTAGATTCCGCAGTTCTCGTTCATGACGGCGCTGCCGTCCATGATCATGATGAGCCCGATGGGGTGACGCTGGGCAATGGCGAAGTCGGCAGGGTCGCACGCCGGGGTGATCTTCACGGCGCCGGAGCCGAAATCCATGGTCACGTAGTCATCGGCGATGACGGGGATCTTCTTGTTCACCAGGGGAAGGATGACCTCTTTCCCCACCTTGTCGGTGTATCGGGCATCCTGGGGGTTGACCGCCACCGCGGTGTCGCCCAGCATCGTCTCCGGGCGGGTGGTGGCGACGACGATCTCTCCGCTGCCGTCCGCATAGGGATAGCGGATATCCCAGAGAAAACCCGGCTCCTCCTTGTACTCCACCTCGAGGTCGGAGATGGCCGTGTGGCAGCGGGGGCACCAGTTGACGATGTAGTCGCCCTGGTAGATGAGTCCGTCATTGTAGAGCCGCACAAAGGCCTCCCGGACCGCCCGGGAAAGCCCCTCGTCCATGGTGAACCGCTCGCGCTCCCAGTCGCAGGAACAGCCGATCCGCTTGAGCTGGTTGGTGATGACGCCGCCGTACTTGTGCTTCCACTCCCAGGCCGGCACTTTGCGGTGCTCGCTCGTCCACTTGGGCAGTTCGGTGATGCTCATCGGTGCCTGGCTGGCCGTCACGCCGCGCATCAGCTTCTCGCTGTAGCGGCGCCCCCCTGCATCGGCGGCGT
>CAYNEJ010000191.1:0-4214 GCA_964396205.1 uncultured Syntrophaceae bacterium
CGGTCCGGAGGCTGCCGGCCGGGACCATGGGGGTCCCTTGTCCGGAGGATGGATGATGCCGGATCCTGGGAGTGGATGAACGGAATCCTCGCCTGTCCGGGAGAAGGCCTTTCCGGGGCGGCCGACGTCAAGCGGGGCGTGGAAGCGGGTTGTTACGGCAGAAGAGCAAGCTGAACCGGCTCCGCCGGTTCGAGGCAATGCTTGCCGAAGTTCTCCGGCGGGGGAAGCGGGTAGTTCCCGGTGTAGCAGGCGAGACAGAAACCGTCCGCCTCCCTGCCCGTGGCGGCAACCATGCCCTCCACGGAGAGATAGTGGACGGAATCGAGGCCGATAAAGCGGGCGATTTCCTCGGAATCCTCCATTTCGGCGGCCAGGAGCTCCCCCTTGGAGGAGAAATCGATGCCGTAGGGGCAGGGGTGGCGCGTCGGGGGACAGCTTACGGCCATGTGGACCTCCCGGGCGCCGTTGTCCCGCAGGTTCCGGACCCGGTTGCGGCTCGTGGTGCCCCGGATGATGGAGTCCTCAATGATGAGGACCCGCCGGCCGGCGATGAGCGGCCGCACGGGATTGAGCTTTACCCGCACGCCGAAGTCCCGGATTGTCTGGGTCGGCTGGATGAAGGTGCGGCCGACATAGTGGTTCCGGATCATGGCCATCTCGAAGGGAACGCCGCTTCCCTCGGCGTAGCCCAGGGCCGCGTAATTTCCGGAGTCCGGGAACGGCATCACGAAGTCCACGTCGGGGCGGTACTCCCGGGCCATCTGCCGGCCCAGGCGTTTCCGGCATAGATAGACGTTCTGGCCGAAGACCTGGCTGTCGGGCCGGGCGAAGTAGATCAGCTCGAAGATGCAGCGGGTCTGCCGGACCGGCGGAAAGGGCTCGATGCTGCGGGGACCGTGTTCATCGATGATGACGATCTCCCCGGGGCGGATGTCACGCTCGTACTGGGCTCCCACCAGGTCGAAGGCGCAGCTCTCGGAGGCGACGACCCATCCGTCACCGAGGCGACCGAGGCAGAGGGGCCGGAACCCCCGGGGATCCCGGGCGGCAATGACCAGGTTCCGGGTCAGCATGACCAGGCTGTAGGCTCCTTCAACCCTCGACAAGGCGTGGGTGAGGGCGCTCTCGATGCCGTCCTGGAGATGACGGGCCATCAGGTGGACGATCACCTCCGTGTCCATGGTGGACTGGAAAATGGATCCCCGGGCCTCGAGTTCCCTGCGGACGGCCTGTGCGTTCGTCAGGTTCCCGTTGTGGCCGATGGCGTAGTATTCCTCGCCATGGTGCACCAGGAAAGGCTGGGCGTTCGACAGGACCGACGAGCCGGTGGTGGAGTAGCGGACATGCCCGATGGCCATGGATCCCGTGAGGCTCGCCAGGATCCGCTCGGGGAAGACCTCGGAGACGAGCCCCATGCCCTTGTGCCCCCAGACCCGGCAACCGTCGGCCACCTTGATCCCGGCGCTTTCCTGGCCCCTGTGCTGGAGGGCGAAAAGCCCGAAATAAGTCACCCGTGCCGCATCGGAGTTTCCGTAGACGGCAAAAACGCCGCATTCCTCGCGTGGCTTTCCGTCGTTTCGTTCCATGCGTTCCATGTCTCCCGCCCTCCGCGGTCTATCCCGGCCGGCCGCCTTGCCTTCCCGAAAGCATTTCGGAATGATAATCCTGCAACGGCGCCACGTCCCAGTCCCGCTCCCGAAGCGCCCGGATGGCCTCGCTGGTGGCCCGGGCGCCGGCCAGCGTCGTCGAATAGGGGATGTCGTAGAGAAGCGCCCCCCGCCGGATGGCCGTGGCATCTGTGCTGGAGCGCCGCCCGACGCTGGTATTGATCATCAGCTGGATATCGCCGTTCTTTAAGTGGTCCAGGACGTTGGGGCGTCCCTCGCTGACCTTGAGGACGGGCCAGACGTGTACGCCGTGATCGTGCAGGTAGGCCGCCGTCCCCCGGGTCCCCGCCAGCTGGAATCCCATTTCCTGGAACGTCCGGGCGATGGGGACGATGCCTTCCTTGTGCAGATCGTGCACGCTGATGAATACGCGACCCTCCAGGGGGAGGCGGAATCCCGCGGCCAGCTGAGACTTGGCGAAGGCCATCCCGAAGGACGAGTCGATGCCCATCACTTCGCCGGTGGACTTCATCTCCGGTCCCAGGATGATGTCGACGCCGGGGAACCGGCTGAAGGGGAATACGGCTTCCTTGACGGAGATGTGCCCCGGCCGGACCGACCCCGTAAAGCCCAGCTCTTTCAGCGTTTTCCCGAGCATCACGCGGGTGGCCGTCTTGGCCAGGGGGACCCCGATGGCCTTGCTCACGAAAGGAACCGTCCGGGAGGCCCGGGGATTCACCTCCAGGACGTAGAGCTTCCCGTCCTTGATGGCGTACTGGATGTTCATGAGCCCCACGACGCCCAGTTCCGCGGCGATCATCCGGGTCTGGTGCTCGATGAGGGCCATCATGTCCCCGGAGAACGTCAGGGGGGGAAGGATGCAGGCGCTGTCGCCGGAGTGGATGCCCGCCTCCTCGATGTGCTCCATGATGCCGCCGATGACCGTGTCGGTCCCGTCACTGATGGCGTCCACGTCGACTTCGACGGCGTCCTCCAGGAACTGGTCGATCAGGATCGGATGCCCGGGTGAGACGTGGACGGCCCGCTCCATGAAGGACTCCAGGGTTGTGCGGTCGTAGACGATCTCCATGGACCGGCCGCCCAGGACATAGGAGGGGCGGACGACCACGGGGTAGCCGATGCGCTCCGCCGCCGCGACGGCCTCCGCCGCCGTCATGGCTGTGTCATTGGAAGGCTGGAGGAGGTTCAGCCGCTGGACGATCTCCTGGAAGCGCTTGCGGTCCTCCGCCCGGTCGATGGCGTCGGGGGAGGTCCCGAGGATCCGGACGCCCGCCTCCTCCAGGCCCCGGGCCAGGTTCAGGGGCGTCTGGCCGCCGAACTGGACGATGACCCCCAGGGGGTCCTCCGCCCGGACGATGTGGAGCACATCCTCCAGGGTCAGGGGCTCGAAGTAGAGCCGGTCGGAGGTGTCGTAATCGGTGCTGACCGTTTCCGGGTTGGAGTTGACCATGATGCTTTCGATGCCCATCTCCCGGAGGGCGAACGAGGCGTGGACGCAGCAATAATCGAATTCGATGCCCTGGCCGATGCGGTTCGGGCCGCCGCCCAGGATCATGACCCGGGGTTTGTCGGATCGCCGGGCTTCATCCTCGCTTTCGTAGGTCGAGTAGAAGTAGGGAGTGTAGGCCTCGAACTCGGCGGCGCAAGTGTCGACGAGCTTGTAGACGGGGAGAATTCCCTCCGCCAGGCGCCTTTGCCGCACGTCCGTTTCGCTCATGCCCCACAGCTCCGCCAGCCGGCGGTCGGAGAAGCCCATCCGCTTGGCCTCCCGGAGTGTCTCCGGCGTTCTTTCCGCTCTTGCCAGTTCCCGCTCCGCCTCCACGACGTCGCGGATGGGGTACAGGAACCAGGGGTCGATCTTTGTCAGGTCCTGGATCTCCTCGACGGTAAGTCCGCGGGCGAGGGCCGCGGCGATCCAGAACAGCCGGAGGGAGTTGGGGGTTCTGAGTTTCGGGGCGAAGAACTCCCGCGGATTCCGCACTTCCTCCGGGAGGGGCTGGTTCAGTCCGAACCGCCCGATCTCCAGCGAGCGGACCGCTTTCTGGAGGGCCTCCGTGAAGGTCCGGCCGATGGACATGGTCTCCCCGACGGACTTCATGGACGTGGTCAGGAAATCCTCCGTCTCGGGGAACTTCTCGAAGGTCCAGCGGGGGATCTTGACGACGCAGTAGTCGATGGTGGGCTCGAAGGAGGCCATCGTCTCCCGGGTGATGTCGTTGGGGATCTCGTCGAGGGTGTAGCCCACGGCGAGCTTGGCGGCGATCTTGGCGATGGGGAAACCCGTGGCCTTGGAGGCCAGGGCGGAGGAGCGGGACACCCGGGGGTTCATCTCGATGACGATCATCTCCCCCGTTTCGGGATGGACGGCGAACTGGACGTTGGACCCCCCGGTCTCGACCCCGATCTCCCGCATGATGGCGATGGCGGCGTCGCGCATGTCCTGGTATTCCCGGTCCGTCAGGGTCTGGGCGGGGGCGACGGTGATGGATTCGCCCGTGTGGACCCCCATGGGGTCCAGGTTCTCGATGGAACAGATGATGACGACGTTGTCCGCCCGGTCGCGCATCACCTCGAGCTCGTACTCCT
>CAYNEJ010000192.1:0-4063 GCA_964396205.1 uncultured Syntrophaceae bacterium
CGACCCCGCCCCGGCGACGGCGAGCGTGACGACGGTGCCGTCCTCACTGGCCGTGTCGTTGAAGGCCCCGAGGGTCCCGAGCGTCGAGTCCTTGACCAGCGTCAGGACGTCGTTGTCCACGCTGTTCACCGCGATGGCGGCGCCGAGGCCCGCCTTCTTGCCGGCGGCGAAGGCCCCGGCGAAGGAATAGATGTCCGTGTCGTCCTGGGCGTTGAGCGTGATGCTCAACGCGTTGTCGGCACCCGTGACCGTGTCCAGGATCTCCGACTTCACGGTGTTCTTCAGGAGATTGATGGAGACGGTCCCCGCCCCGGCGTATCCGCCGGAGTCGTTCGATCCGCCCGTGGACACGCCGACCGATCCGGTGACGGCGACGATGAGGCCGTCGGCGGTGGCGTCGAGATCCAAGACGCCCGTGATGGTGAAGTCGTCCAGCTGGGAGAGCTGTGCGAGGATCGTGTTCTCGGTGTAGGAGAAGCCGATGGCGACACCGACGCCCGCCTTGCTCCCGAACGCGGCGGAGCCGGCGACGGCGATCAGGTAGGTCTCGTCTTCCGCGTTGAGGAGGACGTCGCCGTTGATGTAGACGGTGCCGGCAATGTTGCGGAGGGCCGCCTCGGTGCTGTAGTTCCCGATGTTGACGCCCACCGAGCCGGCGACGCCGGTTCCCTTGCTGCCCGTGGCGCCGGCGAATCCCGCCGCCAGGGAGACGAGCCAGCCGAACCGGACCGCGTCGATCGTGAGCCCCTTGGTGGCGAGGCTCGTGGCCCCGTCGACATACGCATCCGTGGTGCCCGAGAGGACGCTGATGGCGAAGCCGCCGGCGACTCCCGTTGCGGACCCGGTGCCGGTGCTCTTGGCAAAAGCCACGGCGCCCGCCAGGGAGATCACCCCTGTGCTGTTGGCGGCGTCGAGGTCGAGGACCCCGTTGGATACGGTGAAGGCGCCCGTGTTGAGCACGTAGGCCCGGGCGTCGTCGTCGACGATGTTGATGGCCACGGACCCGGAGACGCCGACGCCCGACTTGTTCTGGGACGTCTTGGTGGTATCGGTTTTCGTCGTACTGGCGATGTTGCCGGAGAGCTTGCCCTTGTCCACGCCTTCACCCAGCACCGAGCCCCACTTGGACTGCCAGTTGGACAGGTCGGAGTTGCTCTTGGACGATCCGTCGGACCCCTGGGTCCCGCCGGTGCCGGGATTGTTCGGCTTGGTCGTCGGGCTCTCGGCTTTCGTGCTGGGCGCGGCAATGGCCCCGGAGACGGCGAAGGCCCCGATGAAGCCGTCGTTCTTTGCGTTGACCTTCACGTTCCCGCCGGAGGTGAAGCTGCCCTTGTCGCCTACGGCCGTGGGGGTGTCCGTCGCCAGGTCCCCGATGACCGCCTGGGTGTCGCGGCTGACGTAGTTGACGCCCACGGAGGCGCCGATGCCCGTCGCCTCCGAAACGGCGACGCTTCCGGCGATGCAGATGACGTAGGACGTGTCCGTCGCACTGACGCTGACCGCCGACGACCCGTCCCCGGCGTCGCCGGAGCCGACATCGATGACGGCGCCGCCGGCGATCTGGGCGATCGTCCGGTTCTGGACCACGTTGACCAGGACCACGCCGTTGATGGCGAGGTTTTCCGAGTTGCCGCCGGAGGCGCCGAGGGTGATGTCGAGGACGACGGTCTCGGCACTGACGTTCAGGCTGTCCGCGTCGAGGAGGACCCCGTCTTCGATCCGGGCGATGGCGTCGTCGTTGTACAGGAAGATTCCCACGGAGACGCCGACGGCCCCCTTGTCGCCGCTCGTCCCGCTGGGATCCAAGCCCTCCTTCAGGTTCTCCTTGGCGCTCTTCGTCCGGTCCCAGTCCTTCACGATGCCGATGGGATCGGGGAGGCTGATGTTGCCGATGAAGTGGACGGCCTGGTTGTGGTTCACCGCCTGGACAATGACGTTCCGGTCCGTGAGCGGCGTGGCGTCGGCCTCCTGGTTGACCTGGGCGTCACTCTTGATGACCGCCCCGGCCTTGTTCGTCAGATCCAGGAAGGTGACCGCCCCGGCGATGGCCAGGGCCTCCCCCGAGGCCGTGGCGGAGGTCCAGTCGTTGGCCAGCCAGTTGGACGTTCCCAGGTCGCTGTTGATGTAGGTCGTCAGGTTGGTGATGAGGCCCAGGGCCTTGCGGGCATAGGGATTGATGCTCTCCCAGAGGTCGGTGTCGGAGAAGTCCTCCGTGACCAGGTTGATCTCATGGGAGGGGGCGTTGCCGATGTACTCGTACCAGGTCCCCACATCGCCGCCGCCGGTGTTGTTGGAGCACACCTCGACGATGTCGCCGTTCGTCACCGTGATGTCCGCCTCGGCGTTCTCCGTCGTGTAGGTGGGGTTCTCCAGCGTGGGCTCGACGATGTTGGACCAGCCGGACCACACGTAGTCGGTCAGCGTCTCCGCCTGGACCGTCAGGTCGGCCCCGGCGTTCACTTTCGCCTTCGAGTTGATGAAGGCCTGGGCGTCGTTCTCGTAGACACCGATGGTGACGCCGAAGGCCCCGGAGAACTTGTTGCTCCCCTTGGGGATCTTCGCGTCGTCGTTGTTTTCCGTGGAGGCCCCGCCGCTGACGTAGGGCGCGTTGGCAATCGAACTGTAGACCTTCACGGAGCCGGCGGCCTGGACCTCGCCGTTCTTGTTGTCCAGGTCCGCGTTTCCGTCGCCGATCCGCGCCGTCGTCGTGTTCGTGTCCACCGCGATGGCCAGCCCCGCGGCGACGTCGTAGGAGGGCTCCGAGGACTTGGAGTCGTCCGGCTGCTTGTTCCGGAACTCGTACCACTTCTTGGTCGCCCATTTCTTGATGGGATCCGTGATCTTGCTGATGGCGCCGGATTTCGCGTCGTCCAGGTAGTCGCCCTTGGAGTCGTCGCCCACCCCCGCCGAGGCGGACGTCCCGATGGACGTCGACGGGATGACGAAGAGCTTCTTCACGTCGACGGAGTTCTGGACCATGAGCGCGTTGACCTCGATGTCCCCGCCGACGGTCGCCTTCCCGTCCAGGAAGGCATTGGTCTCGCCGTCCTCGTAGGTGAAGGCGATGGCCACGGCCACGGAGCCGTCCTTCCCGGCGGTGGATCGCGCCATGACGCGGACGGCGTCCGATGTGTCCGCCTGCACGTAGAGGTCGTCGCCGATGGTCAGGACGGCGTCGTCCGTGACGACGGCATTGGCGTTGGAAACAATCACGCCGATGGCCACCGAGCCGGCGATCCCCTTGAGGCCCGTCGTGTCGCAGACAACATCGAGGGTCTGGTCCGTCGTGGCTCGGAAGGTGGCGTCCCCGGTCGCCGTCAGGGTGCCGGCCATGGTGACGGTGGCGTCGGTGAGGGCGATCCCCAGGGACACGCCGACCATGAACGTGGTGGGCGATGCGGAGGCATAGACCGCGCTCTTGGCATAGGCTGTGAAGTCCCGGGCCGTGATCGTGGTCCCCGTCTGGATGTCGATGTCCGAGTCCGCCTGGGCGACGGCGACGCCGGCCCCGATCTTGGTCAGCCCCTCGATCAGGGAGCCCAGGATGTTGGCCGGGTAGTTCGTGTACCAGTCGTCCGCCGTGAGGAACTTCGTGCTGTCCGCCGTGGCGAGAATCGTGACGTCCCGCCCCCGGATCTCGGCGCCCGTGGCGATCGTCACGTCCACGTCCGTCAGGTCAATGCTCAGGAAGGGTGTGAGGAGGGCGTCGTCATCCACCGCCAGGAGGGAGATGTCGCCGCTGGTGTCCGTGGTCGAGCCCTGCGCCAGGAGCCGGGCGTTCGTGCCGATGTTGATGTGGTACCCGTCGAGCTCAATGTTCCCCGCCTGCCCGGAGGGGTAGCTCGTGGAGACGGTCACGCCGCTGTTGACCGTGATCGTCTCGGCCTGAACCTTCAGGGAGTGGCCGGTCAGGTTCAGGCTGCCCTCGATGATGACCTCGTCGGACCCGTCGAGGTTCTTGTTCAGGCTTCCGCCGTCCAGGGTCAGGTCGGCGTTGAAAGTACCCAGCGCCTGCAGGTGGATGTACTCCGTCGTCGTGTAGGGGGCGTTGTAGTCGGTGTTG
>CAYNEJ010000193.1:0-4039 GCA_964396205.1 uncultured Syntrophaceae bacterium
GCGCAGACCGCGCACATGTCTTTCGAGCAGTGGATCCGGGCCAGAAACATTCCCCAGGAGGCATACGACTACATCAAGGTCCTGGCGGCCTCCCAGACGGGTCAGGCGGACCTCAACCTGACGCCGGCTCCGGACGTCCTGGGGCACATGTCCACCGCCGGTCCCATCAGGATGAACCTCGTCGACGGATCCTGCGCGTCCGTCGCCAATCCCGGCACCATGGCCTTTCCCCTGTTGATGGAAGAGGCGCTGAAGGAAAACGGCGGGGAAGTGCTCCGGAATACTCCCGTTGCGGAGGTGATCATCGAAAAGGGCGCCGTGAAGGGCGTCACCTACCAGACCGCCGGCGGCTTCGAAACGGCCTGGGCGGACAGGGTCATCTGCACCGTCCCCTCCAAGCAGATGCTGAACGTCATCCACCCCCGGTATTTCCCCCAGGGTCTCGTCGACATGGTCCAGAAGGAATTCTGGGGCGCCGGCATGATCACCGGCCTCGGCAACATGAAGTCCGACATCTGGGCCGACCGCGGAATCGAGGAGAGAAGTTTCATCTACATGCCCGACGTAATCGGCGCGGAAGAGGGATACAGCGGCTGCATCGACATGGTCCTGTGGAATCTGGCCTCGGTCACCCGGGGAAGCAACTCCAATCCCACGCTGACCAAGGAGACCGGCTCGGCTCCGGAGGGCATGCACGGATGGATCTTCTCCACCGCCATGACCCACGAAGAGATGAGAACGCCGCAGAAGGTTTCCCGGGTCGTGGAGTGGAACGAGTCCTGGTGGAAGAGGACTTTCGGAAGGGGCAAATGGGAATCCGAAATGGATCACCTCATCTGGATGTGCCATGATCATGCCTTCGCCTGGATCCAGCCGATCGGACAGGACCGGATCGACGTGAAGTCCCCGGAGATCGAAGGCCTGTACTTCGCGGGCGACCAGTACGGCAGGCGCCTGTGGGGTTGCGGCGTGGATGCCGCGGCGCTGAGCGTGACGCTGTGCGTCGACCGGATGATGGAATCCAACACGGAGGAAAAGGTCTTCCCCTTCTATCATCGCGCCATGCCCGCCCCGCAAAACGCCTGGTGAGGGGCTGATGGAGAGCCGCTGATGTAAACAACATGCGGGCTGCCTTTTCCCGGTGACTCCCTGCGACAGGATCGGAAGGAATCCGGCGGCCCGCAGTTCTCAAAGAAAGGGGACGGATTGTATGATCCGTCCCCTTTTCACGCCTGCATGCAAAAACGAGTAAGACACATTTTTGCGCTGTAAATATATCCCGCCCGTTTTCTCTCAGTCCACCAGCATCAGGCAGTAGAGGTTCTGCGTCTCCGACTTTTCTCGCAGGGGTGTGATGAAAAAGCCGTTGTTGCGGGCGGTCTGGTAGACGTCGATCCCGCATGACTCCATGGAAGGCCTCGTCTTTGCGGGCAGGCGGCACGGGACCCCCTCCGGCTCGCCGCATTCCTTGCACAGCACGCACGGGCCGGCCAGCATGACGAATGCCTTGTAGTAGCCGTCCTTGAACAGCTCCCCCTCCAGCTTCACCAGCTCATTGAGGTACGCCATCATGTTTTTGCCCCGCTCCTTCGACCAGGGGGCCTCCGCATGAAACAGGATCACCCGGCCATACGAATCGAGGACCGTCCGTGTCTCCGCCGGTGTGGGGGTGTGGGGCGGGCAGCTGTACCGGTGCCGGTAGGGACACCCGTACAGGCACTTGAAACGAACCCACGGCGCGGTCACGACCGTCTGCGGCGTCGTGACGACGGCGTGCGTACCGCCGGCCCGGATTGCCTTGTCGCAATATTTCTGAAGATCGGATGATTCCATGCCCTTCCCTCCCCTGGATGCTGGAAGGAAGCATAATGTTACGGAAATGCCGCTGTCAACGGAATTCACCCCCGGCGTCGCCCGGCCGCCGCGAAAACCCCGGCCAGGATGAAAAATGAATGGGAAAAGCCGGCCCGCTTCCGTATATTGTCCCGGCGTGCCTCCCCGTGTCCCGGACGGCCCGGGACGGGGCGCGAGCGAAACCATGAAGAAGGGTCCGTGGGCATCGTGATCAATCGGCTTTCAGGCAACGGGCGCTCCATTGCGGCGCTGGCACTGCTGGCGCTCATCTGGGGCTATAACTGGGTCGTCATGAAGAAGTCCCTCCAGTTCATGGGGCCCCTCGACTTCAACGCCACCCGGGTCCTCCTGGGCGGCCTGATCCTGCTGGTCCTGATGTCCGCCCGCGGCATGCCCCTCCGGCCAAGGCAGGTCCCGCTCACGATCCTGCTGGGGCTTCTCCAGACGGCCGCGGGGACGGGACTCATCATCTGGGCCCTGCAGAGCGGCGGGGCGGGAAAGACGTCCATCCTGGTCTACACCATGCCGTTCTGGATCCTGCTCTTCGCCCGGCCGATCCTGGGTGAAAAAATCCGCGGCACCGGCTGGATTCCCGTTTTGCTGGCCTTCGCCGGACTCATGCTGCTGTTGGAGCCCTGGTCCCTGAAGGCCACGTTCATGAGCGAGGTTCTGGCCGTCCTGGCAGGCATCTTCTGGGCGCTGAGCGCCGTCCTCATCAAGCGGATGCAGCGGAAACCCGATTTCGACCTCGTGTCCGCCACGGCCTGGCAGTTCCTCTACGGCTCCGTTCCCCTCGTGATCGCCGCCGTCCTCGTTCCCTCCCCTTCCGTTCAGTGGACGCCTTATCTTGTCCTGTCGATCTTCTACAATGCCGTCTTTGTCTGTGCCCTGGCCTTTCTCCTCTGGACGTTCATCATGAACCGGCTTCCCGCCGGCGTGGCGGGGATGGGGACCATGGCCGTGCCGGTGATCGGCATGACTGCCTCCGTGCTGGAGCTCGGGGAACGCATGGACGCCTTTGAAACGGCGGGAATCCTCCTGATTCTGACCGCCCTTTCCATCCTGACCTGGCTGAAGGGACGGGAAAACCGCCGCAACGGACTCGTTGTAATCCAGGAATGATGCAGAACAGCATGCTGCAGATCCATGATGGTCCCGCAGGAGTTGATGATGAACGCTGACATGACCGACCCGATTCGCCACCCGGAGGCGGAGTTCTCCGTCCGGATGGTTCCCGTGGAAGCGGATGTTGCGCTCCGGGTGCTGCAATACAGGCCGCTCCGCGGCAATCCGGAGGATCCGCTCGTCTTTGTGCCGGGTTTTGCCTCGGCGATCTACGGCTGGATCGACTTCCTCCGGGAGATGGTCCCGCTCCGGCCGGTGTACTACATCGAATCACGGGAGAAGTCATCGGCCCGGATCGGGCGGAAGCGCCTGACACCGGCGGACTTCAGCATTGCCAGGATGTCGCTGGACCTGGTGGAGACCTGCCGGGCCCTCGGGATCGAGGGCCCCCGGGCGATCGTGGCCGGGAGCTCTCTCGGGGCAACCGCCCTGATCGAGGCGCTCAAGCACGGGCGGCTTCCGGCAAGGGCCGGATTCATGATCGGCCCCAACGCGGACTTCCGGGCTCCCCTCTTCATCAAGGCGCTCCTGCTCCTGCCCGCCGGAACGTACCACCTGGTCAAGCACATCGTGCTCTGGTACCTGAAGAACTTCCGGATCGACGCGGCCCGGGAGCCGGAGCAGCTTCAGCGCTACCGGGACACGCTCCTGACAGCCGATCCCCGCCGCCTGAAGCGGACTGCCCAGTCGGTCATCGGCTACACGATCTGGCAGGATCTGGAAACCGTCTCGATCCCCGTCGCCTTAACCCTGGCCTCGACGGACAAGCTGCACGCCGAGGAAAACATCCGGCGCCTGACCGTGGGGTTGCCGAGGGCGACGATCATCCCCTGCGAATCGAACCTGTACATGCACTCCGCCGCCCTGGCGGGAGACTTCGAGCGATTCGTGTCCGGCGTCAGATAAAGGAGGGACGGATTTCAAATCCGTTCCTCCTTCCGTATGTTTTTCCCTTTTTTTACAGAAAAACAGAAATGGATGGGAGGCTGGCATGTGGGAGAAGGGCTTCCCTCGCGCTCAGGAGCGTTTTTTCGACCCTGCAGCGTCTCGCTCCGCTGCA
>CAYNEJ010000194.1:0-4006 GCA_964396205.1 uncultured Syntrophaceae bacterium
ACGCGGTCCCCGGGGAATGCCGGGGGCCGCGGCAACGACGGTCGTTCTTGCATTCAGGCGTTATCTAATAACGAAAGGGGAATCGAATGACGCAGAAGATTTTTCAGGAAGAGCACGAGATTTTCCGGGATACCTTCAAGAAATTCCTGGCGAAGGAAGTGATTCCATACCTGGAGGAATGGGAAGAGGCAGGCATCGTCCCCAAGGCGGTGTGGAAGAAGATGGGCGAGAACGGCTTCCTCTGCCCCTGGATGGAAGAGGAGTACGGCGGCGCCGGCGGCGGATTCGAATACTCCGTCATCATCAACGAGGAGCTGTCCTACATCGGCGCCCACGGCCTCCTGGCGGGGCTTCACAGCGACATCATCGTTCCCTACATCCACACCTTCGGCAGCGAGGAGCAGAAGCGGAAATGGCTCCCCGGGTGCGCCTCCGGCGACATCATCACCGCCGTCGCCATGACGGAGCCGGGCACCGGCTCGGACCTGGCGGCGATCCGCACCACCGCCGTCCGGGACGGCGATCACTACGTCATCAACGGGGCGAAGACCTTCATCTCCATCGGCATCCACTGCGACCTCGTCATCGTGGCGGCCAAGACGGACACGAAGGCCGATCCGCCCTTCAAGGGCATCAGCCTGATCTGCGTGGAGGACGGCACCCCCGGCTTCACTCACGGTAGAAAACTGAAAAAGATGGGCTTCCACAGCCAGGACACGGCGGAGCTGAATTTCGAGGACTGCCGGGTTCCCGTCGGGAACATCCTGGGGAAGGAAGGGCAGGGGTTCTACTACCTCATGCAGAAGCTCCAGGGAGAGCGGCTGGTGGTGAGCATCATCGCCCAGGCCATGGCCGAGGCGATGCTGGACATGACGGTCAAATACTGCAAGGAGCGGACGATCTTCGGGAAGCCCATCAGCTCCTTCCAGCACAACACCTTCAAGATCGTGGAGATGGCGACCGAGATCGAGATCGGCCGGACCTTCCTGAATTCCCTGATCGCCGACTACATCGCCAAGAAGGACATCGTGAAGCAGGTCTCCATGGCCAAGTTCTGGATCCCCGAGATGGCCAACCGGGTGGCCTACCACTGCGTCCAGCTCCACGGCGGATACGGCTACATGGAGGAATACCCCATCTGCCGCTTTGCCCGGGACGTGCGCGTCATCCCCATCTTCGCCGGCACCACGGAAGTCATGAAGGTGATCGTCGGGCGGATGATGGGATTATAAGAACAAGCTCTCCGCGGACGTGGAAACAGAATCCCCCCACTCCGGGTGCTCCGGGAACATTCTAAACGGAGCACCCGGTCCCACCCTTCTTATTTCCTGGAATCGCTGAAGCCCCGATCGATCATCCGGCCGACGTTCAGCATGTGCTGTTTCACTTCTTCGGGCGTGCGGCCGGGGTAGTTCCGGAAGGTGATCAGGACCCCGTTCAGGGCCGCGAAGAAGGCATGGGAGAGGGGCCGCACGGGCTCCGGCTTCTTCAATTTCCGGAAGAGACGGTCGAACTGGTCGAAGAACCGGCGCTCCGCCGCGTTGATCTTCTCGACTTTCTCCGGGGAAAGATCGCCGTCGAGCATGAAGTGAGTCAGCATTCTCAGGTACTGGTCGTTGTCGATGCAGTAGGAGAGAAAGGCGTCGCTGATCTTCGCGATGTCCGGCGTCTCGCTCTCGTCGATGAGCCGCTCGATGACCCCGCCGATTTCCTCGGCGCCCCGGATGAAGGCCTCTACGAAGATCGACTGCTGGTCCGGGAAATACCGGTAGATCAAGGCGTGCGAGATGCCCGCCTCCTGGGCGATGTCCCGGATGCTGACCCTGTGGAAGGGCTTCACGGCGAACACACGCTCCGCGGCCTCGACGATGAGCTCCCGGCGGGCAAGGATCGCCTCGCTCTTGAGATCGGCAAACGTGGCATTCTCTTCCATGGGGTTCCTTTCTTCCCGGTCCTGACATCGGGATGAAAACCGCCTTCAACATATCGCGATGACAAACGATATGTCCACCGGAAGGAGTCGATTCCGGGGCGGATCCTGAAAACGACGGCTTCCGGCGACGAAAAAGGCTTGCTTTCCTGTCGTGTGTTCTCTACTGTAACCACTGGTTACACGCCTGTCAATCTGCTTTTCAGCAGGCCGGACTGTTCATTCATCTCAAAAGGGGGGAGATCCTATGGAAAAGACCGTCCTTGTCGATGTCCGGAACCGTGTCTGCACCCTGACCCTGAACCGTCCCAACGTGATGAACGCTTTCAGCGAACAGATGCTCGACGACTTCCAGGAGGCCCTCGACCGCATCGGCCAGGACGAGGACGTGAACGTGGTCGTCCTTCAGGGCGCCGGCGGCAACTTCTCGTCGGGGGCGGAGCTCTCGCCGCGGAACTACTCGCTGAGCCACGACGACCTGCACGAGATCATGAAGCGCCTCGGCCGGTGGGTGCAGACCGTCCGGGAGCTGAGGCAGCCCGTCATCAGCAAGGTGAGGGGGATGGCCGTGGGCGGAGGCGCCAACCTCGCCCTCTCCGGCGATTTCGTCCTGGCCGCCCACGAGGCGAAGTTCATCCAGCCGTTCATTCACATCGGGCTCATGACGGACCTGGGGGGGACGTATTTCCTGCCCCGGCTGGTGGGACTGGCCAAGGCCCGGGAGCTGGCCATGCTGGGGGACAGGCTCAACGGCCGGGACGCCGCCTCCATCGGCCTGATCTACAAGTCCCTGCCGGACGACGAGCTCGACGGCGCGGTTACCGCCCTGGCCGAGATGCTGGCGCAGAAAGCCCCCACCGCCATGACCCTGATCAAGAAGGGGCTGGACAAGAGCCACGACATGTCCCTGGAGGAGGTCCTGGCCTGGGAGGCCGAGAAGCAGACGGAACGGATCCGGAGCGCCGAGCACCAGGAGGCCGTGATCCAATTCATCCAGTCAAGGAGCAAAAAATAGTTCCAGAACGATAGCTTGCAAAGTGAGCGTCGAACGAAGACAGAGTTGTTTTCGTCCGCCGGGCATTGCCATGAACATTTTGAAGGAGGATGTCTATGAGTGATGTTTACGCGGAAAAGCCGTGGTTGAGGAGTTACGACAGGAATGTCCCGCCGGAGCTGAAGTACGAGAACAGGACATTCGCGGAACAGTTCAGGGTCGTGGCCGACCGGTACCCGGACAAGACGGCCCTGCATTACATGGGGAAATCCATCACCTATCGCGAGATCGACCTCCTGTCCAACCGACTCGCCCGGTATTTCCAGAAGATCGGCCTGAAGCCCGACGACGTCGTGGGCCTTCACCTGCCGAACCTCCCGGCCCATTTCATCGCCATCATCGCCGTGCAGAAGGCGGGCTGCGTTTCCACGGGCCTGAGCCCGCTCCTGACGCCCCACGAGATGGAGCACCACCTGAACGATTCGCGGGCCAAGGCCGTCATCACCGTGGACCTCCTGTTCGACAAGGTCGCGGAGGTGGCCGATAAGGCCCCATTCAAGAGCGTCCTCGTCACCGAGGTTGCCGATTTCCTGCCCGGCGTGAAGAAGGTGCTGGGGAAGCTCCTGAAGAAGATCCCCACGGCGCCGATCGGCCCCCTGCCGGGCAAGACGGTCGTCCGGTTCATGGAGGCCGTTGATTCGATGCCGGCCGACCCGGTGGCCGTCCGGCGCACCATGGACGACACCATCTTCATGATGTACACCGGCGGGACGACGGGCCAGTCCAGGGGCGCCGTCCTGACCCAGCGCAGCTACATGTACAACCGCCAGCAGCTCCTGACGTGGATCGACATCCGGCCCGACGATATCGCCCTGTCGGCCTTCCCCCTGTTCCACATCGCCGGCCTGACCCTGGGCGGCGTCTCGATCACCTCGGGCGTCACGCAGGTCTGCGTGCCCAATCCCCGTGACTCCAATTTCATGATCCAGGCGCTGAAGGCCTACCGGCCCACGTTCATGACCCATGTTCCCACGGTCTATTTCGAGCTGATCAAGAATCCCGAGTTCGGGAAGGTCGACATG
>CAYNEJ010000195.1:0-1455 GCA_964396205.1 uncultured Syntrophaceae bacterium
CACAAACCAGATCACTCGTCCCAGAAAACCTTGAATGTCGCAGGATTCTTTTGATCAGGAGAATTTGGATTAATACCTAAGTCTTCCTGGCCCCATGGTAATGAAAGAGGAATTTCATTAGTTCTTAGTACAGGGATGGGAAGCGGGTCTGCGCCAACAGTCGGGCCGTCCGGGGAGGAGAAAAAGCCGCCGGGAGCCTGGGCAGTATTTTTGGGATCAAACATAACCGGGAATCCTGTTCTTCTATAGTCGGTCCACTGATCGTGGTTGCTGCCGAAACTCTGCAGCCATTTCTGAGTCATGATAATTTCCAGCTTGCCCTGAGCTGTTGCAGCGTCATAAGCTGCCAGAATAGCATTCAGGTAGGTGGTAGCAGCCGGCAATGTTGCTAATACTGGTACAGTCTGAGAGCCTTTCGCTGATGCAACAACCTTATCAACCTGGGCAAATGAAGCCTTTATGGCATCTTCGAGAAGCTTCCTGGCATCTCCGGTAAGAAGTCCGGCATTTACAAGCTCAGCCTGAAGGAACAGTCTGTCGGCATATGTAAGGAAGCGGTATGGTGCAGCGCCGGTACCAGCGTCGTCGTTAACGCGTTTTGCATCACCACTATCAAACTTACCACCAACAGGATACATCCCCAGGACAGTCATCGAACCGTCAGTTGAATGATCACGGTTTGGACCGACTGATCCAAAAACGATACTGACGAACCCTTCGTCACGATATTCTGTCGGGTTTCCTTCTCTTGTAGCATCGCCTGCCTTCAGTTGCTTGTAAAAATAATAAGGGATCCTGGGATCGACGATATCTTTGAAAAGGTTTTGATTCTGCCCCTTCATTAACCTGTAAAACCAGGGGCTTATATAATAACTTTTCTGACCTGACGCGTATTCGGCGTATCCGGGATTCCTGTTATCCGGGGTTTTTGATATACCGTAAGGCAGCTCGAACGACATTCCGTTGTTTATCAGCTTATTTGCTGCAACTAAAGCCTGAACTTCAGCTGAGTTGTCATCCACCAGGCGGGTCTGGGTATAAAGCTTGAGTTTCAGGGTATTGGCAAACCGGATCCATTTGTCTGTGCTCCCCTTGTAAATAAGATCATCATCACCGGGGATAAAGAGATTCTCAGCATCTTCATTTTCAATGTCCAAAAGTGCCTGGTCTATCATGTTGTGTAACTGAGGATAGATTTCAGCACCGCTGTCATATTTCGGATAAGGATTTCCTTCGGTCTGCTTGTTAGCCTCTGAGAATGGAACATCTCCGTAATAATCAACCAGTATAGAGAAAGCGTATGCTTTAAGGATACGGCCTATCCCCGCATAGATAAGGTCACCGCCTTCTTCTGCCTGCTTTATCAAAAGTTCAATATCCTGCAACGGTCCGGAATACAACAAATCCCAGCCATTATTCGTATAGAAAGAAGTACCCGTAATACCATAATTATCC
>CAYNEJ010000195.1:1465-3959 GCA_964396205.1 uncultured Syntrophaceae bacterium
TCTTCATTGAGCTTGACCAGGCGTGTTAAAGAATTTGCATAAAATGAAGAACCTGTAATGCCATAATTATCAGGGTCTTCACGCATTGTAATCTGATGACAATAAACAGCAGCAACATTTGAAATCCCACTGTTTATTGACATAGCTTGTGCCATATCAACTTCAATACTGGTAAGCAGCTGCCCCAGAGGAGCTGATGTCGGATAGTTTGGATCTTCATTGATATCCAGCCAATCTTTTGTACAACCTGTTATCAAAATCAGAATTGCTAACAGTATTTTAAAATATTTTGCCATAGTCATTTGATTTAAAAATTTGATGTTTGATGGTTAGAAGGTTACTCTCAGGTTCAATCCTACTCTTCTGGCTGTTGGAGCACATGACAGATCAAGTCCCTGAAGGTTTGTAGCACCAAAACCATTTATTTCCGGATCAAACCTGGTGTACTTGGGTACATTTGGTGCAAAATACCAAAGATTTCTTCCGACAACGCTCAGATTAATATTACCTATATTGATCTTGCTGATCCATTTCTTTGGGAAATCATACCCTAAAGAGACTTCTCTCAGGCGATAAACAGTGCCATCATATATCTGGTATTCAGCAGCGCCATTTATTGCAAAGGTTGTCTCGGTACCTCCTCCATAGAAATACAGGTCATTTGAAGTGACCTGGGTCTTATTCTGTATAGGTTTACCGGTGGCATCCTTATTAACATTACCCTGATTATCTCCGTAAACACCGGGAATAATGAAAGTATGCTCACGGTCTTCCGTATCCTTTGTAACTCCCCTTCCCAGAAGCGAGCTTATCGTAACGCTGTATATATCTCCGCCATCTTTATAATCAATAAGGGCTGACAGGGTAAATCCTTTAAATGAAAAGGTATTTGTAAGGCCGATATTGAAATTCGGATTTGGATCTCCTATAATTTTTTCAGGGTCACCGGCCGACGCAAGATGTGGAAATCCTGTCGCCGGATTTATTATAAGATTACCATTTGTATCCCTTAGAGCATACGATCCCCTGAAAACGCCATAAGCATATCCGGGTTCTATAGTTGGAGTAACGTCTATTCCGAGATTGGAAACGGCCAAACGCTCAACTCCATCCATAAGACTCATTACTCTGTTTTGATTTTTGGTGAAGGTTCCGTATATATTCCATGTTAATCCATTGTCCATTTGAACGGGTATCAGGTTAAGACCTATTTCAATACCCCTGTTCCGCATTTCACCAAAGTTAAGGTAAGCATAACTAAATCCGCTGGCAACAGGTATAGGCACAGCAGCAATCATATCCCTTGACAACTTATTATAAACTGTAAGATCCAATCCGATCCGCGACTGCAGGAACATAAGTTCCGTACCCAGTTCAACCTCCCTTGAAATTTCAGGTTTAAGGTTGGGATTCATACCGGTGCTTGGGGTGGTAATAGTTGGCTGACCGAGAAATGGATCTCCAAGTACATATGTGTCATATAGTGAATAGGGTTGAGCATCATTACCAACCTGTGCGAAACTAGCTCTGATTTTTCCAAAATTCAGGATGTTGCTTTGCATGCCAAGAGCATCAGTAAAGATGAAGGAGAGGCTTGTGGAAGGATAGAAATAACTTCTGTTTTCCTTAGGCAGTGTAGATGACCAGTCATTTCTTCCGGTAAGTGTTAAGAACAACCAGTTCTTGTAGTCAAGAGACAGATCACCGAACAGGGCCCATAATCTTCTTTGTTCATAATCACCGCCATAAGCAACAACATCCTTACAGTTATCGATGTCATAGATCCCCGGAGAAATAATTATTGCTCCGTTATATGCCTGTCTGTTGGTAGTTCTCTGGTTTACATTGTGCCCGAATACAGCTTTCATACTGATATCCTGGCCAAATGATTTAGCAATAGTAACGAGGAAGTTGGATTCAATCTCTTTTTTATTATAAGTATCTTCTATTATCTGGCCATTACCGGCAGCAGCTCTTGAACCAATATCTGTTAAATCCTACCTGATATGATAAATTTAACCAGTCAGTCACATAATAATTGGCATTAAGTCCAGCAACAGTTCTGTCGGTGGCAGTTGTAATTGTGTTATGTTGATTTGACCATAACGGGTGATCATACTGAGCGGGGTTTGTTGAAACCGGACGACCGTTCACAGGATTTTCATACGGTAGTGTCATATCCCAGTTTCTTGCCAGGAACAGGGAACGTGCAAATGATGATGCAGCCCCGTCAAACTGATTTTCTCCGAAAAAGCCTCCAAGCTGATCCGATTTTGTATAGGCAACATTACCACCTACATTAAGTCCGTTCTCGAGTTTGCTTGTTCCTCCGACACTGATACTGTATCTGTCGAATGATGAATTCGGAATGTATCCATCCTGATTGAGTGCAGACGCTGTTGCGCTGAAGGTATTCTTTGAATCACCACCGGCTACGGTCAGGGAGTTTTCAAGTATTGTCCCGTTCTTAAACAGCTGTTTTACGTTATTAGGT
>CAYNEJ010000196.1:0-3889 GCA_964396205.1 uncultured Syntrophaceae bacterium
CGACCGATGGTCATGATCTCCGCTTCCTTCGTCCCCTCGTACAGCTCCAGGATCTTCGCGTCCCGGTACCACTTCTGCACCGAGTACTCGTCGATGTACCCATATCCTCCGTGAAGCTCGACACCTGCGTTCGCACAGAACACCGCCGTCTGACCGCTGTAGAACTTCGCCATCGCCGCCAGCGTGTAATCCGGCTTGCCCTGGTCGATCAGCCACGCCGACTTGTACACCAATCCGCGCAGCGCCTCAATCTGAATCACCATCTCCGTCAGCTTCTTCTGGGAGAGCTGGTAGTTCCCGATCGCCGTCCCGAAAGCCGTCCGCTCCTTGCAGTATTTTACGGACGTCTCCAGGCATGCCTGCGACAAACCCAGGCCCTGCGCCGAAACCATCACCCGCGTCGTGTCGAAGAAGTGCATCAGCTGGATGAATCCCTTCCCTTCCTTCCCGATCAGGTTCGCCTGCGGCACCCGCACGTCCTCCAGCGCGATCTCCGCCGTGTCGCTCGCCCGGATCCCCAGCTTGCCTTTGATCTTGTTCCGCGTGATCCCCGGGGTATCCATCGGGACGATGATCAGGCTGAAGCTGTTGTGCTTCTTCTCATCGGGGTTCGTGATGCATGCCGTCACCATGAAGTCCGCCACCGACCCGTTCGTGATGAACATCTTGTTCCCGTTGATCACGTAATCCGACCCGTCCTTCACGGCCCGCGTCTTGTAGCCCGACGCATCCGTCCCCGCGTTCGGCTCCGTGTATCCACCCGAGCTTACCCAGTCGCCCGCGCAGACAGGCGGCAGGTACTTCTTCTTCAGCTCCTCGCTGCCGTACTGGAAGATCGACTCGCAGCCGAAACACGCCGCCACCACGTTCAGGCCGATCCCCATGTCCACCTTCGACAGCTCTTCCGTGATGATCGCATTTCCCAGGCTTCCGGCATTCGCCCCGCCGTACTCCTCGGGAATCCACGCCCCCACCAGGCCGTTCTCCGCCGCCTTTTTCCGGATCTCCGGCGTGTACTTCTCGTGCTCGTCGCATTCCTTCGAAATCGGCGTGAACTCCGCCACGGCGAACTTGTACGCCATCTCCTTCAACATCTTCAATTCTTCGGTAAGCTCGTAATCCATCGCAAACCTCCTTCTTCAATTGGAAGGCCCTGCCGGGCCTTCATCCACCGATGGTGGAGTGTCGACTCGCTCTCTTGCCCGCGGCGGCTCCCCGGCTGCTTTTGTCATACACCGAATAGCCCGGGGCGAGGGCAACGCCGCAGACGGGCGTTTTTCAACGGCCCGCTCAGAACCTCCTTTTAAGGCTGTTCAAAAGGGGTTGGATGCAAGGCGCCCGAAATTCCGGGCCGCGAGGCGTACTTCTTTGTACGTCGAGCGGCACGGAATGAGGGCAACACCGCAGACGGCCCCTTTTCAACAGCCGTCATTCTAGAATCCACCAAGCGCCCACTGCCTATTCAACCAGTGCATTTTTTGCGCTTCCTCCAGGAGACCGTCCCGGAAGTCCGGGTGTGCCAGCTTCACGATCGCCAGTACCCTCTCCGGAATCGAGAGGCCCTTCAGGTAGGCCACACCGTGCTCCGTCACCAAAAAGGAGACGTCCGTCCGCGGCACCGTTACGATCTCTCCGGGAGGCAGGACGGGATTGATCTTGGACTGCAGTTTCCCGTTCTTGTCCTTGAACGTGGAATGGAACGCCAGGATGGACTTGTTCCCGGGATATCCGATCGGCGGCAAGCCCTTCGTGGAGCGGTAGAAGGCGCCCCGGACAAAGGCCAGCTGGCCGCCCGTTCCCGAGTACTCGTGAAAGCCGATGGACTCGGAACTGACCTGCCCCTGGAGATCCACACCGAGGACTGCATTGATGGAGATCAGGTCCCTGTTCAGGGCAATCACGTTGGGATCGTTCGTAAAATCGACGGGGTACATGGCCAGGGCCGGGTTGTGGTCGATCCAGTCGTAAAGCTTTCGGCTGCCGATGGCAAAGGCCCAGACGATCTTCTCCGGCAGGAAGGTCTTCTTGCGGCCGGTAATGAGGCCCGCCTCGTGAAGTTCCATGATGGCTTCCGTTACCATCTCCGTGTGGATCCCGATATCCCGGGCACCGCTGTCCGCCAATAGCCGGAGCACTGTGTCGGGAAGCCCGCCGATGCCGATCTGGAGGCAGGGACCGTCCTTGGGAATCATCTCGGCGATGTACCCGGCAATGGCCCGGTCGGTTTCCGAGGCCGGAGCGGAAGGGATGGTGATGATCTTGTCCGTCTTGTTCTCGATGACCCGGTCCACCTGGGAAATGTGGATGCACTCATCGTACCCCCCATAGCACCAGGGCATGTCTTCCACCACTTCCACAACCCGGATCTTCGCCTTCTCGAAGACGGCCTTCTTGAAGTTGTTCAGGGGCCCGAAATTGAAATAGCCGTGCTTGTCCATGGGGGTCACCGTCTGGACCGCCAGGTCCACATCGATGTCCTCCCGGTAAATCCGTCCGCTCTCCCCGAAGTTGTAGGGAATGTGGGTCCCCCGGTTTTCGGCGATATAGCGGCGGGTGTGCCCCAGGATGTGCCAATTGGCCGTCCAGAAGCTTTTCCCCTCCGGATCCTTTTCCATGATCTCCAGGGGAGTCAGATGACCCAGCATGCGGACCTTGACTCCCCTGACCTCCCCTGCCCGTGCGGCCAGGGCCCGGTCGAAGGCCCGGGGCATCTGGACCGTCCCGTAGTCCACCCACATGCCGTCCTTGACCAGGGCCGCAGCCTGCTCCGGAGTTGCGAGTTTGTTTCCGTACTTCGACATCACGAAACCTCCCTCCTGTTTACTTACCCCCATGCGCCAACCCGGTCGAACAGGGGCAGCGCTATGCACAGACGCAAGAGGCAAGCCATTCCCAGGAGGATCGATACAATAGCCATATTCAGGTGTTCCGCAAATAGAGGATGAACCGGAGGGCGTTTTCGCCCTATGCAGATATGCCCATATCGGCATTTATGCATAATCCCGACCTGCCCTTATCCCGCCCCTCCTCCCAGAATCTCCCGGGCAATGATCATCCGCTGGACCTCCGACGTCCCGCCGCCGATGGTCTGGAGCTTGGCGTCCCGCATCATCCGCTCCACGGGAAACTCCTTGATGTATCCGTAGCCGCCGAGGATCTGGACGGCCTCCGTGGTGATCCGCATGGCCGCCTCGGAAGTGTAGAGTTTCGCGTAGGCAGAGGTCAGGTTCATCTCCCGATGTTTTCCCTGGTCCGCCAGGAGTGCTCCCTTGTATGTGATGAGGCGTCCCAGCTCGATTTCCATGGCCATGTCGGCCAGCTTGGCCTGGATGAGCTGGAAGGCGGCGATGGGTTTCCCGAACTGGACTCGCTCTTTCGCATACTTGAGAGCTACCTCGTAGGCCCCCCGGGCAAGACCCAGGGACATGGCCCCCAGGCAGACCCGCTCTGTATTGAGGCCGCCCATGAGGACCAGGAACCCCTTGTTTTCCTGCCCCAGGAGGTTCTCTTTGGGTACCCGGCAGTCCTCGAAGATCAGTTCTCCCGTGGGAGAGCCCCGCCACCCCATCTTCTCAAACTTTTTCCCCCGGGAAAAGCCGGGGAACTCCTTCTGGATGATGAAGGCCGAAACGCCGTGGGCCTTCTTTTCCGGCGCCGTCTTGGCGTAGACGACAAAGACATCCCCCACGGGGCCGTTGGAGATGAAGATCTTGGACCCGTTGAAGAGATAATGGTCTCCCCTGTCCTCCGCCCGCAGCTTCATGGACATGACATCGGAACCGGCGGACGGCTCCGTCATGGCCAGGCCGCCGATCTTCTCGCCCCGGCAGAGGGGGGGAAGGTACTTCGAGAGCTGCGCTTCCGTCCCGTTCCGGCGGATATTGTCCAT
>CAYNEJ010000197.1:0-3884 GCA_964396205.1 uncultured Syntrophaceae bacterium
GCCTTGTAGCCCTTGGTCATGAGCCCGCGAGTGGTGGGAAGAATGAAGGCCTCGTGAAGGACGTGGTGTTTCCCCTCCATGTCGGCGGCAGCGCAGAAGTTGTTGCCGCACATGATGGCCTGGTTCCAGATCTCGATGTTGTTCACCTGTCCGGGGCCGTCGCCAAGACGCTGCGCCAGGGCTTCCATCGTCACAAACGTGTCCGCTCCGGGACCGCCGCGGTTGATCCAGTCGCCGGACTTGACCATGTCGGCCCACTGTTTTGCGGTGATGGTCTTGTTCCTCAGTTTCTGCTGTACCGGGGTTGGCATCCATACTTTCTCTTTGTTCTCGATTTTCTGCTGGGCCATGTTGAAAAGTTCCTCCTTTTTCAATGTAGATCTAAAAAAGACCCCTGATCTACTACGTTAAGATGAATGGCCACTCCTGATTGAACAAATTACGGCACTTCATTCCCGGCGATCGGATCCCCCCTTTCGTCGTTTGAATTTCGTTGATTTGTATGGAGTTAGTAACTTTTTGAATCAGGAAAGAGACGCTTACCCATTAGCTTTGTGATTCCTTGTTGTCAAGGGAAAAAACAGGGTAAATGTGAACCAGGGCCTATCTCTGCTTATATGATCCGGAGGGGAAACCAGGGTACTGCCGGCGTCGCCATCAACCGCGATCCGGTCGACGCGGCGGAAAGTCATGATGTATGGATTCGATCCCTGAAACGTCACGTTTTGTCCGGGCCATGAGCCAGACGCCCCTCACCCCTCATTGCGGAGGGTTCTTCCCCGGTTGCGGCTGTCCACCATGGAGATTCCCCGGCCGGTCGATTCCGAAGCCGCCTTGACAAGGCCTCAAGGAGATGAAATGGAAAAAATCCGGGCACAAGCGCGCTTCACCGTGAGGGGTGCGGTCCGGTGTGATTCCTGTCCGCCATCGTGTCGCTTCCGGTTTTGGTTTTTCTTTCTTTCCCGGCAGGGTTCGGGGGACGTGAAACATCGAACTTGCACCGCCTGGATGCGACGAGGCTGAAATAGGCCGGGAATGGAATGTGTGACAGGATCGGATGGAAAACGGTTGTGGAGACCATTGACTGTAACCGCCGATCAGGGATCATCATTCGTTTTTGTGGGAAAAGGAGCGGACATGGATGCACACTCTCTCCGGGAAAATGACGCGCTGATTCAGAAAGTGAAGAGCATGGCCACCTTCCGGCCTTTTGAAAAAAAGGACTTCTACCGGATTCTCAACTTCAGCAAGATCAGGGAATATGAACCGGGAGAGCAGATCCTGGAAGAGGGGAGCTATGACAACTGGATCTATTTCATCCTTTCGGGGAAGGTGCGCATCGTCCGTCATGACAAGGAGATCGGCATCCTTAACCGCACCGGCGACATCTTCGGCGAAATGGGGATCATCGACGGATCGGCCCGGTCCGCGTCGGTTTACGCCCTGGAAAGGACCATCTGCCTGGCCACGGACATCTCATTTATGGACCGGCTGACCGGCGACGACCGGCTGGCGTTCACGGCCATTCTTTATCAGCTTCTGGCAGAGATTCTGGCTGTCCGGTTGAGAATGACCAGCGAAGAACTGGTCCGGGCCAGGGAGGAGATCGCTGCCTTGAAAGGTGAGGCGGGTCCGTGAGCAGCGGGAAGGACGGCATTGCTTTTTCGCTGCAATAAAGGCCTGTCTTGGACCGTAACACCCTTTGAGTAAGGGATTCGTCGGAACGGCTGTGGCGGAACATAGAGGATTGGGTCGAAACCGGTGGGGAAATCGCCTCTCTGAAATGCCGGTCCGCATGATAATCGGAGCGATGACCGGAAATCAAACAGACGGTTGACAGAATGCCGACTCAAGTCCATTTTGGCGACGGCAAATAACACTTCGCCAGACCGCGCAGCGCTTTGTGCAAGAGAGATGAATGGAAACGACGTTCCTCCTCAAGGGGATCATCATCGGTTTTTCGATCGCCGCGCCCGTCGGGCCGATCGGCGTGCTGTGCATCCGGCGCACGCTGACCGACGGGCGGGTTTCGGGCCTTGTCTCCGGCCTCGGGGCCGCGGCGGCGGATGCGATTTACGGCTGCATTGCCGGTTTCGGCCTGACGTTCGTCTCCGGCTTCCTGCTCGGCCGGCAGGCCTGGCTTCGCGTCGCCGGAGGAGCCTTTCTCTGTCTCCTGGGCATCCGGACCTTCCTCTCCGGACCCGCCGGAAAGGCCGTCTCCGCCGCCGGGAGAAACCTGACCGGCGCTTTCGTCTCGACGTTTTTTCTCACCCTCACCAACCCGGTGACGATTCTCTCGTTTGTGGGGATATTCGCCGGGCTGGGGATCGCGGGAGCCGGGGGGGACTATGGATCGGCGGGCGCTCTTGTCCTGGGCGTTTTCAGCGGTTCCGCCCTGTGGTGGGTTCTCCTAAGCAGCGGCGTCGGCGCACTGCGGGAGAAGTTCACTCCCCGGGGGATGCAGTGGGTCAACCGGGGCGCCGGCGCGATCATTGCGGCATTTGGCCTGCTGGCCCTCCTGGGGTAAGCGGGATGGAGGATGGATCCCCGGTTCATCCAGCAGCGAATGCCCGTTCCGGAGGCCGGCCTGCCGGACCCGCGTGTTTGAATGGCAGGAGAAAAAAATGGAAACGCTTGCCGAAAAGGTGGCCCGCGTGGTGAAGGAGGAGGTGGCTGTTGTGCCGCACGATCCCGGCTGGGAGCAGGCGTTCGAGCGGGAGCGGCGCCATCTTCGGTCCTGCCTGCCCGCAGACCTGCTCGGGAGGATCGAGCATTTCGGAAGTACCGCCGTTCCCGATCTCCCGGCCAAACCCATTGTCGACATGCTGGTCGAAGTGACGAGCCTGGACGAAGCAAAGCGGCGCATCGCGCCCGTTCTGGAGGCGCAGGGGTATGAATACTTCTGGAGACCCTCCTGGGGAGACGACACGCCTCCCTTTTACGCCTGGTTCATCAAGCGGGATGCAGGCGGAAACAGGACGCATCACATCCACATGGTCGAGTCCGGCTTCGAACAATGGGATGGGCTCCTGTTCCGGGACTACCTCCGGGAACATCCGGATGCGGCCTGGGAGTACGGCGATCTCAAAATCAGGCTATCCCGCGTTCATGATCGTGACCGTGTGGCCTATACGATGGCCAAGGGAGACTTTGTCCGGAGGGTTACCGAACTGGCCAGGCGGCTCTATGGAAAGGACCGGCGAAAGCACGAGGCGGATGAGCCGCCGCGCGGGTAACGCTCGCAATCGGAGAGCCCCCGCATTCCAGGCATGAAGAACCGGTTCCAGCCGGGGCCCGATCAGGGAAATCGTGATATGAACTTTACCGAGTGGCAGTGGCTCTTCCCGGTGGCCGTCACCGTGCACAACCTGGAGGAGGCCGTCTTGCTGCCCGCCTGGTCGCAGCGAGCCGGCCGGTGGCATCGCCCGGTGGAGCCGTTTGCCTTCCGTTTTGCCGTGGCCGTCCTGACGGTTCTGGCGTATGCCGCAACGGCCTGGAGCGCCGCCGGGGGGGCGGAAAGCATCGGCGCCTACCTTCTTTCCGGGTATGCCCTGGCGATGCTTCTCAACGTCTTCCTGCCGCATCTGCTGGCGACCGTGGCCCTGCGCCGCTATGTGCCCGGACTGGCGACGGCGCTCCTCTGCAACCTTCCGGTTACGGCGGGGCTGCTGCAGGCCGCCTTTGCCGAAGGATACGTGAAACTCCCTACGTTTGCGTACTACGCGGTGCCGGTCTGCCTTGGCCTCGTCGCTTCCATTCCCTTTCTTTTTGCAGTCGGGAGAAGGATAAAAGCCGGTCCGGGGGACGGCCGTTGATATATATCATTCACAAATGGAAAAACGATTCATGCCGGTCTCTCAATACATCCACGCCATCCGGCTTCC
>CAYNEJ010000198.1:0-285 GCA_964396205.1 uncultured Syntrophaceae bacterium
TCCCCAGGCCCTGAGAGAAAAGATCATCACGTTCAGTCGGGATGCCGGCGCCGACTTGGTGGGCATCGCCTCCGCCGACCGCTGGGACAAGGACGGCCGCGTCCCGCCGGACTTCCGCCCGGCCGCCCTGTGGGCGCCCGCCCGGAGCATCATCGTCCTGGGCCTCGGGATGCCCCTCCCCATGGTGGAGACGACGCCCTCCATCGTCCACATGGAGCTGTACCGCACGGTCAACCGGAAGCTGGACCTCCTGGTTCCCCGGGAGGAAATCGACAAGAGAATGGC
>CAYNEJ010000198.1:295-3872 GCA_964396205.1 uncultured Syntrophaceae bacterium
GATCTCACCATGTTCCTGAACCGCCTGGGGGCGGGCTCCTACTTTTTTCCCCGGGACGGCTTCAGCAGCCTGAAGCCATTCCATGAGCGGCCCGTGGCGGCCTTCAGCCACGTCATGGCGGCGTACTACGCCGGCCTGGGAACCGTCGGGGCGAGCCACTGCCTCCTGACCCCGGCCTTTGGTCCCCGGGTCCGCTTCGTCTCGGTCTTCACGGCGGCCGACCTGCCCGCCGACACCCCCCTGGAAAAGGACCTCTGCATCCGCTGCGGCGCCTGCGCCGACTGCTGCCCCAAGAAGGCCATCACCCTCCGGAAGGACCGGGTCGTCGGCGACTACGACATGCCGGCCTGCCTGGAAATGGCGGAGGAGCTGACCCGCCGCCGCTGCTACCCATGCGGGATCTGCACGAAGGTTTGCCCCATCGGGGAAGACCGCAAACTCTACCGGGAAAAAGGAGTCATGAAAAAGTACCGCCAGGAGGCCGAAGCGCTGGCGGCGGATCCGGACGATCCGCGATACCGCTCCTGGACCCATGTCCGCCGGTACGGGACTCCATGAGAGAAACGCCGGGACCTGACGGCCCGGACCGCCCCGGTGCGGACCGCCGGGAATCCGACAGCAACGGAGGTTTCGCTGACCATGAATCTGACTGAGTTCAACTCCCTCTTTCACAGCCTCCTCGAAGCAGAGCAGGACACGGCGACGGTCCTTCGCGAGGGGCGGCTGCTCCTGACGGAGCTCCTGGGCCGCCGCGAGTGGTTCGCCGAGTTCATCGACCGGCTCCTGACGGACCGGGCGCTCCTGGCCGAGCAGAAGCCCTCCCTCTGGCCCAACGAGATCACCCTCCATCGCCATCCCGACGGCTCTTTCCAGATCCTGGCCTACATCTGGGAACCCGGCTCCATGGACACGGTCCACGACCACGGCGCCTGGGGAATCATCGGGGCCTACATCAACAAGATCCGGGAGAGGAAGTTCCGCCGCCTCGACGACGGGACCGTCGATGGGTTCGCCGAGCTGGAGGAGACGGCTGACCGCATCCTGATGCCCCGGGAGATCAGCGTGGTGCGCCCGCTGGACGACGGGATCCACCAGATGGAAAACATCAGCGACACCGTGGCCGTCACCATCAACGTGTACGGGAGGACCGTCCGCAAGGGCTACAGCCGGTACTTCTACCCGGAGAGGAAGGCCGTGCAGCGGGTCTATCCCCCGCGGACCTACAAGGAAGTCCTCCTGCTCCGCTCCCTCGGGACGATCCGGGAGCCCTGGGCGGAGGAGATCCTGACCCATGCCTCCCGCAACTCCATGCCGGACTACATCCGCCGGGAATGCGATCTTGCCCTGTCCGCCGTGAACAACGGCCGGGAGGCGCCGGCCCGGCAGGAACCGCCCCTTTGACCGTTCACGGATGAGACGAAAAACCGCCCCCCCGCAGTACCGCGTGTTCGGCCTCGGGCAGTGTTCCCTGGACGCCCTGGGAAGGATCGCGGACTACCCGCCGCCGGACGTGAAATGCGAGTTTTCCGGGTTGACCGTCCAGGGGGGCGGGCCCGTCGCCACGGCCCTGGCGGCCCTGTCCCGGTGGAGCGTTGCCTGCACCATGGCGGGGGTCGTCGGCGACGACGCAGCCGGCGACGCCATCCGCGCGTCCCTCCTTGCCGAGGGCATCGACACGGCAGGCCTCGTCACGCGCCCCGGCGCCCTCTCCCAGAACGCCTTCATCTTCGCCGAACCGGCCCGGAAAGGCCGCCGCACCATCTTCTGGCAGCGCCCCACCGGCGATCCCCTCCTCCCCGACGAGGTGGACCTGGAGAAGCTCCACCGGGCCCACGCCTTCCACACCGACGGCCTGTTCATCGAGGCCGCCCTTTTCGCCACTGACGAGGCCCGGAAGGCGGGAATCCCCGTCGTGGTCGACGCGGGGACGCTCCGGGAGGGGATGCTGGACCTGGCGAGGCGGAGCGACTGCTTCATCGCCTCGGAGACCTTCGGCCGCGCCCTGGCGGGGAATGACTTCCCCGACGAGGCCCTGAAGCGGATGGCGGATCTGGGACCGGGTCTCGTCGCCGTCACGCTGGGCGCAAAGGGATACGCCGCCATCCTCGACGGCCGGATCGTCCGGAAACCCGCCTGGCCGGTCCGGGCGGTGGACACCACCGGCTGCGGCGACGTCTTCCATGCCGGATTCGTCTACGGTCTCCTGAACGGCTGGGAGCACGGACGTTCGCTCGATTTCGGCGCCTGGGCCGCCGCCCGGGTGAGCCTGCGCCTCGGCGGCCGGGAAGGAATCCCGACCCTCCGCCAGGTCCGGGCAGCGGGATACAGCTGACGCTGCAGCCGATTGAACCGGGCCGCCGCTGCCACCCCGAATCACCGGTTCTTCAGCGGCCATCGCATTTCCACCATGAGGAAGAGGTTTCCCGCGGCGTTTCACGGTGAAATGTGAGGATCCCGACTCCGCCTGCTTTTCCCTGATTTGCAACGATCGGCTGTAGCGCGGATTAATGGGTGATCTTGACAACGTTCCGGTTCAGCGGCGGCGGTGAGCCGTCCGCTGAACCGGTTGTCGGCCGGCCGTTTTTCACAGCCCTGTCGGAAGCCCCGGAAAAAATGGCTGCTTCGATCAGGCGAGGTCAAAACGGTCAAGGTTCATGACTTTGTTCCACGCCGCGACGAAGTCGTGCAGGAACTTCTCCCGGGAGTCCTCACATCCGTAGACTTCCGCCAGGGCCCGGAGCTGGGAGTTCGAACCGAAGAGCAGGTCCACACGGGTGGCGGTCCATTTGAGCTCTCCCGTCTTGCGGTCGCGCCCTTCGAACAGGTCCCCGTCCTTCGAAGCCGCCTTCCACTCCGTGTCCATGTCGAGCAGGTTCACGAAGAAGTCGTTGGTGAGCGCCTCCGGCTGCCTGGTGAAGACGCCGTGCCGGGACTGCCCGAAGTTGGCATTCAGGACCCGCAGGCCGCCGACGAGAACCGTCATCTCCGGAGCGGTCAGCGTCAGCAGCTGCGCCTTGTCAACCAGCAACTCTTCCGCCGATACGCTGTACCTGGCCTTGAGGTAATTGCGGAAACCGTCCGCCTTCGGCTCGAGGACCGCGAAAGATGCCGCGTCGGTCTGTTCCTGCGATGCATCCATCCGTCCCGGAGAGAAGGGGACGGTCACCTTGCGACCGGCGTTCTTCGCCGCCTGCTCGATGCCGGCGCACCCGCCCAGAACGATCAGGTCGGCGAGAGACACCTTCTTCCCGTCGGACTGCGCACCGTCGAACTCCTTCCGGATCCCCTCCAGGGTCTTGAGCACCTTCGCCAGACGGGCCGGCTCGTTGACTTGCCAATCCTTCTGCGGCGCCAGGCGGATGCGGGCGCCGTTGGCGCCGCCGCGCATATCGGAGCCGCGGAACGTGGAGGCCGACGCCCAGGCGGTCGAGACCAGCTCCGCCACGGAGAGGCCGGAGGCCAGGATCTTCGCCTTGAGGGCGGCGATGTCCTTTTTATTGACCCGTTTGTGATCGACCGCCGGGATGGGGTCCTGCCAGATCAGCTCCTCCGCCGGGACTTCCGGGCCGAGGTAGCG
>CAYNEJ010000199.1:0-3854 GCA_964396205.1 uncultured Syntrophaceae bacterium
GAGGTTGATCTTCTCCCGTTCCGAAAGGATCTCGTCCAGTTCCGCCTGGCCGCAGATGCTCCGGAGGGTGGTCTGGGCGAGCTGGGAGGTGGCATAGAGGAAGTTTTCCACCTCCGTCACCGCGGACGTGGCGTCGACGACGCGGAAGTAGATCACCGCATTCACCTTGATGGAGACGTTGTCCCGGGTGATGACGTCCTGGGGCGGCACGTCCATGGTGATGGTCCGCATGTCCACCTTCACCATCCGGTCGATCACGGGGATCAGGATGATGAGGCCCGGCCCCTTCTGGTCGATGATCCGCCCGAGGCGGAAGACGACGGCCCGCTCGTATTCGTTGAGCACCCGCAGGGCCGACGCGAGAAACATGATGACGAGAATGACGATGGTCGAAATGACGGTGAGCGACATGGATCAATCCTCCTTTTCTAATTCCCTTCCACCTTGAGCCGGAGTCCCCGCACCTCCAGGACCCGGATTTTCCGGTCCTTCCCGATCGGCTGATCGCTGAAGGCGTTCCAGTATTCCCCCTTGACAAAGACCTTCCCTTCCCCGTGGACGTCCGTCACGGCATATCCTTCCGCACCCGCCATGCCTTCCCATCCCGTCCTCTTCTGCCGGAGCTGGGCCTTCACCGCCAGACTGACGACGGCGGCGAAGAACAGGGAAACCAGGATCACCGCCGGGACGAGGACTCCCCAGGAGACCCGGAGAGCCGGCTCGGGAGAGTCGAACAGGAGCAGCGAGCCCAGAACCAGGGAAATGACGCCGCCGATGGTCAGGACCCCGTGGCTGATGACCTTGATCTCGGCGATGAAGAACACGATCCCCAGGAGGATGAGGGCCACCCCCGCGTAATTCACCGGCAGGGTCTGGAGGGCGAAGAAGGCCAGGATCAGCGAGATCCCTCCCATCACCCCCGGGAGGATGACCCCCGGGTTGGCGAATTCGAAGTAAAGCCCCGCCAGGCCCACCAGGAGCAGGATGTAGGCGATATTGGGGTCGCTCAGGGCCGTGAGGATCTTCTGGCGGGTCCCCATCTTCTTTTCCCTGACCTCGGCCCCCTGGGTCCGGAGGGTCTTTTTGCCGGACACAAGGGTCACTTCCCGGCCGTCCATCTGGGCCAGGAGATGATTCACGTCGGTGGCGACATAATCGATCACATTGAGCTTCAGGGCGTTCTCCGCCGTGATGGACTCGCTCTTCCGGACGGACTGCTCCACCCAGTTTTCGTTTCGGTTCCGCTGCTTGGCGATGCCCCGGACATAGGCCACGGCATCGTTTTCCACTTTCTGCATCATGGTCTTGTCGCCGCCGCCGCCGAATCCGAGAGCCACCGGATGGGCCGCCCCGATGTTCGTGCCCGGCGACATGGCAGCCACGTGGGCGGAGACGGTGATGATGACCCCCGCCGAGGCCGCCCGGGCTCCCGCCGGACCGACATAGACAATCACCGGCAGGGGCGCGTTGAGGATCGCCTTGGCGATGTCCCGCATGGCCAGGTCGAGCCCGCCGGGTGTGTCGAGCAGCAGGATCAGGCCGGCGGCCCCCGATTTCCCGGCCTCGGCAATGCCCTGAGCGATATACTCGGCGATCGGCGGGGTGATGGCGGCGCTCACCGTGATCAGGTCGAATACCGGCCTTTTATCCTCCGCGGCGGCCGATGCCGGGCCGGACAGGATGAAAAGGGCAAGGAGGCCGATTCCCAGGATCCGCATCGTCATTTTTTTCATGAGATCCCCAATTCGTGCATGATCATCTGGACGTCTTCCCAGACCATCTTTTTCGCCCCCTGGTTCCGGAGGAGATAGGCCGGGTGATAGGTCGGCATGAGCCGGATCCCCTGGTAATCGTGAAACCGGCCCCGGAGGACCGTGATGGGCGACTCCGTATTCAGCAGGGTCTTCGCCGCAAAGGTCCCCAGGGCGCAGATGACCCGCGGCCGGATGACCTCCAGCTGTTTCCGGAGAAAGGGCTCGCAGGCCCCGATCTCAGCGGGGGCTGGATTGCGGTTCCCCGGAGGACGGCACTTCAGGATGTTGCAGATGTACACGTCGGAGCGCCTGAGCTTCATGGCCTCGATGATGCGGGTCAGGAGCTGTCCCGCCCTCCCCACGAACGGCCGACCCTGGGCGTCCTCGTCGGCCCCCGGCGCCTCGCCGACAAAGACGAGTTCCGCCTGCGGGTTCCCCTCGCCGAAGACCAGGTTCTTCCGGGAGGCCGCGAGAGGGCAGCGCCGGCAGTCTCCCAGCTCCTCCCGGACACCTTCCAGGGTTCCCCTCTCCGGAAGAGCCACCGCATCCTTCCCGTCCGGCGCTTCCCGCGCCGGTTCCTGCTCCGCAGGCGGAGAACCCGCCGCGCTGAAGAAGGATATGCGCCGCCGGGAATCACGCTCCCACTGCACGTATTCCCGCAGAGACGAAACGACCTGCCGCAGATCCTCGGATGGGTCCGTCAATGGGCTGCTCATCCCCTCCGTCTCCGCTTCTTGTCGTTCAGGAGGTCCCTGACCCGGTCGAGGATCCGGCCGGCCGCCTCGGCCTTGTCCATCAGCGGCAGAGCCTCGATGTTTCCCTTGCGGTCCAGAATCTTAATGACATTGGTGTCGCACTGGAAACCGGCACCCTCTTCGCGGAGGTCGTTGGCCACGATCAGGTCCATATTCTTTTCGACCATTTTGGTCCTGGCGTTTTCCAGCAGGTTTTCCGACTCCATGGCGAACCCGACAAGGACCCTTCTCCCCGCTTTGCGCCCGATCTCCCGGATGATGTCCGGATTCCGCTCCAGTTCAATCAGGAGCGACCCGCCCTTTTTCTTGATCTTCTCTTCCCGGAGCGTCGCCGGCCGATAATCCGCCACGGCGGCCGCCTTGATGACGGCGGTCACTCCGGCCAGGCGCGACAGGACGGCGTCCCTCATCTCCATTGCGCTTGCGACGTGGACGACCTCCACGCCGGCCGGCGCCGGCAGCGACGTCGGACCGCTCACGAGGGTGACCCGGGCTCCGCGCCGCCGGGCTTGGAGGGCTACGGCATAGCCCATCTTCCCGGAGGAATAGTTGGTGATGAAACGAACCGGGTCAAAAGGCTCCCGGGTCGGACCGGCCGTGACAAGGACATGCTCACCCGCCAGGTCCTTCGGTGTCAGGACGGACGCCGCCGCCTCGACGATCTCGGGAACCTCCGGAAGGCGGCCCTGGCCTTCGGCTTTGCAGGCCAGCGGCCCCGATGCCGGGGGCAGGATGTGGTAACCCCAGGATTCGAGCTTCCGGAGGTTTTGCTGGAGGGCCGGACCGGCGTACATCTGGGTGTTCATGGCGGGACAGAAGAGGACCGGCGCCTTCACGGCCATCAGGACCGTCGTGAGAAGATCGTCGGCGATGCCGGCGGCCGCCTTGCCGATGATATTGGCCGTGGCGGGGGCGATGATCATCAGTTCCGCATACTCCGCCAGGGCGATGTGGGCGATGTCCTGCTCCCGGATGAGGGTGAAAAGCTCGGTGTAGACGGGATTTCCCGACAGGGTCTGGAGCGTCAGCGGGGTCACGAACTCCCGCGCGCTTTCGGTCATGATGACCTTCACCTGGGCTCCCTGCCGGATCAGCTCACGGGTCAACTCGGCGCACTTGTATGCCGCGATTCCCCCCGTCACTCCCAGCACCACACGCCGCCCCTTGAGCATCCTCGGATCCCTCCCCTGCTTCCCGATTCCGGGAAGATGTCATACCGGTTCGATTTTATAGCAATTGCGGATGGGAAGATCAAGGTATTCCTGTCAGGACGCGGCCTGCGGGACTCAGACACCGGGCCGGGAAGAGGGGCCGATCCATGACGGATTTCAAATCCGCACCTCTT
>CAYNEJ010000200.1:0-1285 GCA_964396205.1 uncultured Syntrophaceae bacterium
CTTGAGATCCTTGACGACTTCCTCCACGGAACCGAAGGGGGCGATCACGTCGATCTTAATGAAATTGAATCGTTGTTGTTCGTATGCTGCACGATCATGAATCTGATTGAATTTCATGACAAGAGTACCTCACTATTCAGGTTTGTTATCTTTGTACATTAATTGACATGTTATATGGTTTTTATCTCTGGACATGTAGGCGACTCTATATTCGCCAAATCCACGATAATAATCTTTAAAGAATCTTCCTTTTTCTTTTTGTATATTGTAGTGACGAATCCAATCATCTTCTATGCTTTTTAACTGTTCCGCTGACAATAAGGGGTTATCTGAATACTTCATCCAGAAATATTGACCGATCGGAGTTTGAAACTTGGTTAACTCTGTTATAACACCGCTGTCGGTTAACAAATTGTTGACCCACATCGTACATTCAATATCGTTTGCGTCTTTTGTCAGAAACGCTATATAGTTATAATTCCCCGAATGTTTGATGCTTTCGTTGATCCTTTCTACAATGCGATTGTATTGTTCCTCCGTTACATATATGTCTTTTTTTGCCTGATAATCTCCTGTTTCAACGCGCCAGCTGTCATCCAGAATCTGGCCTGGTTTACCGTCTGTGATACCGGCTTTATTGTAAAAGCCGTATACTTGTTTTATGTCGTGATTCAATTGTATGAATGAGTGCATAAATGATTTGTTTGAAAAGAATTGCGAAGAAGGTATTTTGCTGTAAACGGTAATGTAAGGCATGTGATTCCTCCTTGAGGAATTAATTAATCAAAACTAAATTTGAAGACTACAGAATGATATTCTAAAAAGAACATAAATAAATAAAGCGCCATCAGGCGTAGCTTTTCGTATTTCATAACAGTGGGGATCGTTTTAGAAGAACCATAGTATAATGAGTATATGATCAGTAATGGCAATGACATTGCATAAGTGAAGCTGACGTAGTTATAGGGGTCATTGTAGTACAGTGCTGTTTTGATGTCGCAAGATAAAAAGCCAAACATCATGCCCAAGGTCAGAAATGACAAATATATTATAATAAATTGGATTGGTTTTAATCTTCTGAAGCTCATAAAGAAAAGCCAGAACGTACAAATAACGGGCATGAACATGCAAAAAGGATCCGGGATGGGGGGAGACATCAATAAATAAAATAAAAATAATTGGAGTGCTATATAAGTAATAACCGCGTTTTTGTTGTGTAATATGTCCATTGTAATTCGCGGCGCTGTTTCAACTGGTGTCAAAATTTTAAAAATATAACCCTTGT
>CAYNEJ010000200.1:1385-3806 GCA_964396205.1 uncultured Syntrophaceae bacterium
GCTCTTCGTTTCGCCTGTTTTATGTTTTTTTAGGTTTGTGGGACAGGGATGGCCCGGCCTTTCGAGATCACAAAGAGTGGATGCACGAAAGATCTTTTCCCATTTCTCCCTGTCGTGCTTGGCCGGTTTGTTTCTCCATTCTTTTTCCAGTAGATATAAGCCTTCATTCCCTTCGATAGTCTTGGATAATTTATAAAAAGGCTTACCGGATTTTTTAGGAGCCGGGCATTCGGAAAACAAGATCATGCATGGATAGTGATTATCCGTATCTTTTGATATTTCGTGCATTTCACCGCCGTTGCAGGCAGTGTCCAGAATTTTGGAGGTCATTCCTTTGTAAAAATCTAATGTTGTGTACTTGGATTTTGATTTGATATGCACTTGAGTCAGGCTTTCCAAAAAGTCTTTCCGTGTCTGGCCTGTTGGAATCATCTCGATCATCAGCATGTCCGTTCGATCCACACGTAAGGAGACAAGATACCCTTCCGGCTGATCGACTTGAAAAACTTCCGATGTTTTCTTCGCCTTTTCCCAAGAACTTGATGAACGTCCTTTCTCAACCACATGCATCACACGATACTTTCCGCTTCGGACATCATTGATTAAAGGCTGAATGTTTTTGTCATCCGGATGATTTGTTGAATATTGTTTCAGATATTCTATGCCCCTGTCTTTATCACCGGTTGCGACGTAGGCCATTCCGAGAGAATAGGCGGCATTCTTTACATTCAGCCGCAGGGCCTTCTCCAAGTATGGAATGCTTTCTTTCGCCTGACCGCTGTTACCGAGGAACACACCATAATGGTAATTGCCTTGTGGATCATTGGGGGAAGATTTCAACAATCGCTGAAATGCAGCATTGGCCCGTTCTGTCGAATTCTGAATGTCAAGGTTGTGACCGATGCTGTTGAGTATTCCCGTATGAAGCAGAATGCTTGGTTCTGCTTTCTCGCTCTTGTTGAGAATATCAAGAACGTTGGACAGAAACATGACATTCTTCACAGCTCGTTCTTTGTCCGCTGAAGAATCGAACTTTACAGGATAGTTGCCGGCATGATTCTTCAAATCACTAAGAATTTGTTCTAGATAGTCTCTATCGACGGACACGATATTCTTGCCCACATTGTCTTTTTTGAGAGAAAAAACTTTTTTTACGTCATAGTTTCCATAAGCTGAGGCAAAAACCAGAGATGGGAAGATAATTGCAAGTAACAATGAGATGATAATTTTTTTCATGCCATTTCTCCTCTTTTCTTGATTGTGAGTACGGTATAAAAAAGCTTCTGCGGAATTGACTTCACGGTTTCTGTCTGCCGATGATTGTGGCGGTCTGCCTGTCATCCACTTTATTAAAGAATGTTTTCTGAAACTCCGGATCGCCAAGAATCATGATCACCGTCTTGTCGATCATTGCATAGGCGGATTTCTCCATGGATTCAGGATTGATAGCATTCTGCAGGGGCATTGAGATTGTATAATCCTTCGATAATGTTTTTTGCGGGGTTGTTTTGGATATGAGAAGGACATGAAAATGCAGTTGCTGGCTGTTGATCGATTTGAATGTTATGGTAAGTTCCGGCGAGTCCTTGGAAGGCTTTCTCTCTTCAACGATCATGTCCATCGATTCGAGGGCCTTTTGGTAGGCATACCAGTAGAAAGAGGCAAGCGGCTGGTTCCATGAATTCCCTTCATAGAAATAGCAAAAAGCGACTGAACGGTCGGAGTTGTATGAATAGAAGTTCGTTGTGTCCTTCGATTCGTCGATGACGGAATTCAGGAAAACTTTCCGCTCTTTATAAAGCTCGTGAAGGACTTGTCCCATATCGGGCTTGTAATGATCGCGACGGATATTTACGACTGTGGAAGCTCCCGGTGAACACCCGATTAGAATGATTACACCCAGTAACCAGCAAATCATTTTGGAGTAATTTTTTGTTCTTTGCATTTTGATATCCTCAAAAATTGGTTCTTTATTTTTTTTATGACGGAGTTAAATAGTAGCCTCCGGCAAAGCCGGAGGCCTGTTCTGATGGATAGTTCATCATGTTGTTAAGAAATAACTTTTTTACTTTTCGTTCAGTGTTGCATATTTCAATGACTTGATTGCTTCTTTTCCCTCTTCCTCGCCGACGCGATGAATGTCTCCCCAGGCATCCGGATGTCCAAAGTTGATCGTTGTCCTGACGAAATATTCTTTGCCTGCGGCTACATTGAGCGCTTTCTTCGTTTTTTCTACTCCTTCAATAGAATTTTCTGCGGCAATCCAATGACTTCCAGGTGCGGCCTCATAGACAAAGTAGCTTCCACTGTTGACCCCGCCGACTCGATTCCCGTCAACAACGAGATATATTCCCCTGGCGGCTCCCAACATCGACGATTCCCTGTAAAAGTAGATGTAGCCTTTTTCGCTGTTTGCCGGTG
>CAYNEJ010000201.1:0-3694 GCA_964396205.1 uncultured Syntrophaceae bacterium
CCTTCTCTGAATGACTTATGAAAGTTTTAGAATGATAATAACCGGCTATTATTTAATTGACACGAATTGACGGTCTTTGTATACTGAATATACAGTAATATTATCGCCCTGCTAACCAATATTTTCGAGGAAAAAACATGCATTTTAAGATTATTATGATTATCATTGTTGCCTGCCTTGTCCTTGTATTTACAATACAGAATGTTGCAGCTGTCAAGGTAAGTATTTTCTTCTGGGAAATATCTTTGTCACTAGCACTGTTGATTTTTTTCATTATGGCTATCGGTTTTATCATGGGATGGTTTCTTCACGCATTTCTTTCATATCGTAAAGAAAAGAAGGAAGTCGCTGATATTCAGAATGATTTTCGAACTAGCAAAAAATAGTAACAACTGATTCATGTGAAATGCTGTCAAAAGAAGATCTCCTTACCTGGTGAATTCGAGAAGGTTCCAGAAGGCATTATCTATTTCATTTATAACTTGACATTACTAAAAAACGCGAGCACACTGCAAATAAAGATTTGATATATGAATCGTTTTTGGTTTTACAAAAGCTCTTTGAGAAATATGTAGATATAAATTGAAGACGAGATACTGCCGTGTCCGTATTGAGTCTGTTCTACTGGAAGTAAACAAAAAGAGAGTCATAGGGTCTTTGTGGTGATTGTCACCCTTATAGACCGAATCTTGAATGAGAGACTCCAGTAAAAAGACAAGACGGCATAAGTGGCTCTCGTCTTTTTTATTGTAAATCAGAAAACTTCGAATTTTAGAAATACGCAGACTCTTGCGTTTTCTTACCCCATACCAACACGACTCATAATTTCCCATCCCCCCTCAGGAACACTTTCTTGATTGATCCTCCCCCTATATAACCACCAATACAGATCTCCCTTCCTGGACGACTGAAAAAGGTTTGGGGAGGAGTTATATCTCGTTATCTGGGGGCGAAAAACGAACCGTGGTGCGTTATCCGTGCGTCATATTTCCTTTAAATACTCGCATTTCCATTTACTTGCATTCCCTATCGTTCTGATCCCTTGACATCTCCCCCAAACAGGTTCACGCTCCATATTAATTGTCCTCCAAACGGGTAGCTTTTGCATAGAGAAGGCATCCAGCATCATCCCGGAATTATGACCACTTAGGAGATCTCGGAGGTGTCCCAATGGAACACATGATCAGTGATTCACCGGATAACAAGATCCAACGCGTTGAATGGACTTCCAATTTGAGTATGCACGTGGCAAAGCTGGACGCCCAACATCAGAAACTCTTCGCCATAACAAACAACTTGATAGAATTATACGAAAAAAGATCCGATGAGTTGCTGAATGTGCTCGAGGACCTTGTTCAATATACATCGGACCATTTCCGTGACGAAACTCACCTTATGTTCGAAACAAGATACACTGGTTTAGAGGAACAGAAACAGATGCATGACCAGTTCATTGATAAAGTATCAATATTTATAAAAGAATATTCTAAAGGGAAGGAACAACTGACTTATGACATGCTGAACTATAGTCGAAACTGGCTCTATATGCATACAAGTGAAGAAGACTTGAAATTTGCTCGGTATTTAGTAAAAACGGGATTGAAGGATAAATACTGGAATAGGTGATGCGTTGCAAAGTAATAGTTAGTCCGACAATGAATGTATTCTAGAAAGAAGAGAGAGCCACGAAAAAATTGTTTCTTATCATGCTGTTGACACTATTTGCTTGCGGTCCCGCCATGGCAGCAGGAGGACTGGACGCATTTCTAAACGATCTCAACGTCCAGGCACGAGCTGACATGAATGGATTTTCGCAAAAGTGAGCGCTCAGTTCGGCGTGTTAATCGGCATTGAAGATTGACCCACCATCGGCATCCAATTTTGACCCACCCCCAAGCGTTGAAGTTTTTCGATAAGAACTTTCCTGAGCAATCGGATCAGGATGCCCTGTTTTTCAATCTCCAGGAGTCGTTCCCGGTTTCGATGATCTCGCAGTGATGGGTGATCCGATCAAGCATGGCGGTGGTCATCTTCTTGTCACTGAAGACTTGGGGCCATTCCCCGAAGGCGAGATTGGTGGTGATGATCACCGAAGTCTGCTCGTAGAGCTTCGAGAGCAGGTGAAAGACCAACTGGCCTGCGTTTTTGGAGAACGGCAGATAGCTCCGTTCATCCAGCACCACCAGGTCAGAGCGCGACAGGCTGGCGGTCAGACTGCCGCCACGCCCGGCTCACCGTCTTCGGATGAATGCCCAACCGGCGAGCGATGTCCTTCCGATAGACCCCTTTCGCAATCTGTGCCTTAATCTCCATCCAGTCCTCCTTGTCGAGCATGGCGGGCACCTCCAGAGACTTTCGCGATTCTCTGAAGGTACACCCTGCTACCTCGCTGGGAGGACATTTTATTCCGACGTTCAGGAGACTTTTAACATTGGCGATGACATATCTGCGGTGACTCCTGGTTTCAAGGGATGAATTTGAGCGATTCCGGAAAGAAAACACGGACACCTTGGAAGAATATTCGATGTCTAAAAGAATCGGGCAGGTGTGGACAAATGTAGACACATCGAAAAAAGGGCAAATCGCGGGAGCCCAATAAAATGGTGCCCCCGGAGTGACTCGAACACTCGGCACCCGGATTAGGAATCCGGTGCTCTATCCGCCTGAGCTACGGGGGCAAACAAATGAGGTGGAAAAAGAAATGGTGGAGATGAGGGGGAAAGAGCGCCATCGAACCCCTCACGTCCAACTTGTTGATTTTACTGAGAGCAAATTTCTCGGTTCAGTTTTTCTGTGACACTTTCTGTCACACCAAACGTGGCCGTGGTGTATTACATCCGGCGGGAGAATGCAAGAGCAAAGACCATTTCCGCATGCCTGATGGCCATGGGGGGCTACCGCAGTGATTCATCAACTGGCTCCATTGAGACGATTATGAAGTTGATTCATTCTGCTGATCACAAAGTGGATCTTCAGCGGTGACAATCAATACCGAGACCGCCTGGCATCGTCAGGGGTCACTCTCCCAACGATAGACAAACGTTCTTTTGGCTGCCATTCTGGCTTCAACGAAACATGGATATACAAGACGTGCAGGGGAGCCTCAAAAGCCCCCCCCGCAAGCAGAAATGTTTTGTCACAAAAATTTGAGATGCACATTACCCCTCTCTCAAGGGAGCTTTCCCCCCTATACCGTACCGCGATCTTTTTTCAGTGCGTTGTCTTTCTTCCAAGAGTGATACGGCATTCAATATACTCTTCGTATTCGCGTGACCATAGACATCTGCTGTCATTTTTGTAGACGCATGACCCAGCAGCGCAGAAACACTCAGCAAGTCCGCTCCTCGATGAAGAAGCTCTGATGCATAAAGGTGTCTAACATCATAAAACACACAATAATAACCGACACCTGATTTTTTTAAAGCCGTTCTCCATGATTTATGGATTCGTTCAATGGGACGGGCAATGTTGTTGCTCCCACCTCGATATTCACAGATGTAAGGTGTCTTAGATTTTGTTTGGACCTCTTTTAGACGTTCACCAAATCTGTTAGTAAAAGGAACCATCCTCCATGTTTTTGTTTTATTCGAAAAAACTTTTATATAACTTCGATCATAATCAATATCAATCCACCGGAGAGAAAATAGTTCTGTCTTTCCACATCTAACTCCCAGATTTTGTGCAACTTCAATAG
>CAYNEJ010000202.1:0-3552 GCA_964396205.1 uncultured Syntrophaceae bacterium
TATCCCTCGGCCCGCTCGCCCCGGTGCTCGTGTTTCCAGCCCCGCTCGAAGGCGTTGACGACGGTTTCCGGAGCCATCGTCCCGGGAATCGCCGCCACCTGGAGGCACGTCTCGGTGGACCCGAAGCGAACCCGGGGCGGGCGGCCGCACCAGTGCAGGATGCGCCGGACCGTCGTCGGCCCCACGGGGGCGGAGCCGATGAGGATTTCCGTATTGCGTAGCGCCCTCTCCAGGCGATCCTTCTCCAAGGGAAGCGTCCCTTCCCGGTCCATATCCTCCAGGAAATCGATGTGCCGGGCCACCAGGGCCGTCACCAGGAGTCCCCGCCGACCCTCTGCGGCCTTCGTAAGAATCCGCCAGAAAGCCGTCCCGTATCGCGAGACCAGGTGAATGACCGCGCCGGGCCTCCGGAGTCCCCAGTCGGACATGGCGGAGGAATTGGCGTGATGGAGGGGATTCACGAGGACAAGGTCCAGCGGGTCATCCGCCTTCAAGCCGAAATAGTCCTCGAAGGTGAGTCGGTTCGTCCGGTAGCTCCGGTGGGACAGGCGGACGCCCTTGGGAAGGCCCGTTGTCCCGGACGTAAAGATGATGATCCGCTCGTCCTCCCAGGCAGGCCCCGCCGATACGGGAGCTCCATCCTCATGGCCGAAATCCGCCGCATCGAGAAAGGCCGCGTCCGGCAGGAGGGAGGACAGGGAGGCCAGGCGCTCCGGGTCCTGCCCCTCGTGAACGACGATGCGCGCCTCCGTCACCCGGGCCTTGTAGGCGATCCGCTCCAGGTCGTCGGCCTGCCAGTTGACCGTCACCGGGACGGTCCCCGCCAGGACGGCAGCCAGTCGAAAGGCCAGATCGCGGGGACTGTTGGCCGCAAAGAGATGAAGCACCCGCGATCCCCGGACCGCCCCGAGCCGGGCCAGGGCGGCGGCAGCTCCGACGGCGAGATCCCGGAACTGACCTCTCGTCCAGGCCCATTTCCCGATCCCTCCCTCTCCCAGGGTGTAATGAATGAGAAACGGGTCCTCCCGCCGGGCGAAGGCCGCCTCGTACTCCGCCAGGGGCCGGGAACCGGCCGGAGGAAGGATCATGGATGTCTGGTCCTGCATCTTCCGAATCCGATCTCTCACCACGCCGCCAGTGTTTCCCGGCACGCGGTCAGGGTTCTCTCGAAGTCCTCGTCCGTATGGGAGAAGGATACAAAGCAGGCCTCGAACTGGGACGGCGGCAGGCTGATCCCCCGTTCCAGCATTCCCCGGAACCAGCGGGCAAACGCCTCCGTGTCGCTCTTCGCGGCCGTCGTATAATCCGTCACGGGACCAGGGTTGAAAAAGACGGTGAACAGGGAGCCCGAGCGATTGACGGTCACGGGGATCCCTTTTTCCTCGAAGAGGGCCTGCAGGTCGAAGCAGAGGCTGAAGGTCTTCCGGTCCAGCGATTCGTAGTGCTCCTCATTTTCCTTCAGAATCCGGAGCGTCGCCAGCCCCGCCGCCATGGCCAGGGGGTTTCCCGACAGGGTGCCCGCCTGGTAGACCGGCCCGGCGGGGGCCAGATGGTCCATGATCTCGGCCCGGCCCCCGAAGGCGCCCACGGGAAGGCCGCCTCCGATGATCTTCCCGAGGCAGGTCAGGTCCGGAGCGATGTCCCGGACGGTCTGCCAGCCACCCCAGGCGACGCGGAATCCGCTGATCACCTCGTCGAAAATGAGCAGGATCCCCCGCTCCCGGGTGAGGTCCCGCAATGCCTCCAGGAACCCGGGCTTCGGAGGGACGACTCCCATGTTTCCCGGCACGGGCTCCACGATCACGCAGGCCAGTTCATCGCCGTGGGCGGCCAGCGCGGTCTCCAGCGCCGCCGGGTTGTTGAAGGGCACGGTAATCGTCAGCGCCGCCACTTCCTTCGGCACTCCGGGGCTTCCGGGAATCCCGAAGGTGGCGACACCCGATCCCGCCTTGACGAGAAGCGAATCGGCATGGCCGTGATAGCATCCCTCGAACTTCAGGATCTTCTCCCGCCCGGTGAATCCGCGGGCGAGGCGGACGGCGCTCATGACAGCCTCCGTCCCGGAGGAAACCAGTCGGACCTTCTCCATGGACGGAAAGGTCTCCACGAGGAGCATGGCCATCTCCACTTCCCCGGGCGTCGGGGCTCCGTAGCTCGTTCCCCGGGCGGCGGCCTCGGCAATGGCGGCAACGACGGTCGGGTGGGCGTGTCCCAGGATCATGGGCCCCCAGGAACCGACATAATCGACATATTCCTTCCCCTCAATATCCCGGATCCGGGAACCCGCGGCCCCCTCGACGAAAAACGGCATCCCGCCGACGGACCGGTAGGCCCGGACGGGGCTGTTGACCCCACCGGGAATCAGCTCGCAGGCCAGGTTGAACCAGTCTTCCGATGTCCATGCCATGTCAGAAATACTCCATGCTGGTTTTTTTCAACTCTTCCAGGCTCTCCAGGACCAGATAGTGTTCAGCCCCCGCACCGGAGGCGAGGTCCTCGAGAAACCCGTCCCCCTCGCCCTCCCGGAAGTGAACCATGGTGAAAAGATTGTAACGGCCGAGAAACGAGGGGTCCCGATGATAACAGTGCGTCACTTCCCGGCGGGACGCGAAAATCCGCCCCGCCTCGTCGCAGCGGTCTGCCGGCACCTCCCAGGCAACCATGACGTTCCGGGTGTATCCGGCCCGCTGATGCCGGAGAACCGCCCCGAACTTCCGGACGATCCCCGCCGCTTTCATGCCCCGCAGCTCTTCCAGGACTTTTTCCTCCGTCGTCCCGGCGGCTTTCGCTATCTCCGCGAAGGGACGCGCTGTCAGGGGAAGATCCCCCTGGAGCAGGGCGGAGATGGAGGTGCGGACAGGATCGGCCGGCATCGGCAAATTTCCTTTTTCGGGTAGAAAGTTGCGGACTTCCATGTCATGAATCCCCGAAAAAATCAAGCCTCGCGCCCCCGGTGAAGCAGCCGTGGAAAAGCCGCCTGACGGCGGCCTGGCGAAGCGCTGAACACCCGGACCCCGGCGCTGCAAATCGCTCTCACGGGCGGACACCGGAATGCCGCCCCTGGGATATCAGCGCGCATCCGGATTCTGACGGCTGATCAGATCGAGGATCTCTTCATTGAGAGGGATATCGGCCATCGAATGACCGTAATGCACGTACCGAAGCATGCCGGACCGGTCGATGAGCATCTGTGCGGGCATCCGACCCAGCTTGAAAATCTTCACCTCCTGGCCGTACAGCTTCAGGACGGTGTGAGAGGGATCGGGCAGCCCGACAAACGGCAGGCTTTCCTTCTCCCAGTACTTCCGGAAAGACCCGGCATCCTCCGGCCCGACGACGACGATTTCCGTGTCCAAATCCACGAAGCGCTGATAATCGCGGCGCAACTGCGCCATGTGCCGGCGGCAGAACGGTCAGATGAATCCGCGGTTGAAGACCACCAGGACATTCTTCCGGTTTCGATAATCCGAAAGCGAAATGCTTTTCCCGTTGAGGTCGGGCAGCGCGAAATCCGGCGCGCGGGTGTTCAACTCGACTCTGGCCATCGTCTCC
>CAYNEJ010000203.1:0-3550 GCA_964396205.1 uncultured Syntrophaceae bacterium
GGTAAAGCATAAGGTCAGCAGTATGGTAGCTTTCCTTAAGCTCGTCAAGCGAGGCTTGGTTTTTTCTGTTAAGTTCAATGAAGGAGTTTATAAAATCGTTAACTCTGGCTTTAAGTTCCTCCTCTGACAGGGGTTTGAATATTTCATGTGCCATAAGAAATTGAATCATTGTAGAAGCTAATATATTCATATTCTGCGAGATACTATTACTTATTTTGATTTTTAAAAAGTTTGAATTTAAAAACGATTATTCACTGTTTGACTAAATATGATCTTCAAAATAAACGCAGGAATGATTTATATTTGAGAATAATACAACATAATCTACACTGTAAAAAAGCATACTTCAATTAATTCACTAGGAAAAAAACTCCATCTCAATTATGAAAGAATATTTCGATCAAAAGTTTATTACACCAATAGCCTCTGGAACAATAATTAATGAGTATCAAATAATTAAGTGCCTTGGCCAAGGTGGTTTTGGGACAACTTATTATTGCATGGATAATTACTTAAAAAGAGTTTGTGTTATAAAGGAATATACACCTCAACGAAATGCTTTTAGAAAACAAAATCCATTAATTCAGCCAATAAACAAAACGAAGTTTGATGCTGGATTACATGATTTCATTAAAGAGGCACAGCATCTTGCATTGTTTAGTCATCCTAATATTGTAAGAATTAATCGTTTTTTTGTTGCAAATGGCACAGGATACTTTGTCATGGATTTTGAATCAGGAAAAAGTCTTCGTGACATTATTAATAACAGAAAATCAGGTTTGGAAGAATCTGAGATTGAGACAATCCTTATTCCTCTTTGTGATGGACTACTTCAGCTTCATAAAAAGTCATTATTACATCGTGATATAAAACCTGATAATATTATTATACGGGTTGACGGGACACCCTTATTAATTGACTTTGGGGCAATTGGTAATCTTAATGCTTTAAGACCTGAGGACTACAGAATCTATTTTACTCCTCATTATGCTCCTATTGAACAATTCAATCCATCAATACCTCAAGGTCCTTGGATGGATATTTATGCATTGGGAGCTACATTATATGAACTAATTGCCGGATATCCTCCCCAGAGTGCACTCGATAGAGCTAAGAAGGATAATATGACACCTATTACTGAGATTGGGCGAGGGAATTATAGTACCAAAATGCTAGAATTAATTGATAGAAGTTTATCTGTAGATTATTTACTTCGACCTGAAAGTATCGCTGAATTTCTAAGGTTTTTCAAATTCGACAAATATGAATCACTTAGAAATATTATTCATTCGATATCCTTAAAAGCAATTCATCATTTTATGAACTGGGCAAAACCTAATCAGGGGCTTATTGTTGAAGAGTTTGTTTCTTTTATTACTGGATTTTCTATTCTTGATCTAACATGGAGGCTGGGGAAAGGTAAATTGTTTGATAAAGACTTATTTGATAAAATAATAGATCAAAAAATACTTGGTGATTATTTGACCGAAATGATCAACTCTGGATATAGTACGAGGGGTAAAATAATAAATATGATTACTGTCAAAGCCCGGCTTGAAGAATATGCTGCAACATATCTATTAGATAGAGAAGAAGAGAATTGGACTTATTTTTTAACCAGAAAACAATGTGCAAAAAATTGTATTTCCGAAGAATTTTCAGACGACAAAGAAGGATTTATGGATTTACTGGAAGATGTAATAGATCGTTATAGAGGTAGAATAAAGAAAGAATTTGAAAAAATATATTAATTCGCGCTTGGGTAAAATCTTTTTTGAAAATTAGGCATATTCAAGTAATTATCTTAAAGATCTGTTAGTTTCTGACACAAATTGATCAACTATAGATTTGACAAAACCAAAATCAGGACTAAAAAAGCCAAAAAGAACGAACAAGTCTTTTACGAGTTTTTCCACTATTACTGGCAATTGAGTTTCAATCTCTAAACAATTTGTAGTAATTTCTGAGATGGAATCATTTTCAGTGCAGGCTTCCGGGGTCCGGAGAAATCTCCCATTTATTAGATGCAATTGATTATTAAAGATGCCGGCATATTTAATCTGAATGTTGATAGGCTCCATTTTAGGGAAATTACATCTTGAATAAAATCTCCCTAGATATAATAATAGTTCTGTTGTCCTTTTAATTCGGGCTTCTGGAATAATCAAGTCTTTAAAGTTAGGATCCTCAAAGAGGCTTTTAGTGATGAATATTTGACCGTTTTTCCTAAAATAAGTAAAATCATAAGATGTGCCATTAATTGAGCCAACTACCTCTGAAATAATTCCATCATTCTTTGGGATAGGTTTAAATTCAGGTACATTTTTAAAAACTACGGCAATTGGCCATCCAAAAGCCTCTATCTGAGATTCATCTGCTATATTCAAAATGTTTGATTGGACGAGATGTAATAAAGGAGTAGTTGGGGATATTTTAATTTGTAAATGCCTTCTAAATCCTAGCTCAGTAAGTTTTTGCTGAGCTCGTTCCTGTTGTTCTTTTAACCATGAATCTTCCCAAAGAAGGCGCTCCTGTTTTAAGGGAGCATTTCCAATAATAGAAAGTCTACGGTTAATTTGTTCAGTAAGTTTATCAGCAAATTCCTCCAAATTAGATTTATCCCAGAAAAGAATATTATACCCTGATACATCAAAATGAATTTTGGGTCCACCTTTTTTAAAATTGGGACTTTCAGGAAGGTGATCTTCTCTTGCTGTAAAAATAATATTCTTGTATTTATCTAATCCCATGGCATAACCAATTTCCAAATAGCAATTTGGTCTCTCATTTGTAAGGTCAGCAATAATAATATCTGCATTTTCAATATACTCGACTATCTCCTTCTTAAGCAGATTCCCCTCATCGTCAAAATCAATTCTTTTTGGATTAAGATTTGCATCTTTTATTGCCGGAATATAGATCTCCTGATACAACTTATCAAGCTCTACATTTCCAATTTGCATTATTACAAATGCTATTCTACTTTCATTCATTTGTAAGAGGAAATTAATTATTTGGTAATTATGTAGGCAAATGCCGGAACATCCAGTTAATTAAGAGCAACATTTCATAACATTCTTCAGGACTCCTTTCATTTTCGTCTCCATGACTGAATATATTTCGTATTCCACCCATTAAACCCATAGCCATTAATTGATATCCTTCCTGGAATGCTTTTTCGTTTTCAGTTGTTAATTTATTCAAAGGGAGTAATGGTTTTAATCCTGAGAAGGCTTTACCCATCAATGATTTCCCGATATCATTCAGGCTCGTCAAATGTTGAACTGCAGTTTCAAATCGTTCTGCAGATCTCCTAACTGATTCATTAAAATGTCCGTTTTTAAATAAATTAAGCGGTTCGGATTCGATTTCTCTAACAAGTGGATGAAATGATAACCTTTTAATTAATTCTTCAGGCGGAACCTGAATCATTGGAAGTGTTTCATCGATCTCAATTTTAGCCAGCTCACCTTTAATTTTTATTCCAAGAATTTCAAGGTGATCGCCTAACGCTAGAATTTCTTTCTTGGTTATTGGATCACGTTTAAAT
>CAYNEJ010000204.1:0-3475 GCA_964396205.1 uncultured Syntrophaceae bacterium
CCGGGTGGTGTGGGAGGGGAACGGTCAGGAATCCTGACCGCCCCTATCCCGATTGCCCGATTCGGATTGACAAGGCTGTTCCTCTTCCCTATCATCGGGCTCACTTCCAACCGGCGGTTCCCATGACGATTCAAGATGTTTTTCAGTATTATGCCGGCGACCTCGGGCAGGTCGAGGCCTTCATGGAGCGGGAATTCCGCTCCGAGGTGGCCCTCATCCCGGAGATCTCGCGCTACCTCATCGGCAGCGGCGGGAAGCGCTTCCGGCCCATGCTCCTGATGGCCTGCGCAAACCTGAGCGGATACCGGGGCGAGCGAAGCGCCCGACTCGCCGCAGTCCTGGAATTCATTCATAGCGCCACGCTCCTGCACGACGACGTCATCGACGAAGGCAGGCTCCGCCGCGGCAAGGCTTCGGCCAACACCGTCTGGGGCAATGCCGCCAGTGTTCTCGTGGGAGATTTTCTCTACTCCAAGTCCTTCCGCATCCTGTCGGACGACGGGAACCTCGACGTGCTCCGCCTGATGTCGGAGACGACGAACATCATGTCCGAGGGCGAGGTCTTTCAACTCGTCCGCAGCGGTGATGCCGGCATCACGGAAGAGGATTACCTGACCATCATCGAGAAGAAGACGGCCATTCTCATGGCGGCGGCCTGCGCCATCGGGGGGATTCTGGGCGGGATCGGGCCGGAGCGGGTGGCGGCGCTCCGGCGTTTCGGTCTCCTTCTGGGTATGGCCTTCCAGATGACCGATGACACCCTGGACTATCTGGCGGAGGAATCACAATTCGGCAAGACCATCGGCAAGGACCTCCAGGAAGGCAAGCTGACCCTGCCGCTGATCGTCGCGCTCTCCCGATGCTCCGAGGAGGAACGCGGGCGGATCGTCGGCCTCGTCGAGGAGATGAAGCGGACGGGTGGCGCCGGCGGGGTCGGGGAAGTCGTGGGTTGCATCCGCCGTCACGACGGCATTCCCTATACCCTGGGGAAGGCGGAGGCCTTCGTGGCGGAGGCGAAGGAATGCCTGAACGGCTTCGGATCCTCCGAGGCAAAGAGCCATCTCGTCACCATCGCCGGGTTTATCCTCGAACGGCGAACCTGATCCGCCGGGAACGCTTTTCCGGAAACCTGTCAGCCGATAACGTCTGGAAGCCGGCAAAGGCCTTGCCTTTCGCGAGACGGCGTCTCCCGGTCCTTCTTCAGGGCGGCGGGCAGGGACTCGAGGATGTCCCGGGCGGTGATGCCGTCTTCCCCCTTTGCGGCCGCCGCCAGGTCCCCCGCCAGGCCGTGGACAAAGACCCCTTTCCGGACAGCCTGCTCCAGGGGCAGGCCCATTCCGAACATGGCGGCGATCGTTCCCGTGAGGACGTCCCCGGAGCCCGCCGTGGCCATCCCGGCGTTGCCGCTCATGTTGACGAAGACCCGCCCGTCGGGGCAGCCGATCAGGCTGTGAGCCCCCTTCAGGACGATGATGGAGTGGAGGTCCCGCGCGGCGGCCTGGAGGACGGCGGTCTGGTTCCGCCGGATCTCGCCGGCGGTCTTTCCGGTCAACCTGGACATCTCGCCGGGATGCGGCGTCAGGACCGTCGGCGCCTTCCGTTTCCGGAGGACTCCCGGATCCGCCGCCACGGCCGTCAGGCCGTCGCCGTCGACCAGGACGGGTTTGCCGATTCCCTTGACCAGCTCCCTCGCCAGCGTCTGCGTCTCCGCCGCCAGTCCCAACCCCGGTCCCAGGACCACCATGTCCACCGCTTCGGCCAGCGCCAGGAGGTCTCCCCTGTTTTTGCGGGCGAGGCTTCCGGTGGAAGTCTCCCGCTGGGGGACGAAGACCGCCTCGGCGGCTCCCTGGGCCAGGAAGGGCACGATGGAGGCGGGAGCTGCCAGCCGCGCATAACCGCCGCCGGCCTTGAGGAATGAAAGCGCGGCAAACTGGGGTGCCCCGAGGTAGCCGGCGGCGCCGGCGATAAAGAGAACGTCCCCGACCGCTCCCTTGTGGGCCTCCGGATCCCGGAAAGGAAGAGAAACGAACCCGTTCAGTGCAATCTTCAGATCCTCCCGGCCGGTCAGTTCCGGGGGAAAGGAGATGCCGGAGACGAAGAGTGCTCCGCAGCACCCGAAGCCCGGGTAGAGGACGTTTCCCGGTTTCGGGAGCCCGAAGGTTATCGTCCAGCGGGCCCGTACGGCGGAGCCCATGATTTCACCGGTGTCGCCGTTGATGCCTGAGGGAATGTCAAGAGAGAGGATCCGGCGACCGCTGTCGTTGACGAGATCGATGGCCTCCCGGTAGAGACCCTCAACGTCCCGGTCGAGGCCGGTGCCCAAAAGGGCGTCCACGGCAGCCTCGGCTTCGGCCAGATATTTCCGGATCTCCGCGAGGTCGTCCGCCGGCCGCATGTCCACGGGCAGGCGCTTGAGAATCCCGAAGTTCAGCGCCGATGCCCCCCGGAACCGGGCCGGATCGCCCAGGAGGAAGACCTTCGGGACGCCGCCCAGGGAATGGATCTTCCGGGCCACGACCAGCCCGTCGCCGCCGTTGTTTCCGCTCCCGCAGAGGACGACGAAACGCTTTCCGGCGATGCCGGCTTCCCGGTCCAAGAGTGCAACCGCGGCGAGCCCGGCGTTTTCCATCAGAATTTCCTCAGGAATTCCCAGTTTCTCGATCGCCCACCGGTCCATCGCCCGGATCTCTTCGACGCCGGCCACCTTCATTGCATCATCCCCCTCAACGGATTCCCTGGTTGTAGCCCTCTTCCCGGAAGGTCATCTTCAGTTCATGGACACCGCCGCCGCTGCGCCGCTCCATCTCGAAACCGCCCTTTTCAAATACATGGAGCATGGGTTCATTCCCAGCCACGACAGTGGCGGTGAAGCCCAGGAGCCCCTGGCGCTTCGCCAGGAACGTCAGGTACGACAGCAGTTCGAGGCCGATCCCGCGATTCTGCTGGTCGTCCCGGACGGCGAAGGCCACTTCCGCCGAGTGGGTGTCCGGCTCGATGTAGTAGCGGCCCACGCCGACGATGCTCTCATTCTCCTCGCCGCCCGTGACGGCCAGGATGGCCATTTCTTTCGTGTAGTCGATGACCACCAGGGGCTGGAGGCGCTCGTGGGGCATGTCCTTCCGGGCTGAGATGAAGCGCCGGTACATGCTCTGCTCCGACAACGAGTAGATGAAGTCCTTCAGGCGCGGCTCGTCGCTGATCTTGATGGGCCGGAAGTAGATGTTGAAGCCCTTCCGGGTGGTCCGGTAGGACTCCAGGTGCTCCGGATACATCCCCCGCTCACCGGGGATGTAAGCCTGGTCGCGGTATACGAGGCCGGCCTTCTTCGCTTCCTCCATCAGCCGGGCGCGGAACTTCGGATGGGCGATGCCGATGAGTTCCATGGCCCGCTCCCGGATGTTCTTCCCGTGGAGATAGGCGATGCCGAACTCGGTCACGACGTACTGAACATCCCCCCGGATGAGGGTGGCTCCTG
>CAYNEJ010000205.1:0-3462 GCA_964396205.1 uncultured Syntrophaceae bacterium
GCTTCTGGAAGTGTTCGATGTTCCAGGTGATCTGCTGCCCCGCCGGGAGGCCGTGGATGACGTCCAGGTAGCCGGCGCCCTTGGCCATGATGGAGATGTCTCCTCCCGCCACGAAGGCCTTGTCGCCCGTGCCGGTGAGCACCACCACGCGGATGGCGTCGTCCTTCTCGATTCCGTTCAGCGCATCCTGGATTTCGAACATGGTGTTGTCCCGGATGGCGTTGAGCACTTCCGGCCGGTTGATGGCGATCGTCGCCACGGCCCCGTCCTTTGTCACGATGATGTCCTTGTACTCCATGGTATGATCCTTTCTTTCCGTGTCTGGAATCCCGCCTTCATCTGTTCCGCCGCCGGTCCGGGGGAACCGTCCGTTTCACCCGCGGGGCCGTGATGGTGCCGGATCAGAAAACCTTGAAGGGTTTCTTCGTCCCGTCCGGCAGGTAGTCGTAGAAGCCCTTGCCGTTCTTGAATCCGAGACGGCCCGCCTCGATCATTTTGCGGTACAGGATGTTCAGCTTGTCCGCCTCCGAGTGGGTGTACTCGAAGACTGAATCCTGGGCCATCTGGATGACGTCGAAGCCGCCGAAGTCGGCCAGCTCGCAGGGTCCCATCGGGTGCCCCGCGCCCAGCTTCATCGCCGTGTCGATGTCCTCCGCCGTCGCGGTTCCCTCGAGGACCATCTGGGCGGCCGTCATGTAGAGGGGGCCCAGCAGGCGGTTCACGATGAACCCGGGGGTGTCCTTCACCTTGATGGGCGTCTTGCCGAGGCGCTTCATCGTATCCAGGGCGATTTCCACGGTCTTGTCCGCCACGCCGACGGGGCAGATGATCTCGACGAGCTTCATCACCGCGGCGGGGTTGAAGAAGTGGGTCCCCACGACCTGGTCCTTCCGATTGGTCGCCCCCGCCACGGCCGTTACCGACAGGACGGAGGTGTTCGTGGCCAGGATCGTCCCGGGCTTGCAGAGCTTGTCCAGCTCCGCGAAGATCTTCTTCTTCAGGTCCAGGTTCTCCGGAACGGCCTCGATGACGAAGTCGGCGTCCTTCACGGCCTCTGCCAGGTCCGTGGAGGTTTTCAGGCGGCCCAGAATGGCCTTCATCTGGTCTTCCGCCATTTTTCCCTTCGCGACCCGCTTGGCGAGGCTCTTCTGGATCCGGGCGGCTCCCTTCTCGACGAACTCCGTGCTGACGTCGTAGAGAACTGCGTCAAAACCCGCCTGGACGGCGGCCTGGGCGATGCCGTGGCCCATGGTTCCGGCTCCCAGAACGGTGAAATTTTTTACTTCCATGATGATGACTCCTTTCTTGGGTTATCCGTTCCCGTCCGCTCGGGTGGAACGGGCTGTTTCGGGCGCTCCCCCTGCGGATGAAGGGCGGAAGGCGGCTCCGGAGGGGTGGAGGCCGGTCCTTCCCTCCCTTTCATCCAAGGAGAATGGCGCAAAAATCTCGTTTGTGGATCAGACCGGCTTCTCAAACTCCTTTTTGATTTCTTCGTAGAGGTCGAGCTTCTTCACCTTGCCCAGCAGGGTGAGGGGAAGCTGGGCCCGGAAGATCACGTCCTCGGGGATCTTGTAGTTTGCCAGCCTGTCCTTCAGAAACGCCTTGATCCCCTCGGCTGTCGGGTTCGTCCCGGGCTTCGGCATGATATAGGCGCGGCCCACCTCGCCCATGACTGGATCGGGCCTCCCGACGACGGCGCTCATCAGGACGTCGGGGTGCTTTGCCAGGGCCTCCTCCACCTCCGGCGGATAGACGTTTTCACCGCCGCGGATGAACATCTCCTTTTTCCGGCCCACGATGACGAGGGCGCCGTCGTCTTCGAGACGGCCCATGTCGCCGGTGTGGAAATATCCCCTGTCGTCGAAGACCCGCTTGTCCTCGTCGGGCCGCTTCCAGTAGCCCTTCATGACGGGGTCGCCCTTGATGGCGATTTCGCCCACCTGGCCCGTGGGGAGGATGTTGTTCCGTTCGTCCATGACGACGAGGTCCACGCCGGGGATGGCCCGGCCGACAGAGTATTTCAGCTTCTCCTCGCCGTGGTCCGGGTGGGTGAACGTGACGGCCCCGCTCACCTCGGTGAGCCCGTAGGCGTTCCGGGGCGTGACGCCCATCTTTCCGCGGATCGCCAGGATCAACTCCGACGGGCAGGGCTGGCTGGAGACGATGGCCACCTGGATGGACTGGAGGCTGTACTTATCCACGTTGGGGTTCAGGAGCTCCAGGGCGTACTGGGCCGGCACCTGGCCGATGACGGAGATCTTCTCCTGTTCGATGGTCTTGAGGGTCTCCTCGGGGTTGAACATGTCCATCATGACGATCGTATTGCCCGCATTCAGGCAGGCGACCACGGCCATGACGGCGCCGCCGACGTGGTTCAGGGGGATGTTCAGGAGGAGCCGGTGGTCTCCGGAGAAGCCGGTACTGGCGATCTGGCCGTCGGTGTAGGAGATCAGGTTCCGGTGGGTCAGGACGGAGGCCTTGGGCACGCCCGTGGTTCCGGAGGTATAGATGAACAGGGTCGGATCGTCCGGCTGCACGGCCGCCTTGGCCTTTTCCAGGTCCGGCTCCGCCTCGGCCAGGAAATTTTCGTAGGGAATCATGTCATCCGCCGCCTTGTCCGTCTCCAGGATGACGACCTGACGGAGGGAGGGAAGCTCGTCCCGGACGGCGGCCAGATTCTGTACGAAGTCCATTCCCAGGAATCCCGCCGTCATGGCGAGAACGGAGATCCCGGCGTCGTCGATGACAAAACGGACTTCCTGGGGTGTGAAGCGCCAGCTCACGGGGACCGCCACGGCGCCGATCTTGGCGGCACCCAGGTAGAAGAAGACGTTTTCCGGCCAGTTGGGCATATAGATGCCGACGCGGTCGCCCTTCCGGACCCCGAGCCTGAGGAGCCCCGCGGCGACGCGGTCCGTCAGCCTGTCGTAATCCCGAAACGTAAAGCGCCGCCCCTGGAAGACGACGGCTTCCCGGTCCGGACGTTCCGCAGCGTATTTCTTCAGAAAATCTCCCAGCACCATGGTTCTGCCCTCCCTTTTTTCGGCTCCCTGCATGGATGTCGGCTGGTTTCTCCGTCGTCCCGATACGGACGGGCGCTCCGTTTCGGAGATGCCCGCCCGTCGGGAAGGATCTTGTCCTCGGCTCCGCCCCGCCCGTTCGCCTTTCCGCTGCCTCAAACCCCGCGCCTTGGGGGGAAACGGTGGCGCCGGAGACCGGTCGTCCGTTTCCCCCGCCGGTCGGGGAAGGGAGGCGATGGCGTCGCCCGTTATTCCTTCGGCCGCTGATCGACGATCCGGGTGGCCTTCAAGGTCTGGCCCGGATTGAAGATCTCCGCGAACGGCACAAACTCGACCTTCGGCGTCAACTCCACGGCCCGCTTGACTTTTTCCTTCAACTCCACTTCCATTTTGGCCTTGTCCACGCCCTCGTCGGCCCCCACCTTCAGGATCAGGAGGTCCA
>CAYNEJ010000206.1:0-3444 GCA_964396205.1 uncultured Syntrophaceae bacterium
TGGATTAGATATGGATTGAATAACCAACGTTGAATAGCAAAAATAGCCAACGTTCATTATTTCTGTACACAAGGGTGTAGCAGAATAACAAACCAAATGATCCAAACTTTTGGGGCATATGGTTTGTTATTCTTAGAATGAATTTATCGGCCTTGATTCGCTTGACAAACAGGAAAACTGGAATAGAATAAATTAATAATCTTGGAATTTCTGTCGAAAACTTTAAATGTTTTATTGCTTTACGGAGGGAGATATGCCCCTTTTTTCGAAAATCAACGTTAGTGATAATGACAATACCGTTGTCACAATTGGTGATAACAACTTCGTAAACCTATCACAGGTTTTATCCAAGACGAACTCTGCATCTATAACTAACTCTGGCGAAAATTGGGGTAAGGTTGTTGAGACAATTACAGATCTTCAAAAAGTGATACGGGATTTACCCGATGAACACGAGAAATTAAGGGATCAGAAGTTGATTCCTTCTCTGTCGAAAGCCAAACATACAGCTACTGTTTTGGCGAAAAAGCCGAGTGAAGACAAGAAAAAATTCCTTGAAGAGTTCAAAATATTCATAGATATAGCTGCAAAAGTTGCCGATATAGCAAAAGTGATTGCGCCATTCGTAACGATAATAACAAAAGCAATAGGTATTCCTTTTCCTTGATAGTCTATGATCCCAATACCAGGCCTCGAAGACGTAAAAATTAAATGGGTGCTCTTGGAAAAAGAGGGGTTCCTTCTATTTGGTTTTTTACTATATACAAATTCTGATAGAGCTCTCGTCGATTACATGAAAGATGGCTTGTTTGATCTTGATTTTTTATCAGGAGATAAATGTGCAATCTTTGTTATAGAATCTCCTTCTAAAGAGTGGATTGCGAGGACACAAAAAAGCGGTCATACCTGGTGGAAGATATATGGCAACCAATTAATTACACGACGAACAGCAGAAACAACGAATTTTCAGGCAAAAAAACATTCCATATTCCCCATCATCCAGAAAATTATTATTGAAAACAACCAAGATTGTATGATCGCTATTGGTGATGGAAATCACATAAATATAAATCAGTTACTTGAACCAGACATTGATTTACTCTACGATAGATCAGAAGCTCTTAGAGTAGCAAGATTTTTTGGCTTGCAAGCAAAAGATGTGCCTTGCTTAATTTTTTTCAAAGATCTTGACAGTCATATTATCTGGAATTCCCCTCTGGGCAACCTACAGTCACAAAACGAAGTGAAATTATTTTTCCGTCAATTTTTTGAGAGTTCTGAATTTTCGGCTCTAATGATGAACCAAGGAGTACGAAATGGAACTCGTTGAAAGAAAATTAGACACAACCGTTAACAACGCTCTTCGAGAGAGTCGGTTGGCTATCTTGCCGGAAATTATTCGAAATGATAGTTCAGTAAGATGGATTTTATCTTTTGATAAATTTGGTAGAAAATCGCAAAATAATGAATATTGGCGCGGCGATGATGATTATGGTCGTTCATTTATTGCCCCCATTATTCAAAGTACACTTACCCCTAACATTTCTTTTTATTTTGCATCAATATTCTATATAGGAAGGTTATGGTCAACTGCGGAACAGTCCATTCAAGTTTTAAATAATTCTTTGAAGCCTGAAAATTTAGCAGAAACATCCAAATTAAACTCACATTGGTTAAAATCTCGGTTAGATGAATCTGAATCATTAAAAGATGATTATTTCCCCACACTAATTCCTGAAGCGTTCACGGAAATTCTAAAAAATGCCCAATTACAATTTGAGGATCGACTAAGTAAATCAAAAGAGTATTGGGACTTATGGCGAAGAGAGGTTAATAGCCTTAATGAATTGGTAGAAAAATCTTCAAGGGAATATAACGAGGGCCGTTATAATAATGACAGAAGGGGAAGATCCCCATTTGAATTCTCATTTTTCCCTCCAAGTGTAATTGCTTTATCGTCATTCTCTTACCAAGCCAATCATCTATACCATTTATTAAGCGAAAATGGGATCCAATTTAATATCACTTCAACGCCAGCTCCAGCCATGGGGTGGTTGAGTTTATTACCTCAGATATTAATGTCCGGCCGAGGCGGTGACGAATATCGAGATATGATGCGCGAAATCCGTCAATTAGTGGAAAGGCAAATTCATCTTCTCGAAGAACAAAGAGATGGCCCTGTTATTGAAGCTATTCAGAAAAGACTACTCCAGCAATTTAATGGTGAAGATCCTTTTTATGATTATAGGATTCTAGCATTCCCACCTGATGAAAGATTAAAAGAATTATGGGACATGTGTAAGATGCCTGGGAATAAAATGTTTTTCTATGCCCAAAAATGGATAGATTCTTTAGAAAGTGCACCATCCTTCTATTCTTCCGAACTCGCTTTTATTGATTTTCAAGATGAAGAAGTGGATGATTCGATCACGAGCTATTGTTCTTCTGCAGATTCCACTATAAAAAGAAAATGGGTTACTGCTAATAGAACCGCCGGTGAGACGCCTCGACATTTAATTCAGAGTTTGTTTGAGAAGGAGTGGATTGTTGCTATTGTAAAAGGCGCTGTCTATCCCGTAAAAAGTAAAAAAGGTACTCAAAAGTGGGATATTAGAACTTTTGAAAAACTATTGGTAAAAATTGTGACTAATCTTAACAGTAAAGGATACGAATTAAGCACTCCGGAATTACTTCGTCTTGAAAAATTATGGAAATTGGCTATGGAAGATAAAATATACGGCGAAACTTGGTAACTTTGTGTTTTTCATATATCAAAACATTTATTAGGGGAGCAAAAACGCTCCCCTAATTTTTACTTACCATCAATATGCATGGGCATCAAAACGTATAAATTTTCCTCCTCTCCTGTTGAACGAATAACAGCCGGCGTATTATAGGCATTTGCTTCGATGACGACATTCTTGGCAGTGATCGCTTCCAACCCATCTTGCAAGAATTTCACATTGAATGCGATCTCCAATTCCTGTCCTTCAACCGTGGCATCAAGCTCTATCTCACTGGCGCCGGTCTCATCGGATTCGGCCAACAGTTTGACCTTCCCTGTTTGATCAGCTCCGGGTTGAAAGTGAAACCGCACTACATTGCTACCTTCGCGAGCAATGATGCTGGCCTGTTTGCAGGCTTTGAGCAGGTCACCCGCGTCAAGGACTGCTCTGGTCTTGTGACCTTTGGGTAGAATCGCCTGATAATCCGGGAATTTCCCATCGATCAATTGTGAAACAATCTGCACGTTTTCACAACGGAACACCACCTGGCTGCCATTCGTGGGTAAAACAAGAGTGATCCTGGCTGTTTTAGTCGCGTTCAGGATACGCATCACCTCTTTCAATGCGGAAGCCGGTATGATTAACTGCTTCTTGGCGAACAGGTCTGGAAGGATCGCTTTACAGATAGCGAGACGGAATCCATCCGTTCCGACCATGG
>CAYNEJ010000207.1:0-3444 GCA_964396205.1 uncultured Syntrophaceae bacterium
TCCCAGTTTTTTCATGCGATACATGAGGGTGGTCCGGTTCAGGCCGAGACGCACGGCGGCGCCGTCGGCTCCACCGATTTTTCCCCCGGCCGAATCCAGGGCCGCCAGGATGTGCGCCTTTTCCATGTCCCGGAGCTTCACGTCCTCGCTCTCCGTCGCCGGCTTGACCCTCCTGCCCTCCAGTTCGGGAAAGCGGATGGTGTCTCCTCCCAGGATGACGGCCCGCTCGATCATGTTGGACAGCTCCCGGATGTTGCCGGGCCAGGAATAGGACTGCAGCTTCCTCATCTCCGATTCCGGTATCCCCGCGTAGTGCCTGCTGGACTGGGATCCGTAAAGATTCAGGAAGTGAATGGCCAGGTGGGGAATGTCTTCCGTTCTTTCCCGGAGCGGCGGAACGACGATCGGGAAGACGTTCAGGCGGAAGAAGAGGTCCGCCCGGAATCGCCCCTCCGCCACTTCCCGGGCCAGATCCTTGTTGGTGGCGGTGAGAAGCCGGAAATCGGACTGCAGCGTTTTTGTTCCCCCGACCCGCTGGAACTCTTTTTCCTGAAGGATCCTGAGAAGCCTGCTCTGCGTCGGGGGGGGCAGCTCGGAAACCTCATCGAGGAAGATGGTCCCCTGGTTTGCCAGTTCAAAGCGCCCCTCCTTGGTCTTCATCGCCCCGGTGAAAGCGCCTTTTTCATACCCGAACAGCTCGCTGTCGATCAGGGTCTCCGGAAGGGCGGCACAGTTGACGCGGATGAACGGCCCGTCTTTCCGGGGGCTTTCGCGGTGAATCGCCCGGGCGACAAGCTCCTTGCCGACTCCGGTCTCCCCGTGGATCAGCACGGTGGAGTGGGTGGGAGCGACCTTCCGGATCAGATTCTGCACATCGCGGATGGCGTCGCTGACGCCGATGATCTCGCCGAAAGGGCGGATCTCCTTGATCTCTTCGATATAGTAAAGGTTTTCCTGGATCAGCTTCCTGTTCAACTGGGCGATTTCATCGTACGCCTGGGCCCGGTCGATGGATACGGCGATCTGGGACGCAAACGCGGAGAGGAGCTTGATGCTGTTGGAGCCGACCTCGATGGAGAAGAACCGGCTGTCCTGGTACAGGACGCCGATCGTCTGCTTCGCCAGGCGGAGAGGGGCGACGATCACCCGGCGGTAATCGGTGAGGCCGCTTCCGCTGATCTCGTGCTGCACGATTTTTCCATCCCCGCTGTCGAATACGGCCTGGATGGTCGCCAGCATTTCCCGAAACGACTCTTCCTGCGTTTCCTCCGGCAGCAGGTTGCGGGATGCGGCCAGGCGCAGGTCGGATGAGTTCCGGTCCCGGATGAAGAGGGCGGCCCGCTCCGATCCCATCAGGCGCGAGATGGAAGTGATGATGTTGGTGAGCAGCCGTTCGATGTTGTCCTGCTTGGTCAGTGCCTCGCCCATCTCGACGATCAGGTTGAACAGGCGGAGGTCCTTCTCCCGCTTTTCCTTCGGAACCATCTGTTTCACATCGGGCGGGAAGGAGTCGGCCGCGACAGGCCTGTAGAAATCCCAGGCCATCTTCGCGTACCGCTCCGCTTTCTTTGGATTCTGGGTTTGATCGTAGAGCCTGGCAAGCTCGATCCGGATTTTGGCCAGCTCAAAGGTGGCACCGAGCTTCCGGAGCGTCGCTTCCATCTCGATCAGTGCCGCGATCTTTTCGGCGGGGGTCATCCGGTTCTCCGGCAGGCCGAGCTGCAGGCGCCCGATGATCCCATACATCAGGGGATTCAGGTCGGCCTTGTTGACCTGCTGCAGAAAATCGAAGAACGGCCTCAGCTCAATGGGGGAAACGCCTTTCCGGTGGAGGATGAAGGGGGTCTCGAAGATGGGGAAAAAATTGAGAATATGATACCAGCTCGATTTTTTGATTTTCCAGATCACGCTGAAATACTCCCCGGCCTGCCGGAAGTTGCCGTTCTGGCACTCCACGTCCGAGAGGCTGATCCCCGCGATGACTTCCACCATGGGGAGATTTTCCTTTCCCGCGAGTTCAAGGGCACGCCCCAGGAAAACCCTGCTCTTGTCCCGTTGCCCGATTTCCAGGAGAATCATGCCCGCCGTCACCAGCGTGAAGGACAAAAGGGGATCGTTGCCGGTTTTCCGGCAGTGGTTCTGAATGGTCTCCGTGATGCCGAGGGCCCTTTGCGGCATGCCGACCTCGGAATAGCAGAGGGCCAGATTCAGGGCCGCCAGCATGAAAAAATCATTGTTGTCGGCCGATTCCAGCTCGCCCAGGGATTCTTCGTACACTTCTATGGCCTTGCAGAACTGGCCCCTGATGGCATATGCTAACCCCTGAACCTTGAGCCCCCTCTTGTACAGCGATTCGTTCTCCAGCTGCTGAATGATCTCCCACCCCTGGTTGAAGTGCTCGACGGCCTGGTCATGCTGGAAATTCATCCAGTGGTTCTGCCCGATCAGGAGTTCCAGGGAGGCCTGCGACTTCAGGTCTCCAAGGTGCTGGGCGGTGCCGAGAGCGGCCAGGAGCAGGGGAGTGATCATCTTCAGGCTGGGGTGGAAGAGAGACAGGGAGGCGCGGCGCTCAACGGCCCTGATGAATGTGACCCAGGCGTTGTCGGACAGGGGCTGGTCTTCCCGGCCGACGAAACGCTCCATGTAGGCCAGGATGGAATCGTAAAGCTGAATCGCCGACGATACCTTGTGTCTTTTCTCCTCGATCACCGCGGCCTTGAAGATGAAATCGAGATCCTCTTCCTGAACCCCCGCCAGCAGGCATTGCCTGGCAATGGTGGGGATGGACCGGTCGTCCAGCGGAGCGTTGTTCAAAAGGATGGAAACGGCGTTGCGATAACATTTGGACAGATCATCGGGGTCCAGAAAATCCGTGATGATCTGCCGCGGAAAGTCCATCGACCAGACAAAGTATCCCGGCTCCCCGCTTTTGGCGCGGACCCAGCCCTCCTTCTCCAGCGCCAGGATCACCGACATGAGCCTCGACGGAGGCCACGAAGAGAACCAGTCCACGGAAAAGAAATCCGGGAACGCTATGAAATAACACAATACTTTTCTTTCCTCTTCCGAGAGGCCCGCCAGGAAGGTTTTCACGGTCAACAAGGTCCTTTCTCAACCGGAATCGCGTTGCAGCAGTCCTTTCACAGTTTCATCCACCTGTCAACACATGGTTAATATTTGACATCGGACAAAATGTCAAAACTTGACATTGCGGCCCGCTGTCTTTGTAAGGGTATGGAATCATGGATGTTTGATGTGCCTGACGCGTTGGCACACATCTTGATCTCCAATAAACCAATTCATGAAAACGAGGTGGCAGGATGAAGAACGGAAACGACGTAGTCATTGTCAGCGCGGTCCGGACGCCCTTCGGGCGGTTCGACGGCGTGCTGCGCTCCATATTGAGCATCGACCTGGGGGTCAAGGTGCTCCAGGAAGTGGTTC
>CAYNEJ010000208.1:0-3363 GCA_964396205.1 uncultured Syntrophaceae bacterium
TACACATAGGTGATAGAAGTTTTATTGCACCATCACTTATCTGTCAAGTAAATCAATAAAACAATTCTCATTATTATCAAAAAATGATGGCTCTGCTTCAAGTTTGGCTCTAATCTTATCAAAACCACCATTGGCATATTCTTCCATCAGCTTTTTAAATCGTAATATTTCTCTTTCAACTTCTTTATCATCCTTTTCTTCCAATTCAGTAAAGTCAATTTCTGATTTTGAAAGGACCCCCATAATAATATATTCAGCCAAATCAGTTGGTTGCCATGATTTAATTTCAATGAACTTATTCTTCGAAGCATTTTCTCTAATCGGACATCTGTAGTTGTTCTTTAACCCAAGCAAGGTAGCATACATATACATTTCATACTTTGTTGAGAAATGTTTTCCTTGTTCCCATGCTGTACTTTCAACTGCAGTTCCAGCGCGCCCCCCTTGTACAACAGTAAATTTTGTTATCAATTCCTCATTGGCTGAGTCGTACTCAGGTGCCCTATCCTTTATTTTCTTCAGTAGTTCCATCTTAATTCAGTGCTTCAATTTTAATAGACAGATTATTGCGATTGCTTCTATCCGCCTCTGTTATAGAAGGAGTTACCGTATAAACGTTTCCTATCCTTATCCTAGAATTAGTAAGTAATTCGTTTCTAAGAGCCTGATTTTTATAGAACTCTTTGCTCATTATAATACTTTGTCTATATACTTTGCTTATAGTTTCACAAAATCCAATCGTGTAATCTTCTCCAAAAACTGATGTTGGTGCATCTGTAATAAGTGTGTAGAAATCAACCATTCCATCTTTGTTTTTGGCTGAAATAATCGCCATAATGGCAGATAATTTTACGAGTATCAAGTTGCTTGTGTTTGATCCAAGCAAGGGAACTCCATTGTTATCAGTAATTTCAGGCATATAATTTCCATTAGGCAATTTTCTCAGTTTTATCTGACCCCTTGCCGACTTATTTCCAGAAGTCATAGCCTCATAATGGATGTTTGCTTCTTTCTCTAACTGAGATATTAAACGATCAAAAACCCTATCCCTTGTTGCTTTCGCAAGCGACTCAAAATCATTGAGTACAGCCTTCTTCTCAATAAGCCATTTAGGTATTTCACCTGTCACAAGTTCCTTAAGCTGCTCTCTAACACTCGCTAAATGGCTCCTTCTTAAATCAATTTGCTGGGTTGTTTTACTAAGCTTACCCATGTAATCCTTTGCATACTTATTCTGAATTGAATACTCCGCAAGTATATCTTCTGCTTTTTCAAAGCTTTGAGATGTATCCGCGAAAAGTCTCTGAGTATCCTCATCAACTCTCTTCATTTCATTATTCGCATTGCGGATCTTAAGTTTAATGTCATTGATTCTTTTCAGAGTATCTTCAATGTCGTTATCAATCTCATCTATTCTATGAGTAAGTGCCAATCCGTTCTGGTATAATCGTTTTAGATCATCAGAGAAATCTTGCTTAGTAATAGACTCTAAATCTTTTGTAATTATTCCCTTACCTGTTCGATCAATTAATTCTTTAATCTTTAACCAGGCATTAGAATCCTTCTTTGCCTCTCTATCACAAACCAAACATCTCTCCTCATCCAACATCCGTTGGACATAAATTGGTTCAGGTACATCAATCGGAAGCCTGGTTTGAAGCTTCTTTGTTATTTCATCCATAGCGGCTAATTCAGCCTTCAACTTAGCAGCCTTTTCGAGTTTTAAGCTTTCATATCGACTAAATTGGTTACTAAATTCAAAATGAAGCGATTCTGTACCTTTTAGTACCCATTTATTTCTAAAAAGCTTTTTATGGAATGATATCTGCTCATAATTAAGGGAATCATTCAGCTCTTTTAATTTTTGTAGTATTCCTTTCTTCCTCTGTTGTAACTCACTTACTTTTGTTGCGTCACTTACTTTACTAATGAGATCCTCACATCTTCCTTCAGCTCTAGACAAATTTTCTTTAAGTTGCTTCTCTTCTAATAGTAAGTCGTTTATGACTTCTTCATGTCGCCATTTCTCATTTTCTAAGATTTCACTCTTACTTGCATCCTTACTTAGTCTTTTAACATCTCGGTCATATTCATTATTCCCCGACTTAGCTGCAGCTATGGCAATATCCATAATTTGATCATAGCGGGATATGTTTGATAATACATTTATTGCCTTTGTTAGTGTATCTTGTTTATTGAAATCAATAATGGATTCTACCTGCTCACCTTGAAACCACAGGTAATCTTTTATTTGAGGAGGTAAAATGAAAGCAATGATGCGTCTCTTATCGTCTTCATCAGTAACCATTCTTGCATTCAAATAGGAGAGATCTTTTTGCATTATTGTGAACTCACTGTCATTATCTTCTTTTATTATTTTATCCTTTTTTTCAATGGTATATTTTCTTTCGAGGATATAAACCCTATCTCTTTCCAAGCTATGGAAAGTAATGCTAACTGATGTACTTATTTTCCCTTCGTAAGTATCATGCTTTGCCTTATCTGAAATTATCTTTGACTTAACAGCTCTGGTACTCTGAAATTCTTTCTTCTCTGGAACAAAAACTTGGTCATACATTACCCAATAGAAAGCATCGTAAAGTTTGGATTTACCATATCCGTTATCACCAATAATGACATTTATACCTTCTTTAAAATCTATACTATTCTTACCTGAATAGCACATGAAGTTTTCTAAGTCTATCCTTTCTATAATCATGACTATCTGTTAAGGAATTGATTAATTCTTCTCGCAATAGCACTTTCTGATTCACCATCAATATTACCAGAGATAGCTATTTTTACAACTTCAATCAATTTATCATTAGTTGTTTCAATAAACTTTAAATTCTCGATCTGTTCTTTTGAATATTGTTTGCCGTCAATAAAAATCGGATCCTCCAGAAATGTTTTGAACATGTTTTCCTTTGTCATATTATAGCGAGTTCGTTTTGAATAGAATAGATATTAAGACCATAATGGTTACAAACATCTTTAAAAACTGATTCAGTGTGATATGGATTTTTTGAAAGAGACGCGAAATACATTACTCTTTCAAGTTCTGACCTAACTAAACTCTTTTCGAGATTGAAAGTCTCACTGTCAGCCGTTTGGTTTTCATAACTAGGTATAACAACCAAATCATAAATTAATGCATACTTTTTCAATGGATGCTTTCGAAGAATTCTTCCTCTTCTTTGAATGAATTGTCTTGGATTTCCAGTGCTGCTACAAAATATTGCAGTTTCAGCTCGTGGAATATCAACTCCTTCATCCAAACATTTCATGGAGGCAATAACATCTATCATTCCACTTTGAAATTGCTTAAGGATACCATCTCTATCTTTCATCCCACTAATAAAT
>CAYNEJ010000209.1:0-3334 GCA_964396205.1 uncultured Syntrophaceae bacterium
AAGGGTTACAGTGGTATGCTGCGGAAACCTGGGCGAGTGATCATCGGGATGATCCGGATGTGGAGACCGTGCTGAAGCGAGTGCGTGACAGTAAGACCGCGTATCTGCGGTGGGGACGGGAAACGCTGGGGTGGGCGATTTATGTGTTCAAGAAAGGGGCGGTATAGCTCCTTTCTTGACGGCTGACGCGCCTCATCGGGCATGCCCGGGACGAACCGGATGAGGAAAATGCGTAAATTCCGCGGATTCGTTAAGGTTCAGCGTTAACCAGCCTTTTACCTGGCTTTAACCTGCGCTCTTTTCCATGTCTTACGGTTTCAGCACACCACACCGGATTTGAAAGGCTTACATCTCTGGGCAAAGAAACTTCCCGCGTTTCAGAATCAGCCTTTGAACAAGAGGTACCAAACGATCAGAAGAACACCCAAACCCCAGATGAAAGAACCGATTCCTCCCATCGGGTGTAAAATCATGGCTCGATAGTAATGCTTCTTGCACCAGGCACCCGTGAATGGAACAGCGCCGGGGAAATGCAGAATATGTCCCGGCTTGCCGCATTTGTCGCACAACCCGCAGAATCCTTTCGGGACGCCCTGCTTTTCGAGGGTCTTCGGACTCTTGTTCCAGAGATCGCAATGGCAGTTCCCGTAAGGCCATTCCTTTGCCTTGAATCTCACAATCACGACTTGTCCATCAAAGGCAGATCGCCTGCACTCCTCCTCGATGATTCTCTGAACCTCTTCTTCGGAACCCCCACCCGTACCAGCACCGATGAGAGGCATTGCCACAGATTGATACCCGTGCTCAATCGCCGCATCCATGGCTGATTTTGCAGACTTTCGCACGGACGCTTGGGAGGAACACCAGTGATGGTTAATCCCGGCCACATGAATGATGGCCTTAAACGGAAGTCTGCCCGCAGAAGTGACTGCGGCGCCTCCTAAAGGCAGCACACCATGACGGCGAAGTTCCCTGAAGGGAGCATACCCTGCTCTGCGTTTGATTGCTCCTGAAACACCTTTGGGGATCAGAAGCCACCAGGGAATGAGATTGCGGTTCCAGGGATTGACGATGGCATCAACTTTTTGATCGAGCAAGTCACCGTCAACGACCACAAGATTTTGTTTATTCATGATTTATAACAAACCATTTATCCTGACTATTTTCCTCAATTAAAAGCTTTAACGCCCCATACCGTATAAATATGTCATTAACAATTATGAACTTACTTTTTATAGCAATTGACTTACCTATGATATCCAGAGATACCTTATAGTTAGCCGCATTTTCTCGACCTGTCGGGTAATGATCATCTGCCGGTCACGGCGAAAGGATCGTGATGAAAGTTATGAAGAATAGGAAATTATGGATGGAAATAATACGAATCCGGCCGCTTTTTTCATCTTGCACCTCCCAAGGTATTCGAATGCCGACAAAACGTTGTCCAGTTGCTAACCGAATTCGACGAGAATGCTACCCGCAAGTATGAGCCACAACCATGATCGTGAATGGGGTATGGACATAAATATTTAATTTGTCAAGGTAATTATGATTTGCAATCGTGGGGTACGCTCTGGAGAGGTCTGTCCCAAAAGCGCTTCAAGATGCCTTCCTGATGGGCAAGCCGTTCAAAAAGAGAATCGGTTGCTCAAAAAGAACTGCCGCCGATCGACACACACTGCCCGATCACATCAAAAACCCCTGTTTTCAATCGAGTATACGCCTTGACAGGAAAACACGTCACTCCTATACTCCAAACCGGTCAACGGCAGTATCTTGTGAATCATCGTACCAAAGAGAATCATTAATGAAATGGAGGACGCTGTAAGATGAACTATTCTTTCTTCAGGAAGAATGCAGAAAAAGTCAGGCAGGCGATGCAGAAAGAGGGAATCGATGTGTTGATCCTGACGCATCAGCAAAAGTACTCCTATGTTGCCGGAACGTTCCACAACGACTTCAACCTCGGGAACTGCCTGTTCGTGTGGGCAAAGGAAGAGCCCACGCTCCTCGTCTCGCTTGCGGAGATGGGAAGGCTCATGACGGAGGGGTACATCAAGGACATTCGCTTCTGGATGCCCGCGTATGCCGGCATCGAGCCCATCAGCTTTCTGGACACGGTTGTCACGATCCTTCGTGAGCGCGAATGCCACAACAAGGTGATTGCCGTGGAAATGCCGTCCATTGCCTACCTGATGTACGACCACCTAGCCAAAAACCTGCCCGATGCAACCATCGTGGACGGCGAAAAGATGATCAACGACGTCATGATGAAAAAGGATGAAGAGGAGCTGGCGCTGATTCGCCGCGCCTGCGGCATCGCCGATGCGGGCACCCGGAAAATCCTTGAAAACGCGCGGGTCGGAGTCACCGAAGCGGAGCTGATCGGCCATGCCGAGCTTGAAATGCGGCGGCTGGGCGCCTCCTATTACTACACGCCGAACCAGTGCCTCTTCACATCCCAGATGGGCTACGGCGATCATCTGCCGACCGACAGGATTCTCGTCAACGGAGACCGGATCTATTACGATCTGCATCCCGTCTGGGATGAATACCGTACGGACAGCTTCCGGACGCTGGCGTTCGGGAAACAGTCAAAGGATTACATGAAGATGGTCGATTTTATCAGGCCGGTCATCGAGGAATTGAACGGGATGTTTGTGCCCGGTGCGAGCACCAGGGAAATCGAGAAATGGTATATCAGCCGTCTCGCAGAGGGCGGCTATCCGGATTTCGGATCCGTTCCTCTCGGACACGGGATCGGCACAGGCCATTTGCCCCCGACGTTTTGCCACGACGACGACTACATCCTTGAAGAAAACGTCATGATCGTTCCCTGTGCGCATATCTACGATTTCAAGACCAATTGCGGCGTGTTCGCCCTGGAATACGTCGTTTGCGTGAAACCCGGAAAAGCGGAGGTCTTTACGAAATACCCGCTGGATTTGATTACCATCGAATAGAAAGATTCAGCCCCACCGCCCATGCAGGACAAGCTTCTGCATGGGCGAATCCATTCCGGGGACATGACACTCTACTCTGCCTGCATCAATTCCTGGAAACAGGTGTTATGTCCCCGGAAAATCCTTCTGCGCCGGCCCTTCCCTTCCAGTGAAAACCCCTTTTGTTTCCTTTTGGCGCCGGAGCGTGTTCACATCCAGCGCCGCGAAAGCTCCGTCGCCCAAGCTGGACATCACGGTTTTCACCGTCTTTCAATCGGCGGGATCATGAACAAGAGATGATCGATAAGGGTGTAAAGCGTGACAAAACTTGTGACAAATGTTGTGACATCTTTCATGATGCACAATGACTCATCTCGTTGTATTCACGACGT
>CAYNEJ010000210.1:0-3304 GCA_964396205.1 uncultured Syntrophaceae bacterium
TAAATAATAGCCGGTTATTATCATTCTAAAACTTTCATAAGTCATTCAGAGAAGGAGATCCCTGGCGGTGGTTATATAGGGGGAGGATTCATAAAGAAAAAATTCCTGAGAGGGAATGAGACTCTAATGGGACAGATCGTCATATTGATGCCTCATGCATTTCATGATAGTGTTTCTTGCAATGCAAAGGAGCCCTCTATGAAAAATTCAACCGAGCAGATCAATGTCAAGGAGATCCACTCCAGGGCCAACAAATGCCCATTTTACAAGACCATTTCCATGGCGATATTGAAAGTCGATGAAGAGGGCTCGCTCCTGCAGGTAACATCAGACGTCAAGCATCAGAACCTCTGGGGAACCATGCACGGTGGTGTCATTGCTGCTTTGGTTGACTCCAGTTGCGGTTCATCCATAGCCCCTCATCTGAAGAAGGGAGAAACGATTGTGACGATCTCATTGCACATCGATTATATTGCAGGAGTGATAGAGGGGAATCTTACCGGTAGGGGCAAAATGATTCACCGAGGTAGTCGACTGGCAAGAGCGGAAGCAGTCATCACGAATGAGGATGAAAAGTTGATTGCCAAAGGGTATGCATCATTTATGATCATGGCGGTTCCGATAAAGAAATCAGACAAATAAATCAGATAGCGTGCAAGTGGTGGTTGTGCGCTTGGATCACTAACCATTCCTTATCTTCATCCGTTGCCATGTATTTTGCTCATTTATAACAGCATTTTCTATTCTTCAAATTTTATTTACATCCTTCCAATTCCACCATTTAAGTTTCTCGGGATCAGGATTTTTGGTTTCTGCAAAATAGACAGATGACCTACAAACGTATAAAACACAACGGTCAACCTGACATCCTTGCTCGGCACATATTTGCAGATATAGTTCTTCTGGATTCTTTTTTTTAAGATCAGATACTTTTGTTATACCAATTCTTCGGAAATCATTCGCTATGGATTTTCCGATACCTGGTATTTCAGTTAGATTATTCTCGTCGCGCTTTTTCAAGGTCGTCTTGACTCGCAGATGATTTTTCCCAACCTACTCGTCATTCTCGTTGATAGAACAAACTATTAATACAGGGACGACTACTTATCTTGGGTTTCTTGTCTCTCTCCTATTGCCGGAACCAATTATCAGTACCAACAACCTTCCCATTAGGATCTAAAGTCTTTTTGGCCATTTTGTTATCATTAATTCTTTCATAAACAAGAAAGCCATAACTGTTGCTGCTCACTTTTGTAAGATAATTGTATACGAGCAGCAACTTGTTTCCTTTTACATAACCGGTTGCTTCATATTTTCCGTAAGCCGATTGAAAACTGCAGGAGCAGGCATTTCCCAGACAATTCACTTTGAGTTTTGCGTCTGTGCGTCCTTCAATGCCCCACATACCGGTTGGATCCCACGCGTAGCATGTTGTTGAAATTGCCAAGACCATCAGCATTGCCAGAAAGATTTTTCGCATATCCGTTCTCCTTTAATGAAGGGGGTATCATTCCTTGCCTGTTCGTCTTCCCGGATCACTTTCAAGAAATGTGTGAATAACACATTCGTTTCTACATTTCATCAGGAAACGGGTTGATTTATGAATACTTCGTTGTCCCTGAAAAGTGTAATATGTGAAACGTTCAATGGTAAGACAACCTGAAACAAATGCTTTAAAACCGGTGATTTGCGCAACCAATAAACCTGTCCGCCCAAGAGACTCAGGGCGATCCGTTCCCGTCCGGACCCCCCAAAAAGGTCAGGTTTTCGGGGAGATGGTCAATCAGGCCCTGATATCGTTTCGCTTCGTGACCACGTACAGGAGGATGCCCAGGAAGATGAGCAGCGCCCCGATGACGTGGTAGAGGGCCATGCGCTCCCCGAACACGATGTTTTCCGTGATGGCGGCGGACAGGGGAATGAGCCCGAAAAAGACGGCCGCGGAGTTCGGGTTGGCGTCCTTGATGCCCTCGCTCCAGAAGTAGAAGGCCAGGTTGGTATTGAAAAGGGAGAGAAAGATCAGCGCCGCAACCAATGCCGCGCTGATGCTTCCCGCCGATGGAGGATCGAGGCTGAACGGAAGGAATCCGACGGCGGCAAACAGGGTGCCATAGGTGATGTTTTCAACCGACGTAACCTTGTCTTCCAATATCTTGATCAGGATCGAATAGATGGACCAGCTCAGGGCGCATCCGACGATGAGCAGATTCCCGACATTCACATCCAGGGTAACGATGGACATGAAGTCTCCCTTGACGACGACGATGAGGGCGCCCGCGACGGAGAGGAGGATGGAGAGAACGCCCGCCGCATTCAGCCTGTCTTTGAGGATGAAGTACGAGAGCACCGCGATGTTCATCGGGTTGGTCATGACGATGATCGAGGCCGTGGTTCCGGTCGTGTAGTTGAGGCCCAGGTATGCCGCCAGGTTGTTCAGGTAATAACCCGTCAGGGCCAGGGGGATCATGTAAAGAACGGTCTTGAAAGAGAAACGGAACGATTTCAGGAAAAGAAGAAACGGCAGTGAAAACAGGAAGGAAAGGATGAACCGGTACTCTCCCGTGAGAAACGGTCCCAGGTGAACGACCGAATAGCGCGCTGCCGTCCAGCCCATGCCCCAGATGACGCAGGCAAGCAGTAGCTTGAAGTAACCTGACATACGCTGTGGATCCGGAAACGGCCCCCCTCCAGTCTCGCCTCTCTTGTAACGATATTCAAATAAAATCAATTCTTAAGGAAGGGATGCTCCACTTCTCCAAACTCCTTCGGAACGCAGTTCCGGAGAACAGCTCACGGCAGTTCCCCGATGAAAAACGGCCAGTGGAGCTCGCAGGGGATTCCCAATCTCAGCCAGTCGTTGCGGGCGTCCATCTCCTCGTTGATGCGGTCCCGGATCGTTTTCAGGGTTCCATCTTTACAACGGACATCCAGCGAAGGGGACAGTTCCTCCATCGCATCGGGAGGGGGGCCGCCGATTTCCCTGCGGTAGAACTCGCGGGCCTCTTCGTCCACGTCGGCGGCAATGACCATGTTGTGAATTCTGTATGCCTGCATGCCTGTTCCTTGTCCGGAGACCGGTTTTGTGATTTCCGGGTACGGGACCCCCGGAAGGCCGTTTGAACTCACAGCACAGAGCCGGGTCCCGGAGAGTCCCTGTCGGACCGCTATCTCCCGAATCGTTGCTCAACCCTGCGTCCATCTATAGCAATGAAGTGCCTTGCTGTGCTATCTCTTTCCCGAAAAACCCAATGGAGAATGCAGGCATGAAACCCGCTCTCATCGTCGTCGACATGATCAGGGACAA
>CAYNEJ010000211.1:0-375 GCA_964396205.1 uncultured Syntrophaceae bacterium
GAATGATTAGTGATTAAGGATTGTGCATTATGGGGGCAATCCACGAAAATTATCAAGAATCATTAAAAGAAATAGACTCACGCCCGCCCGGTTGCGGTAATAATTATCACACTTTCATTTTAGGCGTAGCTAACCGAGGCATAAAAGCCGGAATCGACGCCCAGCAAATTTTTGATGATATCAGAAGCCATACCCCAGCCGGTAAGCGCCATATATCGAATCGAGAAATTCAAGACGCAATAAACAAGGCGCTTGAAGATCATAACGCCGGAACTTTCACGCCCAGACCGAGGCCCGCGCCTATTGTTCAAGATGGCAAAGCTACACTACAAAAAATTATCGAACAATCAGAGATTAGCGACGAGGCCGATTTAT
>CAYNEJ010000211.1:385-3261 GCA_964396205.1 uncultured Syntrophaceae bacterium
TACGCCTATGGGGGCAAGTATGAGCGACGCTGCTTTATTCATTCAATCTTTGTTCAATCCTACAGATCAAATTTTTATCGGCGAACGTCACGAACCCGGCGTAATCGGAAAAAACATACGACCCGTTAGTAAATGGCTGGACGAATTCGAGAATGGGGGCAAGACCGCGCCCTTTATTATTGTAAATACCTTGACCGGTCTACCAGCGCCTAAAGAATCAGGCGACGGCGAAACGTACCGAGGCAATAACAATATCGCGGAGTATCGCTATTGTATGGTGGAGTTTGACAATCTAACAAAAGAAGAACAAATCCGATTCTGGACAGCAATAAAATTGCCAATAGTGGCGCTTATTGATTCCGGGGGTAAGTCTATTCACGCTTGGCTCGATGTTTCAAAACTTGCCGACGTTAAGACAAAAGAACAATGGGAAAGCGAGATTGAAGGGCGTCTTTACGACCGGATACTTGGGCCGCTGGGTGTGGATAAAGCTTGCAGTAATCCGGCGAGGCTGTCACGTTTACCGGGACATTTTCGAGAAGAGAAAGGGAACTATCAAAAATTACTTTGGCTATCAAGTTGGGGGCAACCAATATGCTGCAAAAAGACTATCTAACGATTGCTGAAAATCAAGTAAGAGAAGCAGATGGACAGGAACCGATTAAACCAAAGACCATTAAACAAGGTGTCTCTTTAACCTTTCCTAACATTATCAGCGGGTGTGCTGGATTCTTTGCCGAGGCATACGCGGCAATAAGCGAATCGCCCATACATTTTTATTATCTTGCATGGCTCACTTGCCTTGGATCGTACCTTTCAGGAAAGATTACTCTCAACACGCTTCTGGACGTTCAAACGAGGCTTTATGTGCTTTTCCTTGGCCCTTCTGGTAGAGGGCGAAAGTCAACGCCTATCACGATTGTTACAGAGTTTTTCAAAGGTGTATTTGAAGACTTTTCTATGATGTATCACTGTAATTCCGGTGAAGGGCTGGGCGTACACCTTGAGAAATTTCCCTGGACGATCCTTGTTTATGATGAGTTTTTAGCCTTTGTTTCTAAAGCTATTCAAAAAGGAAATACCCTTCTTGGAACTGTAACAACGCTCTTTGAAAAAAACGCCTATCAAACAGCAACCAAAGACAAGCAGCTTGTCATTGAGAACGCTCATTTATCAATGCTGGCAGCTTGCACAACGGACACTTGGGAAAGATGCTGGGAACGTGACTTCACAGCAATTGGGTTGAATAACAGGTTATTCCTTGCCTATGGAACGATGGAAAACTATGTGTCAATTCCGCCCCGGCTTGACACGGAAACATGGAAAGCGCTTCGAGATCAACTTAGGGATACAGTAAGACACGCCCTATATGTGAAAGAATTTAGCCTTACTCAAGGGGCCTTTGCTATGTATGATGATTGGTATAAGAACAAACTCGACCATAAAAGCCTTCACAGTGTAAGGCTCGATGCTTACGCCCTTCGGTTCATGCTTCTGTTTACCGTAAACGAAATGAAAAGCATTATTGACGAAAGCATAGTTGAAAAGGTTATCCGGCTTGTTGAATGGGAGCATTTAATCAGACAGCAGCTTGATCCTATCGACGCGGACAGTGAAAGCGCAAAGGCCGAGGTTAAGATCAGGCGCGCACTATCGACCGGCCCGCGAGGTTTGAGAGAATTACAGCAACGGACGAACGCCCAGCGCACCGGCTTATGGGTATGGAAAGCCGCACTTACAAACTTACAAGACAATCAAGAGGTTTATTTTGACCCAAAGGTCAAACTTTATGGGCTTATGGAGAGTACCTAAATTGTGTAGTCAAAAGTGTAGTCATCACTCGAAAGGGGCTTTTACTGAATGATATCATCATGTTACAGGCAATTTACAAAAATATATAAAAACGCACGATCTTTTTTGGTGGGTATATATATAAAATACCGGGTTTCTTTAACGATACCAATAAGTTAGGTGGCAAAAAGTGGTGACTACAGAAATGACTACAAACTTTAAGGAGGTAATTGGTGAGTTACTTTGAACCAGAAGAAAATTCTTTATTCGACGATCCTAACCAATATCTTGAACATGATGAACCCGAAGGCAATGAACTTGAAACTATTCCCGATGAAGATGAGGCCCCGGAACTTGAAGGAATAGAAACAATTGAAATTACGGAATTTAGATCAATCGATGACATTTATAATGAAAGATTAGAAAAGACAGAAAAAGAAAAGCGAGGTAGATGGTAATGGGAATATCGAGAAACAAGCGCCGGGAAGTTATCAGGCTCAAACAGCAAACCGGACAGATAGATTTAATGAAGCCAAGAAAACACAGACGCAAGGAGGTAAATCGTAATGAAAGAAAAGTTATACAGAATCGGTAACTTTGTTTTTTGGACGGTTATGGCTGTTTGCTATTGTGGCATGATCACTTTTTTTATTGTGAGGTTAGCGAATGGACGATAAACAGCAAATCAAAACGCCATGGGCTGAATTGAATGAGATTACGCAGATATCACGAGAAGAATTGCACCATTCTAACGGCATGGTTAGTGTTGAATTCAGATTTAAGAGCAAGGATGGAGAAGAGCATTACTTCTTTTATAATTGCGTCGAGGGTGAGGAAATCCCACAGACTATTCAAGAGGCAATCGGAGAAGTAGGACAAATTATGCCTATGGTGCCAGGGGGTGAATGTTGAGCCCATACAAAGCAAGTAGGCAGTGCCGCAATGCTAAGAAGGGTTGTTCAGGAACCACAACGGATATATCGGGCTATTGTGAGAAGTGCAAGCCGATATATGCAAAGACCAAATGGTAGGGCATCGATGCGAACGGTGTGGACAGGTTGGCAATGTAGTACACCACCAGGGGG
>CAYNEJ010000212.1:0-3222 GCA_964396205.1 uncultured Syntrophaceae bacterium
TACAGCAGCGTGGCCGGCACGGTCGATCTCAGCCAGGGATTTCTCGGCACGGTGTCCACGGGGTCCGTCTATCTGCCGGTCCCCTCGGTGGACCTGGCCCTGGATCTGAACAGTTACGATGTTGCCGGCGCGGGAATCCGTTTTTATCAGCCTGTCTCGCAGATTCCCAAGATCCGGTCCGCCGTCGAAATCTCAAAGGCGGACCTGGAAATTTCGGAAATCGAGCAGGCCAGGGCGACCATGCAGGTGAAGCAGGGTGCGGAGAAGCTCTATTTCGGCCTGCTCATCCTCCAGAGGCAGAAGGAGGAGGCACAGATCAAGCGGACCCTGGCGAAAAAGAAGCTTTACGATGTCGAGAGCGCCGTCCTGGCCGGCAAGACGACGGCCTCCAGCCTGGCGGGATTGAAGGCCGCGGCGGCCGACGAGGAGCAGAACCTTCTGAAGATCCGGATTCAGATCGACGACTATTCCGCCGACTTGAGGCACCTGATCGGCCTGCAGTCCTCAACTCCATTCGTCCTCGATCCGGTGAGCTTCGACGATGCCGCATACGATCTCGTGCCGATGGACGCCCTGGCGCGGGAGGCACAGGCCGGCAACAGCGATCTGAAAGCGGCGGCCGTTCAGAAAAACAAGGCCGAGCACGCGATCGACGCCAGCCGATACAGCTACCTGCCGGACTTCGGCGTGATGGGCGGCTATACCTGGCAGGAGGGCAGCGCACACTTCCGGCAGAGTGCGATCCATTCCGGGTTCGATCCGGGCTGGAACGTCCGGGACGCCTTCATCGGCGTTTCTCTCCAGTGGAACATCCAGGACGCCGTCTCCAACGTGTACGTGAAGAGGCAGCGCCTCGCCCTGAAAAGGCAGGCCGAAGAGAACCTGGCCAACACGCGGGAGCAGGTGAATGCGGACATCGAAAAGGCGCACCGGAAGGCCACCCAGGCGGTCGAACTGATCTCCGTCGCCGGGAAGGTGGTCGACTACCGCCGGGAAGATTACCGGATTCAGACGGACCGGTTCGAGGCCGGGCTGAGTCTCGAAGCGGACTATCTCACGGCCAGGGCGGCCCTCATGAAGGCCGAATCGGACCTCTTCGCCGCGCAGTTGAATTACCGGATTGCCGTGACGGACCTGCAGCTTCTGGCGGGGAGGCTGTAGCGGTTCGAAAGGGCATGGAAGTCCGATTCCACCGGTCCGTTTTCAGCGGCCGACGCCGATTCAGTCCTGTCTCTGCAGGGAACTCCGTTTGCGGCAGGCGGCATCCGGCTCAAACCAATCGATGCCGCCCTTGAACCGAATCGACCTTTTTCACGGTGATCGGAATCGCTGCACCCGGATCCATTCAATGGGAATGGATCTATATATTTCTTTGACATACCAAGGCGTTTCATTTATACAGGCCAGCAAAACATTAGTTGTTTTCTAGTGATTTACTCGACTCAACCGCGAAAAGGAGAACATCATGATCTTTCCCCGTCGATTTTCCCTCTCCCTGTGCTGCATTTTTTCGGTTGCCGCTGTTCTGTGTTTCTTTCTTTGTATTCCTCAAGTCCAGGCGTTTTCCCTGGAGGGGGCGCTGAAAAAGGTGATCCCGCCGATCAAGAAGTCGCCCGCAGCGCAAGTGCAGCCGTCTGACCGGAATGCCTCACCGACCGGCGGCTCCGCGATTTCGTCCGGCATCCCCGTGAAAGGACTGGCAGGCGAGATTTCGCCGAACCTGCAGTTTTCCGTGACAAAGAACCTCACGACCTATGAAGGCTCAAACATGGAGTTTGTGCCGGGAGACTGGGTCGTCGGATTTACAAAGAGCTTCGACAAGCAGGTCGCCGCCGAAAACCAGGACAAGGACGTGACCTTCATCTACGAGTTCCATACGGACGGCAAACTGCTGGCAACGCATTCCTTCAAACGGAAATTTCAGCTTCAGGGCAGCTACTTCCAGTTCAACATCCTGCCGGATCCCTCGTCCTCGGTAAACAAGTCCCTGCGCTGGGACTGGTCCGGCCGCTTTGCTGTCGCCCTGTCCACCCTGTCCGCAGGCAAACATCCCATCCTGGTCAAGGGATACATCGAGTCGAACGGCAAGAAGACGTTGGTGATGCTCGGCACCGTGACGTACAACAATTCCGGCGGTAACGGCCAAATGGCCAGTTACGGCCCGCAGATCGACAAAAACGCCAGCTTCGATATCGAGGCGGAGAACGCCAAATTCAAGGGCAAGAGTGAGTGGGAGGACTTCAGGCTCAACGTCTACAACGACTGCGGCGTGAGGGTGATCATCAAGTTCGCCAACAAGAAGAGCTCCGACTGGACCTTGTCGCTGTCTCCCCTTGAAACCAAGAGCATCACCATCACGGACATGGAATCCATTTACGTAAAGAAACCCGGTCGGGATTTTATCAGCGGCCCGTCCGTGTCGACCTTCGACAAGGGGAAAACCATCCGGCTGTGCCGCTGACAGAGCCGGCGGCTTCAAGAAAACGGTCGGGAAGGAAAATGTGAAACTGAAAAAATCGTGAACAGGAACGATCGATATTTAGAATTTTCTTGAGCCCGGATCCGGGTTTGTAAAAACGCGGGTGTCCATTTTGGATGGTGCTCAAGAGATTTCAAAAAAAACTTAAAGGAGGATGTATGAAAAAATTGTTGATCGGAATCGTTGTGGTTGCTTTTTTCGCGTCGAGCAGTGCGTTTGCCCTCCAGGGCAAGGAATTGGTGGACTGCGGCATTCAGGTTTCTAAAGCATTGGACGAAGATAATAAGAAATGCCATGAAAAGTATGGGCAGGACGGATCGAAAGACAGAAAAGGATTCAATAAGTGCAAATATTATGCGAAAGATAAGTATGAGGAAGGCAACAAAAAGTGCAAAGAAAGAACGAAGTAGCTAGCCGTATTTCGTGCGGCGAGTGGACTTGCGGATCGACAGGTCGCGACCGCTGATATCCTGGGCGCCAGCTCTCCACTCCATCAGCACAAAGAAAGGGCTGCAGACCGTTGGTGGTCTGCAGCCCTTTCTTATGTTGGCCGCCGGACGCTAGTGTAGCGGCGGGCGTTGATTGACGGGGCCACAGCTTTTCTTCGACGGATCGTTCGCCATTTGTTGCTGTGATTTCAACCGGATGTACCAGAACCGTGAAAATTCTATTTCTGCTCACCGCCCCAGCCGCCCCATCCACCCGTCGATGAAGGCGGCGACTTCCTGCCAGCCCGGTTCGGC
>CAYNEJ010000213.1:0-3097 GCA_964396205.1 uncultured Syntrophaceae bacterium
TCTCCTCGTGGGTGAACCGGTAGATCGATCCCGGCGGATCCGGCAGCTTGATCGTATCGATGACAATCATCCGCTCGCAGCGGTCAAAAAGGCCCAGCAGGACGTATCCCAGGGTTCCCCCGTCCACGGCCTCCACTTCTTCGGGTAGACGGTGGCGCTCCAGGAACCAGCGAAGGAAGTGAACCCCGAAGCCTTCGTCCCTCGTGATGATGTTGCCCAGTCCCAGGATGATGAGTTTCTTCTTATCCGTCATGGAGAGACTGCCTTATAAGAAAAGGGGGAGCGGTCAAACGCCTCCCCCCTTTCCTGGAACGTTTTCATGACCCGGCAGGTGTGCTGCCGCCGCTATGTGCTCCGATCAATGGTCGCCCTTCCGGAAAACTACGCCGCTGATCATGGAGGACACGGTGCCCTCCTTGAAGATCACGTCGTACCAGAAGGCCATGTAGACGTGAACGATGATGAACAGCACGAAGGCCCAGGTCAGGACGTGGTGGATGTACCGGACGCTGGCGAGCCCCCCCAGGATGATCTCGAAGGGCTTGACGACCGGGTAGATCAGGGCCGTCCATCCGGCATGATAGCCCGCTCCCATGAGGATCAGGCCCGTCAGGCCGATGAGGAACACCATGAACAGGAGCCCCCCGTAGGCCAGGGACTGGAGCGGTCCGTAGAGGTACTTGTGGGCCGGCGGCTCCTTCGAGACCAGAAGGTAGAACTTGATCTGCTTGACCGTATTGTTGATATCCGTCCAGGCGAAGAAGTCCTTCCAGTCAGTGTGGAAGCGCGAGAACACGGCCAGGTAGAGGCGCCAGACAAACAGGAACAGGAGCAGTACGCCGAAAAAGACGTGGACCCCCCGCGTGTTGCCCATGAAGAATTTGTTGACCGTTTCGCCCTGGGTCAGGGTGAAGGGGAAGGCGATGTAGAATCCCGTCACGATGAGGGCGAAGATGGAGAAGGCCATGATCCAGTGGTTGTAGCGGATGGCCACGGACCATTCCTTTTTCGGGACGATGTTTTCCATGGCAGACTCCTTTCTCCTAAGCCACCCGGTACTTGCGGATCTCGTTGGTCTGCGGGTCGATGATGTGGACGGCGCAGGCCATGCACGGATCGAAGGAATGGATCGTCCGGATGATCTCCAGGGGCTCGTCGGCCTTGGCCAGCTTCAACCCGATCAGGGACTCCTCGTAGGGACCGCGCCGCCCGCCCTTGTCGCGGGGCGAGCAGTTCCAGGTGGAAGGAACGATGGCCTGGTAATTGGCGATCACCTTGTCCTCGATCCGGATCCAGTGTCCAAGAGCGCCCCGGGGCGGCTCCGTCATGCCGCGGCCCTCGCCCTTCTTCGGAACGTCGCACTTCGTCCAGGTCCGGGTATCGCCGGCCTTGACGTTCTTGACCAGTTCGTTCAGCCACCCCTCGATGTGGTCGGCGACGTATTTCGTCTCGATGGCCCGGGCGGCCGTCCGGCCGAGGGTCGAGAAGAGAACCGTCACCGGAAGGCCTGCCGCCTTCAGGGTCCCGTCGATGAGGTTTTTGAGCTCCGTGTGTCCCTGTGCATAGGCCACAACAAGCCGCGCCAGGGGGCCCACCTCGTAGGGGAGGCCGTCGTACCGCGGCGCCTTGCACCAGGAATACTTCTCGTTTCCCTTCAGGTGCCCTTCCTTGTCAAACCCCGTGTATTCGGGATACGTCCAGCCCTTGTAGGGATGGAGGGGACCCTTGTCCTGGTACCAGGCATGGCTGACTTCCTCGGTGATCTTTTCCTCGTCCAGGGCCATCGGATGCGCCACGTCGGCGGCCTTCACGAGGCCCCGGGGGAAGAGAAGGCTCGTCCAGCCGTCGTCCAGGGGGAATCCGCCGTAGGCCAGGTAGTTCTTGACTCCGCCGCCCTTCCCCTGGAGGCCTTCCTCCTTGTAGTAGGCCGCCGCCAGGAGTACGTCGGGGATGTAGGCGTTCTCGATGAAGTTCTTCACCTCCTTGAGCCGGAACAGGTACTCGCCGAGGCGCGAGGCGTCCAGGGCGTCCATGACCGAGGAGACGCCGCCCACGACCAGGCTCTGGGGGTGGGGATTCTTGCCCCCGAAGATGGCCGTCATCGTGGAGGCGACCTTGGAGATTTGCAGGGCGTCCAGGTAGTGGGATGTGACGATCAGGTTGGCCTCCGGGGGCAGCTTGTAGGACGGATTCCCCCAGTAGGCGTTGGCGAAGGGGCCCAGGCGTCCCGACTGGACGAACTTCGTCAGGCGCTGCTGGACCGCCTTGTAATGGGTCTCCGAGCAGTTGTAGGGATTCGCGCAGTAGGCCCGGGCCATCTCCACGGCCTTCTTCGGATCCGCCGTGAGGGCGCTGGTGATGTCCACCCAGTCGAGCCCGTGAAGGTGGTAGAAGTGCATGATGTGGTCGTAGAGATACTGGGCGCCGCTGATGAGATTCCGGACGATCCGGGCGTTCGTTGGCGCCTTGATCTTGAAGGCGTCCTCGCAGGCGAGGATGCTGGCTTCGTAGTGGACGTAGGTGCAGACGCCGCAGAAACGCTGGGTGATGAGGCCGGCGTCCCGGGGGTCGCGCCCCTTCAGGATCGTTTCGAAGCCCCGCCACAGGGTGATGCTGCTCCAGGCGTCCCGGACGGTGTTCGTGGCGTCCAGCTCGACTTCGATTCTCAGGTGTCCCTCGATGCGGGTAATGGGATCGATGATCATTCGCGTGGCCATAAGAATACCTCCCGGTGCCTATTCCTTGTTTGCGGTGTCTTTATCGTTCCGGTGGACCCAGGCCGTTGCCCCGGCGTGGGCCGCGATGCCGGCGACGGTCGCGACCGTCAGCCCCATGGCGATGTGGTCCACCGTCGCTTCGCCGCCGCCGATGGTTGCATCCTGGATCGGTTTCTCCAGCGGAGCCATCGTGTCCCAGAAATTCGGCTCCGTGCAGCCGATGCAGCCGTGGCCGGCCATGATGGGCCAGGAAATCCCGTCATTGAACCGGATCCGGCCGCAGTTGGCGAAGGTGTAAGGTCCCTTGCATCCCACCTTGTAGAGGCACCAGCCTTTCCTGGCGCCGTCGTCGCCCCACTCCTCGACGAACTCGCCGGCGT
>CAYNEJ010000214.1:0-3084 GCA_964396205.1 uncultured Syntrophaceae bacterium
TTCTTCTCCTCCAGCTCCAGACTTTTGCTGACCACCTCGGCAGTACGCTCCTCAACCTTCTGCTCCAGGTGCTCCTTCTCCCGCCGTAGGGTTCTCTCGCGGAGGCTTATAAACAGATAAATTCCTGCCACCAGAGCGGTGATGCAGAGTATGATGAACCATGATGTCATGTATACCGGCCCCCTGATGGAGAATGACAGTTTTGCCGGCACCTCGTTCCAGTAACCGTAATTGTTTGAGGCTCTCACCATGAAGGTGTACTTCCCGGGGCTGAGTGACGAGTAGGCTGCCCTGTTCTGGTCAGTGGTGATCCAATCCTTGTCTGCGCCCTCAAGCATAAATTGGTATCTCACGGCGCCCGGATTAACAAGGCAGATGCTCAGGAAGTCAAAAATTATCCTGTTCTGGGTGTGCAGGAGCCTTATGCCGTCATGCATGGGGAAGACCTCGTAGTTGACCAGGGTTCTCCATATGTGTGTTGCCGGTTCTGTCACCACCGGAGGCAGCATTGAAGGAGAGAGCCTCATGGCACCGTTGGAAGTGCCGAACCAGAGATCACCCATGTCATCGGCGAATGAAGCATTGGGCCTTGTCTCAATTCCGGTGAATCCGCTCTTTTCGGTGAATGATGAGATCCGGCCGGTATTGCTGTCATACCTGTTCAGCCCGAGGTTGGTGCCTATGAACAGGTTACCGGACCTGTCAGGCTGAAGCAGGTTGATTGAATTCATCAGCAGCCCTTCAGCCTCGGTGAGTTTCTTTTTCACCGTGTCATTGCTCAGGCTGTAAAGTCCGTCAATTGTCCCCACCCAGATCATTCCGTCAGGGGTCTCGGTGATGGCTGTCGGATGCACATCGGACCGGAAGGTCAGGGGGGTGAAAGTATTGTTTCCGGGGTTGAACCTGGTGAGGCCGTTGCGTTCCTCGGTGCCAATCCAGAGTAAGCCCCGGCTGTCACAGAAGAGGGCTGTGATATTGTTTCCCGTCAGACCGTTAATCTGGGTATATGTCGTACTCTGCTTGAGTTGCGGATCCCACATGATGAGAGCCCGGTCAGTTCCGATCCAGAGGTTGCCCCTCAGGTCAGTGGTCATGGCAGCGATTCTCAGCGAGCGGAGGCTGGCGTTAAGGTCAAGGTCATACCTGAAATTCTTCTCGTCGATGTCATAGCGGTATACTTCGTCTCCTGCCGTGGCGATCCATACCTGCCCCTCATTGTCAGGCCTGATGATGCTTATCTGTGTCCCTTCAAGTGATGGTGGAAATCCGCTGAGTTTGATACGGTCCTCCTCTTTCAGGGCGGGGTTGTAGAGTGAAAGGCCCCTGCTGGTGCCGAACCAGTACCTGCCTGTGTGATCCTGGGCGAGGGTGAAGACGTCATTTGACGGCATGAACTGCGGCGTCATGAACGAGGCGAAGTGGTCACCCTTGTAGATGAAAAGGCCTGCATCGCGGTCAGCTATCAGGATGTTCCTTTCCTTGTCCTCTATCATGCAGAGGATATGCTGTGCCGGCAGGCCGTTGGTGCCGTTGTAGACAACTGTTCCCTCGGGGGAAAATACCGTTATTCCTCCCCTGCTCTCCCAGTCTTCCATTGATGCCACCCAGATATTGCCGCGGTAGTCTTCAAGGATGTATGAGACGAAGTTGCCCCAGAGGCCGTTGCGGGTATCGAAGAATCCCATCTCACCCGTCTCGCCGTCCTGCCGGTAAAGCCCACCGTTGAAGGTGCCGAACCACATGTTGCCGCGGGAGTCCTCGAAGATGGTTGTTGTCAGGAAGTAGCGTGTAAGTCCTTCAGGGTTGAAAGGAATAAACCTGTCACTTGCATGGTCATATTTCTTGATACCCATGTCAGTGATGCAGTAGAGGTTTTCGCGGTGATCGGCATAAAGGCCGAAGGCGTCATTGCTGAGTCCCTGGCGGCCGGCATACTGCTGGCCGGTCATCAGGCTGACACCATGTTCAGGCATGTCGAGCCTCAGCGCTCCGCCAAGGGAGGTTGAGACCCATATTGAGCCGTCATATTCCGTGATGCCGGTAATATCTCCCGTCAGGCTGTTAATGGGCCTCAGCGGGTCACTTATACGGGCAGAATCAACTCCGATAAAGATGGAAGGGGAAAAGGATGCTCGTCTGATTATATTGTCCTCTATTATTGAGACGCCTCCTCCGATATGCCCCAGCCAGAGCCTGCCGCGGCTGTCCTCGCAGATGCTTTTTACCCCTCCGGGGGAAAGGCTGTCAGAAGTGGAGAAGTTTTCGAAGCGCTGGCCGTCAAAGCGAGTGACGCCGCTTCCGGTGCCAAGCCAGATGAATTCGTTGGCATCCTGTATGATTGTATAAACCTTGGAGGCGCTCAGCCCCTCCTTGGAGCCGTACTGTTCAAAATAGAATGTCTGGCTGTACAGCCGTGGAGGAAGTATAACATGAGACAGTAGCAGTAATGCCAGGACGGTAGTTGAGTATTTGCCGGAGTTGCTGCCTCGCCCTCGCATCAGGTTATTTCTTTACAAAGAAGAATGTCCCGTCTTCATCCTTCAGGCCGGTTATCTTGCCGAACCTGGGTTTCTGCTGGTTGTTCCCGGTAACGGCTTTTGTAACGTGAAGAACAATCTCGTCTATGGAGATGCATGTGTTCGGGTTGCCGCGCAGGGTGCTGGCAAAGGTGCGTGTGAACTGTGAGTCGTCCACCGCAAGCTCGTAACCTGCTGATGAGAAGATCTGGCTCGACTTGAACTGTGTGGCTCTCCAGTCGGTACAGTTGCGTGGCCTGGCATCTGACCTCATGGCCTGGTAAAAGCTGGGGCCGGATTCGCAGGCATCAGTAATCACCAGCACATGCGTCAGATAGTTCATATATGTTTCCATTGACGCCCTCAGGGTATTGAGGCTGAAGTAGGTAAACTCCTCATCGCGACGGGCGTCAACGGGGATCCAGTAGCCCACGTCATTGATGAACTTGCCGTGTCCGGCGAACCAGATGACCAGTGACTTGATCTGTTTTGCCCTGACCTCGTCACGCAGGTCTATGGAGAAGAACTTTTCCATCTCCTGTTTGGTCTGGTTGCGGATGCGTTTGAC
>CAYNEJ010000215.1:0-3015 GCA_964396205.1 uncultured Syntrophaceae bacterium
CATCGTAAGAATTCGCCATCTCCTCTTCCTTTCTGTTGGTATCGTCCCGCCGCCGTCCGCCTCCGGGACGGACGGCGCGGGACGATGCTGTTTCGGGTCTATGCCACCGGCGGCCGCAGGTCCACGACCCGGGTGCTCTTCAAGGTCTTCGCGGGATCGAAGATCTCCTCCTTCTCGCAGAAGACGATCTCCGGCGTCATCTCCACGGCCCTCCGCGCCCGCGTGACCAGCTCCGCCTTCAGTTTTTCCGTCTCCACCCCCGGCGCGGGCGCCACCCGGATCTGCAGGTGATCCAGCGACAGGGGATCCTTCAGGTCCTCCTTCGTGAAGACGATCTGGTACTCCTCGATCCCCTGGACGGCGGTGATCTCCGTCTTCAGAATGTCCGGGTTGATGAGGGTGCCCTTGATGTTGACCAGTTCCATCGTCCGGATGGGCTGCATGATCACCCGGGCATCGTTTCGCCCGCAGTGGGGGCAGGTCTCGTGGGAAAGCGTCGTGATGTCTCCCACCACATACCGGAGGAAGCATGTCCCCCGCCGGTCCACGTGGGTGACCACCAGCAGGCCCTGCTGTCCGTCGGGGAGCCGCTTCCCCGTCTTCTCGTCCACGATCTCGAAGAAGAAGAGGTCCGGCGCCCCCATGTGCATGCCGCCCCGCTCCGTGCACTCCAGCGTCGTCCCCTGCATCTCCGTGAATCCGAGGCCGCTGCAGATGAAGGGATCCTTCGATCCCATGTTCATGAGGCGGTTCTTCATGTCCGTCCGCATGCCCTCCGGGCAGGCCTCCCCGAGGACGAAGCACATGTTGACGGAGGAGAAGTCCTTCTTCAGCTCTTCCGCCCGCATGATGGTCCGCCGGACGAAGGAGACGATGCCCGAGAGGAGTGTCGCCTTGTTCTTGACCACCATGTCCACGGCATAGTCCAGGGACCGATGGATGGGGAACGGCGGATAGGCGGACCCCGTCACGGCGTTGCAGACCCGGGCGCCGCAGGCGATCGAGTAGTCCACGGTCTTCCAGAACCCGATGTGGGGAACCGGCGTCAGGGGAAAGATGTTGGCAACGATGTCGTCGCCGGTGATGCCCCCGATCTCGCACATCCGCGCCAGTTGCATGATGTTGCCGAAATAGTCGTGGGTCGTCGAAAAGAACGGCGTCGGAACACCCGACGTCGTTCCCGTCGTGTAATGGACGCCCCAGAGGATCCGCTCGTGCGGCTGCACCGGCGCATCGGCCGGAATGGCCAGGCGGAAGCCCATGGGGTCGGCCATGTAGTCCTTCTTGTAGAGAAGAGGAATCTTCTCCAGGTCATCCACGTTTTTCACGTCCCCGGCGGACAGCCCCCATTCCTTGAACTTCTTCCCGTAGTAGGGGCTGTACTTCTCCAGGAGCGCCATCTGTTTGCCCAGCTTCTCGTTCTGCACGGCCCGGAGCTCATCCCGGGACCGGTACAGAAACTTCCCGAACTCGCTGACATTCTTCGGTTTCCTCGGATAATCGGCCATCGTTCTCCCTCCTTTAGGGTTATTCGGGCTCCCGGATCGGGAGCCCGGTCGGTTATCTGGAAAAACCTTCTTGCTTCCTGAAACACTCAGATTGTCCGGCTGATGATCTCCTTCATGATTTCCGTTGTCCCGCCGCCGATGCTGAGGATCCGCGAATCGCGGTACAGCCGCTCGACGACGTATTCCCGGGCATATCCGTAGCCGCCATGGATCTGGACGGCATCGTAGACAACCTTGTCGCAGACCTCGCAGGAGAAGTTCTTGCCCATGGAGACCTCCCGCATGACGTCCATCCCCGCCTCCATCCGGGCGGCGACGCGGTAGTTGTATTCCTTGGCGATCTCCACCTTCGTCGCCATGTCCACCAGCTTGTGGCGGATGACCTGGAAGCCCGTCAGGGTCGTCCCGAAGGCCTCCCGGGCCTTGGCGTACTTGATGGATTCTTCCAGGGCGAGCTGGGCCGTGGCATGGGCCTGGACGGAAAGGGAAAGCCGCTCGTTCTGGAAGTTGATCATGATGCCCTTGAATCCCTCGCCTTCCTTGCCGATGAGGTTCGTCGCCGGAACCCGGCAGTCCACGAAGCTCAGCTCGCCCGTGTCGGAGCTGTGCCAGCCCATCTTGTGAATCTTCTTGGAAACGCTGAAGCCGGGTGTCGTGGTGTCGATCAGGAGAAGGCTCACGCCCTTCGGCCCGGGACCGCCCGTCCGCACCGCCGTGGTGACGAAATTCGCCCGGCAGCCGCTCGTGATGAAGGTCTTTGCCCCATTGACGACGAAGGAATCCCCGTCCCGGACGGCCCGGGTCCGTAAGCTCGCCACGTCCGACCCGGCGTTCGGCTCGGTGATCCCCAGGGAAGCCACCTTTTCGCCCCTCAGAACGGGAGCCAGAACCTGCTGCTTCATCTCCTCCGTGCCCAGGCTTCGGACCGGCGGCATGGCGATGGTGTGGCTGTAAAGACCGCAATACAACCCGGAGGCACCGCTGTGGCGGATGAACTCCTCGATGAAGGCGACCACCATGAACTTGTCACAGGGTATCCCACCGTATTCCTCAGGATATTCCAGTCCCAGGAAGCCCGCGTCGGCGGTTTTCTTGTACAGTTCCAAGGGGAACTCTTCCTTTTCCTCCCACTCCTCCACATGGGGCTTGATCTCCTTCTCCACGAACTTGCGGACGCTGTCCCTGAAAATCCTGTGATCCTCGCTGAAATACTCCTGGTACATCTGCTGACCTCCCATCGTTTGATTTTACCTGATGATTTCGAAGTACTTGATGTCCTGGGTGTTTCCCTGCATGTCCGCGGGGTCCTTGAAGACCGCCCGGACCTTCATGCCCACCTGGATCTTCTCCAGGTCCGTCTCGTTGATCAGGTGCGAAAAGATGTTGTCCGCCCCGTCCAGCTGGATGTAGCCGTAGGTGTACGGGATCGGGCGCTGCCTGCCCGTGTCCGGGTCGATGAAGGGGTAGTTCACCACCGAGAAGGCCGTGATCACCCCCGTGTCCGACA
>CAYNEJ010000216.1:0-959 GCA_964396205.1 uncultured Syntrophaceae bacterium
TCCCCTATCTTAAGCCGATAAGCTTTCGGGCCACCACGACCCGCTGGATCTCGTTCGTCCCCTCGTAGATCTGGCAGATCTTTGCGTCGCGCATGTGCCGCTCCGCCGGGTATTCCTTGCAGTATCCATAACCACCGAAGATCTGGACTCCCTCGATGGCAGCCCGCATGGCCACGTCGGATGCGTACATCTTGGCCATGGCGGATTCCTTCTCGTAGTCCAGGTGGTTGTCTTCCATCCAGGCGGCCCGGAGGAGCAGGAGCTCCGCTGCATCGAGTTCCGTTGCCATGTCGGCCAGCTTGAACTGGATGGCCTGGAAGGTGGAGATGGGCTTGCCGAACTGTACCCTCTCCTTGGCATAGTTCAGGGCGTCTTCCAGGGCGGCCTTGCCGATGCCGCAGGCCTGGGATCCGATGCCGATCCGTCCGCAGTCGAGACCCATCAGCATCTGTTTGAATCCCTGGCCGACCTTACCCAGCAGGTTTTCAGCCGGAACCTCCGCATCCTCGAAAACCAGTTCGGCCGTGCCGGAGGCCAGGATGCCCATCTTCTCTTCGATCTTGCCGAGGGAGAACCCCTTCGTGTTCTTCAGATCGACGATCAGATTGATGACCGCCTTGTAGCCCTTCGTCGAATCCGTTGTGCAGGCCAGGACGCAGTACTGGGCGACGTTGCCGTTGGTGATGAATCGCTTGGTGCCATTGAGGACGTACTTATCGCCTTTCAGGTCGGCCTTGCAGGCAAGTGCACCGGCATCGGAGCCCGCACCCGCTTCCGTCAGTGCGTAGCAGCCCTCAACCTTTCCGCTGGCCACGGGGGTCAGGTACTTTAACTTCTGTTCTTCCGTCCCGAAAGTATTCACGGGGAATCCATAGAGCGAGTTGTTCACGGAGACGATCACGCCACAGCTCGCACATGCTTTGGAAATAGCGATCATGGCGTGGACATACGTCACCGTG
>CAYNEJ010000216.1:969-2899 GCA_964396205.1 uncultured Syntrophaceae bacterium
CGCCCATGATGCCCATCGCGCCGAGCTTGCGGCAGATCTCCTCGGGATGCCGGTGGGTGTGGTCCAGCTCCGCTGCGATCGGCTTGATTTCCGTTTCGGCGAACCGGGTTACCTGGTCCTTCACCATCTGTTGTTCTTCTGTCAGACCGAAATTCATGATGCCCCCCCTTTCAGAAATGTGGTTGAAAAAATACCGGATCGCATCGGCGATTCCGCACGGTCCCCCCTGGACCGCACAGAGCCGCCGCCTGCGTTTGCCTGTCAGCAGCCCTTGAAATTGGGTTTCCGCTTCTCCAGGAAGGCCCCCATGCCTTCCTTTTGATCGTCGGTGCTGAAGCACTGGGCGCAGCATTCCATCTCCAGGCGGTTGGCATTGTCAAGGGAGAGGTCGTAGCCGAAGTTCATGGAGTGCTTGGCCATCTTCAGGGCGAAGCCCGGGAGCCGAGCCATTTTCGCTGCGAACTTCTTGGCTGCCGGCAGAAGCTCGTCGGCTGGATAGACGCGGTTCACGAGGCCGATTTCGTAGGCCCGCTGGGCGTCGATCTGGTCTCCCCCCATCACCAGCTCCTTCGCTCGCCCCAGGCCGATCAGCCGGGCCAGCCGCTGGGTTCCCCCCCATCCCGGGATGAGGCCGATGAGGATCTCCGGCTGGCCGAAGCGCGCCTTGTCGGAGGCGAAGCGCATGTCGCAGGACATGGAAATCTCCGTTCCGCCGCCGAGGGCGAATCCGTTGACCGCGGCAATGGACGGCTTGGGCAGTGTCTCGATCAGGCGGAGTGTCTCGTGCCCAAGCTCCATGAAGGCCAGGGCCTGCTGGGGCCTCAGGTTCTGCATCTCCGAGATGTCCGCGCCGGCCACGAAGGCCCGGTCCCCGGAACCCGTCAGGATCAGGGCTTTGACGGCGTCGTCGTTCTTGCAGATCGTCGCCGCCTGATAGAGCTCCGTCATCGTCTCGGAGTTCATGGCGTTGAGTGCCTTGGGCCGGTTGAAAGTGATCGTCGCGACCCCTTCCTCCACCTGGAAAATGAGGTTCTTGAACTCCATCGGACTGCCTCCTTTCTGGATTCGGTTTCCCCTTGTCGGTAGAAGGCCGCCACTCCCCGGTGCAATCGGGGAGTGGCGGTGGAATGACGGATGGTTAGACGTTTTCAAGGACAATGGCCATGCCCTGCCCGCCGCCGATGCACAGCGACGCCAGGCCGAGCGGAACATTCCGCTTTTTCATCTGCATGGCCAGCGTGTAGGTGATGCGGGCGCCGGTGCAGCCGATGGGATGGCCGATGGAGATCCCGCTGCCGTTGACGTTCGTGATGTCGAGATTAACGCCCAGCTCTTTGACGCATCCCAGAGCCTGGACGGCAAAGGCCTCGTTCAGCTCGATGAGGCCGATGTCCTTCATGGTGAGGTTCAGTTTCTTGAAGAGCTTCCGCACCGCCGGAATGGGACCGAGGCCCATGTAGGCCGGATCGACGCCGCCGGAGGCCCAGCCCTTGATCTTCACGAGGGGCTTCAGGCCCAGCTCCTTGGCCTTTTCGGCACTCATGATCACCATGGCGGCGGCGCCATCGTTGATGCCCGAGGCGTTCCCCGCCGTGACGGTGCCGTCCTTCTTGAAGACCGGTGCCAGCTTGGCCATCTTCTCGAGGGTCGTGTCCATGGGGCGCTCGTCCACCTGGAAGACCTTCGGGTCGCCCTTCCTCTGGGGAATGACGATGGGGACGATCTCGTCGGCGACGACGCCGCTGGCGATGGCGGCCCGGGCGCGCCGGTGGCTCTCGTAGGCCAGCTGGTCCTGTTCGGCCCTGCTGATGCCGTACTTGGCGGCGATGTTCTCCGCCGTGAAGCCCATGTGGTAGCCGTTGAAGATTTCCCAGAGGCCGTCATGGACCATCAGGTCCGTGATCTTGCCGAAGGGCATGTTCATCCGGAA
>CAYNEJ010000217.1:0-2881 GCA_964396205.1 uncultured Syntrophaceae bacterium
TGGCGATGAACATCTTCAACAACGTCATCGACGCCCAGGTCATCGGCAGCACGATCGTGGCGGCCGGCCTGGTCCGCATGGCCGCGCAGGACAAGGAGACAAGCGTGGCCCTGGGCGGCGGCATCGCCGTGTCCACCGGACAGGGGGCGGTCGGCGCCGCCATCGGCGTCAACCTGGTCTTCAACACGGTCACGGCCAGACTGCAGACGTCGACGCTGAACTCGACCGGCTCGACCATCGACATCGAGGCCCTGGCGGAGGAAGTCCTCGTCAGCGTCACCCTCGGCGGGGCGGGGGGCGAGAAGTTCGCCCTCGGCGGATCCATCGCGGCGAACATCGTCATGAACACCATCGAGGCCGGTGCCTACGGGGGATCGGTCCTGCAGGCGAACGGTCTCGGGGCGGCCACCGGCGACATCGGCATCACCGCGAGCGACAAGACGACGTCCGTCATCGTGGCGGGCGGGTTCGCCGGCTCCTCCAAGGCCGCCGTCGGGGTCGCCGCCTCGACGACCTACATCGAGAACCAGGTCCGGGCCGTGGTCGACGGCTCGAACATCACAACCAGCGACGGCCAGGTCACCATCGAGGCCGGGGTCGGGCAGCCCGCGACGGCGGCAGATCCCTCGGCCATCGGCCTCGGCACCTCCGGCGTCGAGCTGCCGACGACGAGCAGCTCCTCCGTCATCAACGTCACCGTCGGCGGGGCCGGATCGGGCAAGTTCGCCGCCGGAGTCGGCATCTCCGTCAACACGATCAACAACACGATCGAAGCGGTCGTCACGAACGGTTCGTCGATCGATTCCTACGGCTCCGTCGTCCTGTCCGCGGTCGACGCCTCCGTGATCGACGCCATCGCCTTCGGCGGGGCCGGCGCCGGGTCCATCGCCGGCGGCGGGGCGATCTCCGCCAACGTCATCACGAACAGGATCCGCACGGCCGTCGAGGATTCGACCATCCATGCCGGCGTGAACTTCGCCGGGACCCCCGGGACCACGTTGACCAACGCCAACGCGACGGTCACGCTGGGAGCCACCTCCTCCTCGATCATCCGGGCATTGGGCATCGGCGTCTCCGGCGGGGGCGACGTCGCGATTTCCGTGACCGCCCTGGGGAACGCCGTCGCCAACGACGTGACCTCGACCATCAGCGGATCGACCATCATGGCCGGCGGGGACGTGGCCCTTTCCTCCTCCGACATCGCTCCGGGCATCCTGCCCTCCTGGATGCTCCCGGCGGACAAGCAGGCCCAGCTGGACGATGCGCTGGACGGCTCGCCCCTGGAGCCGGAGGCGAACATCCTGGCCATCATGGTCAGCGTGGCCGGCTCCGGAAAAGTGGCCGTCGGCGTCTCCCTCATGGGCAACGTCGTGAACAACGAGGTCCGGACGAAGATCGACGACTCGACGGTCCTGGCGGGGGTGAACGCGGTAACGGCGGCGACCCTGAATTCCAGTGCGGACGTCCGCCTGACGTCCCTGTCGGACGCCGCCATCATGGCGATCACCGTGGGCGTCGGCGCCTCCGGGCAGGTGGCCGTCCAGGCGACCGGTTTCGGGAACGTGATCGCCAATTCCATCGAGTCCTCGATTATCGGCGGATCCATCGTCCGGGCCGGCGGCCTCGTGGACCTGACGGCGACGGACCAGTCGCAGATCACCTCCTTCGGGCTCAGCATCGCCGCCTCCGGCAGCGCCGCCATCTCGGCCATCGTCGGGGCCAACGTCATCACCAACTCGGTGACGGCGCAGATCTCCGGCTCGACGGTCTCCAGCGGGTCGACCCTGAACATCGACGCCCGGAACAGGGCGACCATCTTCAGCTTCGCCGGCGGCGTGGCCGCCTCGGGCTCGGTGGCGGTCCAGGTGACCATCGCGGCGAACGTGGTGGCCAACACCACCGAGGCCACCATCAACGACAAGGTCTACGACGACAGCGGCCGGGTGATCGACGGCTCCGCTTCGGCGTCGACTGTGACGGCGGGCGGAAACGTCACCATCTCGGCCACCGACACGTCGAGCATCGACGCCCTGGCCTTCGGGGTCGCCGGTTCGGGAGCCGTATCCGTCGGCGTGGCCCTGGGGGCGAACGTCATCACGAACACGATCCTGGCCGGCATCGACGGGTCCACGCTGACCGCGGCCGCCGCCGCGGGTGTGGGGCTGTCCGCGAAGTCGTCCGCCGTCATCCGGACGGTGGCCGTCGGGGTCTCCGCTTCGGGGACCGTGGCCGTGCAGGTGACCGCCATGGGGAACGTCATCGCCAATGACGTGACGGCCGTGATCAGCGATTCCACCGTGACGGCGGGAAAAGACGTGACCGTGAAGGCCGAGGACGTCCCGCCCAGCCTGATCCCGTCCTGGATCGTTCCCGCGGACCGGGCGGACGAGCTCAACGACAACCTGGCCGGCTCCCCGGTCGACCTCGACGGGAACATCCTGGCCATCATGGTCAGCGTGGCCGCCAGCGGTACCGTGGCGGTCAATGCATCCTTCATGGGGAACGTCATCACGAACGACGTCCAGGCGATCATCGACCATTCGACGGTCACCACCACCAATGGCGGCAAGATCGATCTCGATGCCGACTCGGGCGCCGGGATCATCGCGCTGACCGTCGGCGTGGCCGGCTCGGGCGTCGTGGCGGTGAACGCCACGGGGTACGGCAACTGGATCCAGAACACGGTGGACGCCTCCATCCGGAACGGATCGAACGTCCACTCCGCCGGGCTCATGGAGCTGACGGCGGACGACGACTCCAGCGTCCGGTCGCTGGCGGTCAGCGTCGCCGGGACGGGCGCCGTGGCCGTGGGGGCCCTCATCGGCGTGAACGTGATCACCAACACGGTGACAGCGGAGATCTCCGGATCGACCGCCGCGAG
>CAYNEJ010000218.1:0-2443 GCA_964396205.1 uncultured Syntrophaceae bacterium
AGGGGTACGCCTCCCACCCCTTTTCGGGAGAACGATGCCCGGCTTTAAAAGGCATCCCGTGTGAACGATCGGGACATCACGAAAATCCTCCAGGCCCTCGAGGCGAAGCTGCCGGAATGGGACATGCCCATCGTGTCGGCCCTTGCCGATGACCAGGCCGATCCCTTCCTGCTCCTGATCTCAACCCTTCTGAGCCTCCGCACGAAGGACGAGGTGACCGCCCTGGCCTCGGAGCGCCTGTTCCGTCTGGCCGACACGCCCGCGAAGATGCTTTCCATTCCCGAAGATACCATTGCCCGGACCGTTTTCCCCGTCGGCTTCTACCGGACGAAGGCCCGGACGATTCATTCCGTCTGCCGCGACCTGATCGACCGCTTCGGGGGGCGGGTCCCCGAGACCATGGAGGAGCTCCTCAGCCTCAAGGGCGTCGGCCGGAAGACGGCAAACCTGGTCCTCTCCCTGGGCTACGGCAAGGACGGCATCTGTGTGGACACCCATGTCCACCGGATCTCGAACCGGCTGGGCTACGTGCGCACCAGGACGCCGGGGGAAACGGAGCAGGCCCTTCGGGCGAAGCTGCCCGTGCGCTGGTGGAGCCGGTACAACACGCTGATGGTCGCCTTCGGCCGGACGGTGTGCCGTCCCGTTTCCCCCCTCTGCAGCCAGTGTCCCGTCAGCCCGTTCTGCGATCGGGTCGGCGTATCGAGAAGCCGCTGACGGCGGCGCGAGTCGTGGCGAGGACCGGGTGAAGGCCTTTCCCGCATTGCGGTCCGCGGGGTCTCCCGGAGAAAATTCAAGAAGCGGCGGGTAACATGAATTTCTGGATCGGCCTGGTTTCCGGTGTGTTTGGCGGCATGGTCGGGATGGGAGGCGGCGTCCTGATGATCCCGCTGATGAGCGGCGTCTTGGGATTTCCCCAGCATGTCTGCCACGGGACCAGCCTTGTCGCGGTCGTCTTCACCGGAATTGCCGGCGCAGCCACCTACGCCTTTTTCGACCACGTGGACTGGATGGCGGCCCTGCTCCTGGCGGCGGGCGCTCTCTGGCCCGTCCGCGCGGGCGCCCGATTGTGCAGGAGGCTCCCGGAGCGGAATCTTCGGTGGGTCTTCGGTCTTTTCCTGATCTTCACTTCCATTCTTCTTTTGGTGAGGCCCTGGCTTTTCACGCTGACGGCGGCCTCGGCGAGGGACTGGCTGTGGGTTGTCGTTCTCCTGGCCGGAGGCGCCGTCACGGGCTTCCTGTCGGGGCTGATGGGCGTCGGCGGCGGGGCGTTCATGATCGCCTTCATGGTTCTGCTGGCGGGATTCGAGCAGCAGTCGGCCCAGGGAAGCTCGCTTCTCGCCATGGTTCCGGTCAGCGCCATGGGAGCCTGGGCCCACTGGCGCCTCGGGAGCGTTGAGAAAACCGTTCTCCCGGGACTCATCCCGGGAATCGTCGCCGGGACGGTGGCAGGCGGCATGGTGGCCGCCTTTCTGCCCGAGCACATCCTCCGGATTCTCTTCGCCGCCGTCCTGATCGGGACGGGAATCCGGTACTGCCGGAAGTCCGCTCCCGCCTGTCCGGAAGAATAGACGGAGTCTGTATCCGGGCATGTTTTCCCGAGTTCAGTAACTGACCGGTCCTGTGTGAAGGGAGGGCCGCTGTTCCAGGCCGGACGCGGATTTCGAATTTTTAATTGACAGGTTCTCGGGATTTAAGATACCAAAACAGCGGTTTTCAAAGGGGGGGTGGGCCGCATCCCGGATGGAATCGGCGGTTGCGGCGTCTGTAAGAGGAGAATCCACGAGGGAGAAAGAACACATGTTGGAAATCCGATGGCATGGCAGGGGGGGCCAGGGAGCGGTGACGTCCGTGGAGCTTCTGGCCATGGCGGCAATCGACGAAGGCAAGTTCGCCCAGGGCTTCCCGAGCTTCGGCCCCGAAAGACGAGGGGCACCGGTGGAGGCGTTCAACCGGGTGGACACCAAGCAGATCAAAATCCGATCCCGCATTTACAATCCCGATGTATCGGTGGTTCTCGACGAGAGCCAGGTAGGGCCGGCCGTGGTAGCCGGTTTGAAGCAGAGCGGGACCCTGATCGTCAATACGGCGAAAAAGGCCGGCGAGGTACGGGACCTCCTGAAGAAAAAGAACGCCGACTTTTCCGGGAAGATCGCCACGGTGGACGCCACGGGGATCGCCTGGCACGAGCTGGGCGTACCCATCACGAACACCACCATGCTGGGGGCGCTCCTGAAGGTGACAAACGTGGTCAAGCTGGATGCCCTCAAGGAGCCGGTGGAGCATCGGTTCGGCCGGATCGCCCAGAAGAACCTGAAGGCCCTCCGGCGTGCATATGACGAGGTTAAGCTCAGCTGATCCGTTGACCGAAGAAACAAAGCCCGCTTCCCCGGGGAAGCGCGACGAGAGAGGTTGCTATCATGAAGAAGTGGCCGGAAACATG
>CAYNEJ010000218.1:2453-2800 GCA_964396205.1 uncultured Syntrophaceae bacterium
TACAACACCGGAGGAATTGTTTTTGAGCCGGGCAACGCCCGTTCCTTCAAGACGGGACCCTGGCGTTCCCTGAGGCCGGTGTGGGACAACAGCAAGTGCATCAAGTGCGGGGTCTGCTACATCTTCTGTCCCGAAGGATGCGTCCAGGAGGGACCCGACGGCTTTTTCACCGCCGACCTGGATTACTGCAAGGGCTGCGGAATCTGCGCCCACGAATGCTGGCCGTCCGCCATCAGCATGATCGAGGAGGGTCAAGAGTCATGACGAAACCCGTTGGAATGGAAGTGGCGGTCGCCGCAGCGGAAGCGGTCGCCGCCGTTATCGAACGGACCGAGGCAGGCGAACGC
>CAYNEJ010000219.1:0-2795 GCA_964396205.1 uncultured Syntrophaceae bacterium
AGGACATCCTGACCCTGAGCCGATTCATCGACAAGCGGTGCTTCGATGTCCTGGCGTTTCCCAAGCCTGAGAAACTGGACATTCTCATCCGGATCAACCTGAATCTGGCGGCGGGACTGAGGGGGTCCACCGGCGATGAAGTCGACGGAGCGGAAGGGTAAGGGAACGGGCAAAAGAAGGGTTCGCCCGAACCGGACGGCAAGGACGGCCGGGCGGAAAGCAGACTGAAGCCGGGGTCAGGAAGTGGCCGCCGGCTGCAGGCGTTCCAGCCTCTCTGCCGCCGGGCTGTATCCGGGCCGGATGCGGAGGGCTGTTTCATAACTCAATTTCGCCGCAGCGCCGACTCCCAGGCGGAGAAAGGCGTCTCCCCACAGGACAAGGGCCCGATAATCGTTCGGATTGCCCTTCAGGTGCCGCTCGTAGAATGGAAGCGCATTCTTTGTTCTCCCAGCCGCGGAAAGTGTCGCAGCGATCTGCAGGCAGATTTCGTTTCCGCCCGTATCGAGTTCCACCGCTTTTTCGAAGATTTCCAGCGCTTCCTCCGATTTCCCCTGGCGAATCAGAACATTCCCCAATTCCGTAAAAATCAAGACCCCTTCCGGTCGGTATTGAATCAAGCGACGGAGTTCCGTTTCCGCCCCTTCCCAATTCTGCAATTTCTCATAAGCCTGGACGCACCCCAGTCCGGCCTCTTCGTCCTGGGGATTTGACGCAATCAGATCATGGAAAAGTGCGAGTGCCGAAGAATAGTCCCTTTTCTCCATCTTCAGCCGGGCGGTTTGAAGCCGGCGATCCCGGTCGTCCTGAAACGTTCCTTTTGCCTGCTCTTCCTGGACCTGCAGCCGTGCCGCCAGGATTTTCCTCTCCCTCATTTCGAGTGCATGATCCAGCATCTGTTGAACCTCCGGCGACTCGCCATGACGGGTGGCCAGGGTTCGGCACGCCAGCAGGCATCCGACAAAGTCGTTCCGGTTCAGGCAGCGGCGGGCACGGTCATGGAGCTGTTCCCGATCCTGATCCTGCTTTTCCACGAGAAGGTCCCGGAATGCTGCCCGCTCCGGGGATCCCACCGGGAGGCGCTCCAGGCATTTCCCCGCCTGTTCGAACTGATTCCGATCCAGATGCAGAGCGAACAATGCCTCGATTGCATCCTTGCGGAATGCCTCAGAGCCGGCTGCCCGCTCCAGTTCCTCGGCCGCCATTCCGGGATGACCCATTTGCCGGAGGCAGACACCAAGGCGTACCCGAAGCCCGGCCTCGTCATCCGTATCGGGTGAGACGGCCTTGATATCCGAGGAAACGGTCGCATATGCATCCAGAAGGGGGAGGACGCGATCGATCTTCTCCAGGAGGGGCGGACAGACATCTTTCAATCCCGCACACAACTCATCGCAATAATGGATTGTTCGTCCCGCAGAAGCGTGGATCTCTCCCGACTCCGACGGTGCCTCTCCCATCCGGATCAGAAGATGTTTGACCCGCACCGTCGCCAGGCGGCTCAACACGTCCTCCTCGATAGACTCCAGAAGGGAGGTAAAGGATCTCAACGCCTGCCTGTTGAGGGAACCCAGTTGATGCCGTTGAGGAGGCGAGCCTTTTTCACCGTCTCCGGGAAGCAGGCGTTTCATTTTACCGGTCATCATCTCCAGTTTCTCGACCTGTTGAAGCAGGCGATCCAAATGTTTCCGTGATGTATCGAGCATCCTGCAGAGCCGGCGCGGATCCGCCCCGAGGGGCCTTCGCGCCGCAGCCAGGTAGTCCGCGACAGGGAATTCCTGCTCGCAGTGGGATCTCAGGACGTCGCGCAGGGGCATTCGCTCCGTACCGGCGATATGGGCGCCTCCTTCGGTGGCGTTGATGAAACGGCGTCCGGCATTGTGCCGGATCGTCTCTTCGATATCCTCCAGGAAAGCCAGCAGGCCCGAATTGGTGGGCACCCGACCGCCGAAATAACCGGGAACCCAGTAGACTTCCTGATTCTTCGTCACCCGCTCATTCTGCATGATGATGCGGGATCCCTGAACGGTTACCTGTTTCCCGTATGTGGCCCCCTCGATATGGCTGGACTCTCCGTAAGCCAGGTCCTGGCCCGTGAAAACGATAGGGTTCGCACCCACGGCCAAGGCCAGGTTCAGCGCGGTCTGGGCTACGGTGAGGGTGTTGGCGAGGGGAGAGGAAGCACTTCCTCCGGCGGGCGAGAGCAGGTTGTTCCGGTCCAGGGTAACAAACACATCCCCTCGATATTCGGATGGAATCCTCGGATACACTTGCGGATGCATCAGGAGGGGCATATCCGCTTCGTCGATGGCGTCCGACAGGCTCCGATAGTTGGGCTCACCGAAATCGATGGAACAGACGATGTCGGGACGAACGTCGTACGCCAGGAGAATGCGCAGGGTCTGGCCGACCGAAATGATCAGCGCCTTGCCTTTAGCCTCCCGGAGAAGGGAGATGTTCTTCTGTAGGGAGGGCCCCGTCGCCACGATGATGGCGGGCCGGTTTCGGAAATCGCCCCCCATGAGCCCCTCCGGGTTCCATCCCAGGAGGGCCTTGGGCAGGTTCTCCACCTCGTTCTGGATCACCGTGCTGCCAATCTGCACGACCGTGTTGAAGTTCATCAGGATGGCATTGAATTGGCTGTGGCAGATGTCGTGGAGCCTTGCGGTCCGGACATCCAGCAAGGGGACGTATTTCTCAAGGAACAGGCGGATCCGGCCATTGAGGATTGCGCTGTTTTGCTCCTGGACAAGCCGGCGCAGATCCTCCTCTTCGGGAACGGCGAAAACGATGTTTCC
>CAYNEJ010000220.1:0-2785 GCA_964396205.1 uncultured Syntrophaceae bacterium
CGGGGAGAAGCGGGAGAGCGCCAGGTCAGGGGGGCGAATATCGCCGTTGCCCAGGGTCACAGCGGGTTCTGCGGCCAGCACCAGTGCGTCGTCGTACTCGGCAACTGAAGGACGGAGGTAAGCCATGAAACGAAATGTAGCCATCATCGGCGGCGGCCAGACCTACCATGCAGCGCGCCGCCACGATGTGGACCAGGCGGAAATGGTCAACGAGGCGGTCCGCGCCGCACTGAAGGACGCCCGCATGACCATCGACGAGATCGACCTGGTCATCCTGGGAAATATGGAGTTCTTCGAAGGCGTCCACCTGACGGACTGCTGGCTCGTCCACGGCTCGGGGGCCTACGGCAAGCAGGGCGTCAAGATCACCACGGGCGGGACCGTCGGCGCCACGGCCGTCTGCGCCGGGGCCCATCATGTGGCCAGCGGCCTCTTCGACAAGGTCCTCTGCATCGGCTTCGAGAAGCAGGAGGAGGGCGACACGGGGGCCATCCTGAGCGGTGTCGCCAATCCCCTCTGGGGCCGCTCCATGGCCGGTGCGGCCGTGGGTTACTTCGCCATGATGGGATCCTCCTACATCGCCAACTGGGGCGCCACGGAGGAGCATTCCGCCATGGTGGCCGTCAAGGCCCGGCAGAACGCCCGGAAAAACAAGTATGCCCACCTGAAGCTCGACATCACCATCGAGGACGCCCTCAACTCCCGGATGCTGGCCTGGCCCATCCGGATGCTCGACATGTGCCCCGCCTCCAACGGCGCCTGTGCCATGATCCTGGCGGACGAGAAGACGGCAAAGGCCCGCTCGAAGAAACCCGTCTGGATCCGGGCCATGGAAACGGCCCACAACGAGCAGTTCGAGCTCGACTGGCGGGACGTGAAGACGGAGCGCCTGATCTTCTCGAAGGCCGCTGCCGGACGCCTCTACCGGAAACTCGGTGTGGACGACCCGGCGAAGTACTTCGACGTGTTCGAGATCTACGAGCCGGCGACCTGGGCGGAGCTGATCTGGTACGAGGACCTGGGCCTCTGCGGACCCGGCGAGGGCTTCCGGCTGATCGAACAGGGCAAGACGAACATCGACGGACCGATTCCCGTCAATCCCTCCGGCGGCGTCCTCTCGACGAACTGCATCGGCGCGTCCGCGATGCTCCGCGTCTGGGAGGCGGCCCTGCAGATCCGGGGAGACGCCGGGGAGCATCAGGTACCCAGGGACGTGCGCCGGGCCATGACGACGGCCTACGGCGGCACGAACTGGACGGTCATGACCGCCCTGTCCAAGACGCTGGAAGATTAAGGAGGATACCATGGCGACAAAAGACAAAGAATGGATCTCCATCCCCATGACGGTGGATGTGCCATACCGATTCGCGGCGGGGGGGTACATGACCAAGTGCCTGACGGAGCTCCGGGACAACGGAAAGATTTTCGCGGTCGAGTGCCCGAAGTGCAAGCGGGTTCAGTTGCCGCCGCGGGTCGTCTGCGCGGAATGCCACGTGAAAAATGAAAAGTGGGTCGAGCTGCCTCACGAGGGGACCCTGATGAACTTCACCATCATGTACCTGCCCCTGACGGACCCCACCACCGGCAAGCCCCATGAGCCGCCCTTCGTCTACGGCTCCGTTCGCCTGGACGGCGCCACGTCGGTCCTGGACCACATGGTGGAGGTCGAGCCCGACATGGACAAGGTCTGGGTGGGCATGCGCTGCCGGCTGGTCCTCCGCCCGAAGGAAGAGCGGATCGGCGACCTGAGCGACATCCGCTACATCGAGCCCCTGCCGGGCCAGACGAAGCCCCAAACGACAAAGCGCTGAAGGGGAGGAGCCAAACAATGGAAAACAATACGGAATACAAACCCTTCGAGGTGGATCAGCATCTGACGGCCCATGGAAACTACTGGGCCGGCAAGGCGGGGAGCCGCTTTTTTGCCACTCTCCGGGACCGGAAGAAGCTTCTCGGATCGCCCTGCAAGACCTGCAACAAGGTCTTCTGGCCCCCCCGGTCCGTATGTACGTTCTGCTTCGGCGAACTGAAGGACATGGTCGAGATCGGCCCCCTGGGAACGGTGGAGACCTTCACCCTCGTGACCTACTCCGAGCCGATCCAGCCGCGTCCGGCACCGTTCATCTATGCTGTGATCCGCCTCGACGGCGCCGACACGGGCATGGCCCATTTCCTCGACGAGGTCGAGTTCGGAAAGGTCCACATCGGCATGCGGGTCCAGCCCGTGTTCGCGAAGGACCGCAAGGGCAACATCCTCGACATTCAATACTTCAAACCCCTCTGAGGAAAGGGAGAGAAACCATGGAAGAAAAGGAAAAACGCTGTTTTCTGGCCTCCTTCGACGGCGTTCCCGGAGCGGAGCGGAATCCCGCGAACTACCAGCGCCGGGACGACGCCAGCCACATCTACACGGAAGGCGACTACTACGAATGGTGGTACGTGGACTGCTCCTTCGACAACGGCTACCACATGGTGCTCACGTACCACTACCGGAACCAGTTCATGAACCCCATCATCCCCACGACCCAGCTGATGATCTACCGCCCCGACGGGACGCAGACGGCACGTTACGCCGTGTGGAAGCCCGAGGAGACGTACGCCTGCCCCGACTGGTGCGACGTCCGCATGGGCGACAGCTGGCTCAGGGACCTCGGCGACGGGCGGTACGAGCTGTCCATGATCATCAACAAGGTGGGCGCGAGGCTCGTCCTCAAGAACGTCGTTCCCGGCTGGAAGCTGGGAACGGGGTTCAACTACAAGAACGAGGAGACGGGAAAGGTGGCCG
>CAYNEJ010000221.1:0-2742 GCA_964396205.1 uncultured Syntrophaceae bacterium
CCTCGCGAACAGCCAGGCCTCCATGATCTCCGGCCCCGCAACCGCCACGTCGCCCGGCATCCGCGCCTGGAGCCTCTCGCGGCAGAAGCGGACCATGTCTTCAATTTCTCCGGGGCTCAGGACTCCTTCTTCGATGCGGCGCAGGCGGTGGTGCAATTCCCCCTCGAGATCCAACAGGAATCCCCCGAGGATCTTTTTCCAGCGAACCGTCGGATCCTTGAGGCGGTCCGGCACGACATTATCGATATTCTTCAGGAACACGATGTCCCCATCGAGGGCGTCCAGGTTCTTCAGGAGTGCTCCGTGGCCCCCGGGGCGGAAAACAAGGCGGCCGTCCTCACCCCGGAACGGCCGGTTTTCCGGGTCAACGGCAAGGGTATCCGTCGAGGGGTCCTGGATCGACAGCCCCACCTGCAGGCGTACGCCGAACCGTTGCTCACATGACCCGACAGCCTCTTTGAGGTGCCCTTCGATGAAGGAGCGATGCTCCGGCGATACGGTGAAGTGAATCCGGCTGACGGAATCTGCGTCCCGCACGTAGAACGCCGCTTCCACGAGGTGCTCCTCCAGGGCCGTGCGGCTGCCTTCTGGGTAATCGTGGAACCGCAGAAGGGCCTTGGGGAGGAAGCCGTACCCCAGTCCCTCGGATTTGAGGATGAAATCGAGGATTTCCGGGCATTTTCCATCGGCGATCCAGTCTTCCAGGGAATGGCCGCCCGCAGAGACCCGGGATTGCAGATCCTTGTAAAATGCATACTCCGGGAGGAACTGCAGGAAGTTCCTCTCTTCCTCCCCGGAATCGAAGGCCCGCTCCGTACAGGCCCGATGCCAGTCCCGGAACATGCGGCTGGCCGCCCCGGAGGCGGGGACAAATTTCATCATCCGCCCGGACCGGACGGCGACATCAAAGGCACGTTCGGACCGTTCACACATCTCGGCCGACAGGACGAGAATCCCGTCTCCGGCCGTACAGGGCCTGTCCAGCCGGAGCGGCAGGACACCGGTCCGGAACCGCTCCAGTTGTTCTTCCATCCTCTCCACGGAAAGGCGGGCCTCCGCCATCTGGCGCAAGTCGTCCTCCGACCAGAAATCCTTCGCCATGACAACCCTATTTCTTTTTCGTCTTCGTGATTTTGTCCCGCTGGATCTTTTTCTTTTCCCGCAGAAGCCGCGAGACGTCCTTCTGTCGGCGGGTCACCTTTTCGCCCCCCATGGGATCCCCCTTCCCGCGGGTGGCCCCGAAGCCTCCCGGCCATCGGGTACCCGCCCGATTTCAGCGCAGTTTTTCCAGCGCTTTCACCAGGTTCTCCAGGGACGGCCGCTGGTTGATGTCATGGACATCGATGTAGCGGATGATCCCTTTCTTGTCGATGACGAAGAGAGCCCGTTCGGAGGTTCCGTCGGACCGCAGGATGCCATAGCGGTCCGCCACAGCCCCGTGGGGCCAGAAGTCCGACAGGACCGGGAACCACAGTCTCCCCATCTGGTTCGTCCAGGAGTAAAGGGTGGGGATGCCGTCCACCGTGATGCCCAGGAGGATCGCGTCGTGCCCGTCGAAGAGGTCCTTCACGATGTTGTACCCCGGCCACTGGTCGGAGCAGACGGGCGTCCAGGCGGCGGGAACGAAGGAAATGACCACGTTTTTCTTCCCCCGGTAGGAGCTGAGCGTTACCCGTTCCCCCGTCACCGACGGCAGGTCGAAATCCGGGGCCTCCTGGCCCACGCCGACCCTGAGCTTGCTGTCGGTGGGCTTCAGAATTCCCGTCTGGTAGATGTTGCCCTTGTAGGCATCCGACAGGGCAACGGCTTCTCCCGTGGCAAAGAGAAGTGCACAGACAGCGACAATCCCGATCCAGGTTTTTTTTCCATGCCTCATGGTTTCACCCTCTATCGCAGTCCCGACAGCTTGATCATGGAGTTCAGGAAGGCATTGACGTCGTCGAACCCGCCCAGCTTCGAGTAGAAGACCGAATGGGATCCGTCGGTATTGATTTTCACACCGATGAAGTAGGGCGTCCGTACCTCGCCCAGAAGTTTGTGAATCTTGAAATCCCCATCCGGAAAGAGGGGAAAGGGCACGTTGTACTTCTTCTTGAAAACTCCCACCTCATAGGGCGAGTTTCCCGCCCCGATGCCGATCAGCTTGATTTTCCCCTTCAGGGCCGGGTTGCCCTCGATCTGCGCGTAGAGCCGGTTCACCTTGGGCGCATCGGCCTGGCAGTATGGGCAGTACATGCTGAAGACCTCGATGATCACGACCTGGGTCTTCAGTTCGGGAATCCGGAAGGAGCCGCCGAACCACGAAAGGCCCAGGTAGCTTTTCCCACCGCTGTCTTTCGGCGCGGAGAGGGTGAAGTCGGGAAGCGTCCCGCCGACGGGCGGCTGGGCCGGGGCCGTTCCACCCCATCCGAACAGCATGATCAGGCAAACCAGCACCGCACCTGTTCGCGAACCGATTCTTCCTCTCATCGTCGTCAGCCTCCTTACGGGTTGTGGGCCTTTATATCACGGCACGGCGGCGGGGGGGAAGGCAAAAGCAGTTGTCACCAAGTCCCAAAGAAATATCCGTGACAGCCCCCGCGCCCCGGGGAAAGAAAAAGGCCCGCCCCGAAGGGCAGGCCTTTTGTTCGATCATTATCGCTGGATGGCCGGCGGGATTCGCATCCCTCCGACCGGAAACGCCGGGCCTCAGTGGCCGCCGCCGGCTTTCTCCTCGCCGTAGACCACCAGCTTGCCCTCGTG
>CAYNEJ010000222.1:0-2737 GCA_964396205.1 uncultured Syntrophaceae bacterium
CTGCACCTGCCTCGACACCCCGAAGGTCACCTATGTCATCGGTCCCGACCACGGCGCCGCCAACTACGGCATGTGCGGCCGGGCCTTCAAACCCCGCTTCGCCTTCACGAACATGCGGGGCCGCACGACCGTCATGTCCGGCGAGACGGCGGGCTTCATCGTCGAGACGGTTCGCCGCAAGAACATCGTCGACAAGGGCGGCACGGTGAACGAGGAAGAAATGGCTGCCTTCCGCAAGATGATGCGCGACCGGTACGACGCCGAAGGCCATCCCTTCTATACCGGGTCGCTCCTCTTCCACGACGGCGTGATCGCCTTCAGCGAGGCCCGGGAAAAGATCGCCCGTGCCTTCGAGATCTCGCTGCGCGTGCCCATCAAGAAGTCCGACTGGGGCGACTTGAAGGTGTAATCCCGATCCGGGAAGAAGGGAGGAGGAAGACATGGCCGACGTATTGCTGAAAGAAAGAACCGAAGATGGCATCCTGATTCTTACGCTGAATCGGCCCGATGCCATGAACTGCTTCAACTTCGACCTGCTGGCGGTGCTGGCTGACACGGTCCGTGAAGCCAACTTCGATCTGGATCTGCGCTGCATCATCATCACCGGCTCCAAGGCCGGCGAAGATCCCAAAAAGTGGTCCTTCTCCACGGGGGCCGATCTGAAAGAGCGACGGACCCTGACCCAGGACCAGGTGCGACGGTTCATCTTTACGATTCGCAACACCTTCACGGCAGTGGAGCAGGTCCGAATCCCCGTCATCGCAGCCATCAATGGTTTTGCCTTCGGCGGCGGCACTGAACTGGCACTGGCGTGCGACATCCGCATCGCATCGTCCAACGTCCTGATGGGGCTGACGGAAACCTCATTGGCCATCATTCCGGGAGCCGGTGGCACACAGCGGCTACCCCGGATTGTTGGTATGGCGAAGGCAAAAGAACTGATCTTCACGGCCCGGCGGTTCGGTGCCCAGGCAGCCCTTGACATCGGGCTGGTGAGCAAGGTCGTGGAGCCCGACAAACTGATGGAAGCCGCACTGGAGCTGGCCCGGGAGATCGCGAAGAACGGTCCCATCGGGGTTGCCCAGGCGAAGTTCGCCATCAACTATGGCATGGAAGCCAGCCTGGGCGTAGCCCTTCCGCTGGAGTCCAAGGCCTACGAAGTGACCATTCCCACGAAGGACAGGCTGGAGGCACTGGCAGCCTTCGCGGAGAAGCGGAAACCCGTTTTCAAGGGCGAGTAAACCACGATCGGCGTCGTTCCTTTTCTCCGCTGCCGCCAAGGGAGGGACGGCGCCGATCATTCGGAACCCGCAAAACAACAACCATTCAATCTGAGGAGGAGGGTAGTTTTTTATGGCGACAGAGTATGATTATTGGAAGATTTTCCCCCGGATGCCCAAGAAGGTATCCATCGGGGACATTACGATTCGTGACGGTTTTCAGCACGAGGAGAGATTCATCTCCACGAAGGCGAAGATCTTCTACGGACAGGAAATGATCCTGGCGGGCTGCCGGGAGCTGGAAGTGACCAACCTGGCCGCCGCCACGACGCCCCAGTTTGTGGATGCAGCGGAGGTCATGAAGGCCATGCGGAGCGATGAGTTCCGGAAGCGTGCCTCCCGCCAGGGTATCGACCTGGACAAGGATGTCTGCCTGACATGCGTCACGATCCGGGAACCCTCGGTGGATATTGCCATCCGGATGAGGAAGGAAGGGTTCGGCCCCGACCGGATCCTCATGATGGTCTCCACGGATCCGGAGCACCACTTCGCCAATTCCGGTACTACACTGACGCACTACTGGCGCGAGGCGGAGCGCTGCATCCAGAAAGCCCGGGATGCCGGGATCAAGATGGTCGGCACCGTCAGTACCATCTGGGGGAGCCCCATCAGCGGCGCCACGAAACTTGAGGATGCCGTGGAATTCACGAAGCGCTGGTTCCAGATCGGCGCCCATGACATCGAGCACGCGGATCACGACGGATCGGCCAACGCAGCGGACGTCTATCGTTACTGTTCCATGATTCTTGATGCCATGCCGAATCCGGAAGGCCACCTGCTTCACCTGCACGAGACGAAGCGAATCGCATCTTCGTCGATTCTGGCGGCACTGCAGGCTGGTTTCACGAGATTTGAAGGAACTTTGGGCGGATTGGGCGGCCAGCCGGCCAACTTCCTCGACGACTGTCCCATTCGGGGCACCGGTGAGTACTACTATGACGATCCGCGCTTTGTCGGTCTGATTACCTTTGAGGACCTCCTGGTCCAGATCGATGAACTGGGCATCGAGCACGGCTATGATGTGGATCGTGTCCTCTGGCTGGGTAAGAAGATGGAAAAGAGCATGGGCAAGAGACTGCGCTCGGAAGCCATCTACAACGGCCGTACACAGAAAGCGGGTCATATGAAGTTTGCCCGTCCCGGCTTGAAGAAACTGATCGATAAGCTTGGTGAGAAGCCGGGCCAGCGGGTTCCTCCGGACTGGTCGGCGGAAGCGATTGTTCCGGAGAAATGGGGTCCTGCAGATCCTCTCTGGAACAAGTAACCTGTATTGCACTGGGGGAGGGGGGACGAGAGCGTTCCCCCTCTCACCATAAGAAATTGTTCGTTATTAAATTCGTTGAGGAGGTAAACCCATGGCAGTAGAAGTTGTGGCCCCGATGCCGGGGACCATTGCGGAGATTCTGGTAAGCGTCGGTGACGATGTGAAGGCGGATGAGGAACTGATCATCCTGGAA
>CAYNEJ010000223.1:0-2698 GCA_964396205.1 uncultured Syntrophaceae bacterium
TGAAAATGGAGTTCACAAGGCGGATGACCGGGGCCTCCACGGCCATGTCTTGGAGAGAGGCCACCCTGACATCCGACTGGTCCGGCTCTCTCTCTGTTTCTATTTCCGAATCCGTATCGATGGTTTCCAGCACCGTGCTCAAGCCTGTCTGTGAGCCGTATACATTGTTGAAGAGCTGGTTGTATTCCCGCTCCGAGCAGATGACAGGCTGCACTTCCGAATTCGTTGTAACTTCAAGGGAGTCCAGCACATTGATGTCGAGGGGATCCGTCAGGGCGACCGTCAGCAGGCGGCCCCGTTTTCGAAGCGGGATGACCTGGTTTTTCTGGGCGAAATCAGAGGGAATCATAGAAGCCATCGCCGGATCGACGGGATATTGGTCCGGCCGGTACTGATCGATCTTCAACTGCCGGCTCAAGAGATCGATCACCTGATTTTCGTTCACGATCCCCTGGCGGATTAGGTACTGGCCGAGCTTCATCCCCGTCCGCTTGTGTGCCGAGAGGGCGGTCGAAAGCTGCTCGGCCGTGAGGATGTTGTTTTCCACCAGCAATTCACCCAATCTCTTTTTCACTCTCATTGTCGGACCCCTTTTTCCTTTATAGCTGAGAGAAGAATACCGTGTCGGATTCCCACTTTCCGTTCAGCACCCTGGCCCCCGACCGGAGCGGGGCGGGAAGCTTCCGGATATAGCTTATCGCCGATGCCTCGTCGCTGAATCGCTCTCCCGCGATGATCGAAAAGACGGTCCCTTCGCGGCCGTTCCAGTAGGCAAGCATCCTCAAGTCGGTGATCTGCTTCTGCCGTTCTCGCAACAGGCGATACGCCTCGTCCAGTGTCTGCACACCGGCAAGCTGGACCCGGATGCCCTGCGCGGCGGTCGGAGACACCGCCTGAACGGCCGGGAACAGAAGGACTTTCCCCGCCGGCACCCGGTTCAGGTTCTCGATATCCGGATTCGCCTTCTGAAAGGCGTGGTAGACGCCGAGATTCCACTGGCCGTAAACGTCGCTCAGGATCCACCAGACCGTTCCGCCCTGGCTGATGGCAATCCGCCCCAGATTTTCCGGCCGTTTCGCGGCGGTTTCCGGGGGCTTCGCGACCGGAGGCTTGGGGGCTTCCTTCACGGTCTCCCGGACAGGCGGATGGACGGCCACCACCGCCTGTGCGGGCTGCGAAACCCCGGGCAGGGCGGCGGCGGTCTGCTTTTTCGCCGCGCCGAAGGTTCCGATGAGGTCGGGAGCCTGGATCAGGAGGCCGCCGATAATCAGCAGGACCAGAACAGCCAGGGCCACCTTCAGCGGTTTGCCCCGGAAACGGTCGTACATGGCCAGACGCTTCGCACAGGCCCAGACGAGGGCCCAGTCCGCCTTTGCCCGGTTCTGGATGATGAGGGCCAGGAGGACTTCGTGGCACAGCGTGATGATCTTCCGGGGAAACCCGCCCGTGGCGAAATGCACGGCCCAGAGGGCCGGCCGGGTGAAGAGCTTCGGCGTTCCTTCCTCGCCGCCGGCCCGGGCAATCCGGAAGGTGACCATGTCCTGGGTCTGGCGGAACCGGAGGGGCTGCAAGCGGTACAGGAGGTTGATCCGGTCCGTGAAGTTGGGATGATTCTTCAGGGTCTCTTCGAACTCCCGCTGGGCGAAGATGACGATCTGCAGGAGCTTGAACTCGTTGGTCTCGTAGTTGAGAAACTCCCGGAGAATCTCGATGGACGCGGACGACAGCTTCTGCCCCTCATCGACGATCAGGACGGTGATCCTCCCCCCGTCCACTCCCTGCTGATACAGATAATTCTTGATGTTCTCCCGGAGTTGCCACTCCGTGACCGGCCCGTCGGGGATCTTCAGCCCAAAGGACGTGGAGATCGTGGACAGGCATTCGACGGCGGTCCCGAAGGCGGGGTCCAGCACCAGGTGGGTGGTGATTTTCTCCCGGTCTTCCCCGGACGATCCCATCCTCTGGATCAGGCGTCTGCAGAGGGTCGTCTTGCCCGTCCCGACGTCGCCGATGACGACGTTCAGGCCGCGGCGCAGGCGGATCGACAGCTCCAGCCGCTGAAGGCACCCCAAGTGCTGGTCGGACTCGAAAAAAAAATCCGGCTCCGGCGAATTGGAGAAAGGCTCTCTCTTGAGATGCAGAATCCTGAAGTAGTCCATAGTGCAATACCGCCCGTACGTTGCGGTACGAGCGGTCCCTGGTTGATCATCGGATGAATGGAACTGCCAATCTGCCGTGCATTACTTGCCGACCGGGGTAGCGTCCTTGACATCCACCTTGACGGATCCCTTGGCGTCGGCCGTCTGGTACTTCGGCAGGATCTTCGGCGTCACAAAGACCAGCAGCTCTTCCATCTCGTCGCTCTTGTTGTCGCTCTTGACAAGCCAGCCCAGGACCGGAACGTCCTTCACCCACGGCAGTCCGCTATCCCGGTTGGTAATTTTCTGCTTGCTCAGACCGGAGATGACGATGGTCTCCTCGTTGCGGACGATCAGGTTTGTCTCGGTCTGCTTCTTGATGATGAAGGGATAGCCCGACTTCGTGGTCCGGGTGAGGTCCACCTCGTTTTTCTTCACGTTGATGCCCATCTTGAGATGCACGTCGTCGATCACGTGGGGCGTGATCTCCAGCCGGAGCACCGCGTCCTCCCAGTTGACGTTGGTGGTCGTGCTGCCGCCGCTGGTGGTGGTCGTCTCGT
>CAYNEJ010000224.1:0-2693 GCA_964396205.1 uncultured Syntrophaceae bacterium
GGGCAAAGCGGCCGGTATCGAAAATCTTCAGCCAGCCGTTGCCGATGGTGCAGGGGGTGAGGATCTGCACGGCGTCGGGGAGGCAGACCCTGGTCTCGCAGAGAGCATCGTAGAATTCCCCCTTCGGGAGGTTCTGCTGCGCCAGGTCGACCATGAACCCGCCGATGATCAGGCCGGGGGCCATGCTTCCATGGAACGACTTGATGAGATGAAGGTACTCCTCGATGGAATAGGTTCCGATTTTCATGAAAGCTCCTTTATATGATGATGCAAAACACCCGTCTGCGGTGTTTCCCTCGTCGTTTAGAAGGCCAGAGACAACTTCGGCTCCCGAACGGCCTTCGACAGCAGGTTCTGGGTGCCGGAGGCACGGGAGATCTCTTCCAGCCAGTCCCGGTCGATCTTTCCGTCAACAACGGGAAGGATGACGTCCGCCATGTACAGGGCCTCGGTGATGTCATGGGTCACGTACAGGACGGAGAGCCTGCGCTCCTCCTTGATTTTTTTCAGCTCGTCCCGGAGCTTGCGGCGCGTGACCACGTCGAGGGCGGAGAACGGCTCGTCCATGAGGAGGACCCGGGGGCGACTCGCCATGGCCTGGCAAATGGCACACCGCTGCCTCTCGCCCCCCGAGACTTGGTGGGGTTTGCGGTCCCTCATCGGCCCCAGTCCGAAGAAGCGGAACAGCCCTTCGACCTCTTTCCGGTCTTTTGCCGCAAAAGCGGCGTTTCCGAACAGCGACAGGTGGGGGAAGAGGGTATAGTCCTGAAAAACGTATCCCAGCCGGCGCTTCTGCGGAGAGAGGCGGATTCCCCTCTCGTGATCGAAGAACGTCTCGCCGTTGAAGAGAATCGCCCCGTCGTCGGGCTGTTCCAGTCCCGCCACCATCCGGATGATCGTGGTCTTGCCCGCTCCGGACGGGCCGATCAGGGCCAGGGTCGATCCCTCCGGACAGGAGAAGGCGACGTCGATCTCCAGTTTCCCCAGCCGCTTTGAGAGACGGATATGCAGCCCCTTCATGACGCCTCCCTCCGGGTCAGCCGGTTCACGAGCAGCAGGAAGCAGTAGCTGACGGGGATGAAGGCCAGGGAGAGGAGCCATGCCTTTTCGTACTGGAACGACTCGACGGCCTCGTAGATGGCGATGGAGGCAACCTTCGTCTCGCCCGGAATGCTTCCTCCCACCATGAGGATCACCCCGAAGGCCCCGAGGCTGTGGAGAAAGACCAGGATCGCCGCTGCCGCGATGCCGTTCTTGCTGTTGGGCAGGACGACCCGGAAGAAAGTGGCCAGGGGGGAGAGTCCGAGGACGAAGGCGCTCTCCCGGAGCCGCGGATCCAGCTTCTCGAAGGCGGCCTTGATGGGCTGGATGGCGAAGGGCAGGCTGTAGGTGGCACAGGCCACGACAATGCCTGCAAACGTGAAGAGAATGGACCCGCCGAAGAGGTTGTCCCAGAAAGAGCCGATCGTTCCCCGGGGACCCAGCAGGCAGAGCAGGTAGAATCCGATGACCGTGGGCGGCAGGGCGATGGGCAGGTTGATGAGGGCATCGACGAAGGTCTTTCCCGGCCAGGTGAAGCAGGCGAGGACATAGGCCAGTGGAGAGGCGATCACAATCAGGACCAGTGTCGTGATCAGGGCCAGCTTCGCCGACAGGTAAAGGGGGAAAAACTCCATTTATCGATAGCCGTACTTTTTCTTGATGGTGTCCGCCGTCGGGGACTGGAGGAACTGGAGAAACCGCTCGGTTCCGGTGCTGTTCTTCGTGCGGTTCAAAAGACAGGCACCCTGCCGGATCGGCGGCGCCTCGGCGATGTCATAGGGACAGCCGTCCGTCTTGGCGGCCCGTACGGAGGAAAGGGCGCAAAAGCCGACGTCCGCTCCGCCCGTGGCGGTGTACTGGAAGGCCTGGGCGATGGACTGGCCGATGATCCACTTCTTGTCGGGGCTGTTCCAGATGCCGACACGGCGAAGGGCCGCCTCTGCCGCTGCTCCGTAAGGCGCCACCACGGGGTTCGCGATGGCGACCTTCTGCACGTCCTTTCTCTTCATAACCTCAAGCCAGTTCGCAGCGCCGCAGAATTTCTTTCCCGCACTCCACAGGACGATGCTGCCTGTTGCATAGACAAACGGCTTTCCACTGAAACTCTTTTTGAAAAGGTCCGCAGGCCTCGTTTCGTCGGCGGAGAGAAAAGCGTCGTAAGGGGCGCCGTTCGTGATCTGGTGATAGAGGCTCCCCGAAGAGGAAAAGACGCCTTCCACGGGGATGCCCGTCTCGCGGGTGAACGCCGCGGCGATATCCTTGAATGGCTGCTGGAAGTTTGCCGCCACAGCCACGCGGAGGGGCTCCGCGGAGCAAACCGGCGATGGCATCGCAATCGTGCCCAGCAGGGCGAAGAGGGTGAACAGGGTGTACAAAAGGCGGGATTTCAGAATGCAACGTCTCATCAGCAGGAACCTCCTTCTTTCACAAGAACTGGAATATCAGGCAAATTGATATGCGGACAATGACATATGGCATAGATAGCATAGGTGCAAGGTAGATACAAGGGAACAAATGGTGAGTCAGTCCACAAGCCAGAGGGGGACGGATTCCCAATCCGTCCCCCTCCGTTGCTGTTCCATTGCAGACGCTGAAACTCAGTGGCCGCCGCCGGCTTTCTCCTCGCCGTAGACCACCAGCTTGCCCTCGTG
>CAYNEJ010000225.1:0-2677 GCA_964396205.1 uncultured Syntrophaceae bacterium
TGACCCTGGGCGACGGCGATGTTCGCACCCTTGACCTGGCGCTCTCCCGCCTCTCCGCGGAGTTGGAGAACCGCTTCCGCCACCCGGTTCAGCCCCGCCACGTTGGCGGGAACCCCCGACAGGAGACCTCCGGAGGCATTGACCGGAAGCTTCCCGCCGATGGCGGTGGCGCCGGAGGCGGTGAACCGTCCGGCATCCCCGCGGTCGCAGAGGCCGAGTCCTTCCAGCCAGAGCAATTCCTGATAGGAGAACTCGTCGCCCACTTCCGCCAGGTCCACCGAGCGCCGGGGATTTTTGATGCCGGCCATGGCGTAGGCGCGTCCGGCGGCCTTTTCCAGGGCGAAGGTGTCCGCCAGGTCCCGGTCGCCCAGGTAATGGGCGTCGTAACAGGTCCCGATGCCGAGAATCCAGACGGGCTTGTCTGTGATCTTACGGGCTTTCTCCTCCGAGGCGAGGATCAGGGCCACGGCCCCGTCGGCGTCCGGCGCGATGTCGAGCTTGTGCAGCGGCGGGGCCACGGCGGGGGAGGAGAGGACGTCCGCGACGGTGAAGTCGCCGGACTGGGAGGCAAAAGGATTGCGCTTCGCGTTGGCCAGGTTCTTCACGACGACCCGGGCCGCGTCCTCCCGCGTGATGCCGTACTTGTACATGTATCGCCGCGCCTGGAGGGCCGCGGCGGAGGTGAAGTCGAATCCGAGCATCCTTGTGTAGATGGGGTCGAAAGCGACGTTGTTGACGATGTTGCGGTTGGTCTGGGACATCTTGGTGTGGGCCATGATCAGCGTACAGGAATATTCTCCGGAGAGAATTCCGACGGCCCCGTAGAAGACGGCCGTCGAGCCGTCCATGGCCATCTTTTCCTCCGCCCGGAGATGTCCGCCGATGACGTCGGTGATGCCGATGTCCGAGATGGTCTGGCCGTCCCAGATGTCGTGAGAACAACTGATGGCGCTGTCTATGTCCCCGGGCAGGGCCAGTCCCGTGTCCTTGAGAACCTGGGAAATGGCCTCGTAGGCCATCTCTCCGTAGTTGACGTCGGACCGCTTCGGCGCGAAGCGGGTCTGGGCCACGCCCACAATGGCGACTCGTTCGGTCATGCCTGCCTCCTTCACCGGCGGCCTGCCGTGTCTCTGCCGGAGTGGCGGAGACGGCGCCGGGACGCCGGTCGTGCAAAGATGCCCCGGTGCGCGCGCTTTCACGGGCGCACCGGGGGCAAAGATGGATGGTCTTCCTCTATAGCCGCTCGAAAATCGTAGCGATTCCCTGGCCTCCGCCGATGCAGAGCGTGGCCAGTCCGTAGCGCCCGCCGGTCCTCTTCAGGTGATGGAGAACCGCCAGGCTCAGGCGGCCGCCGCTCATGCCGTTGGGGTGTCCGAAGGCGATGGCGCCCCCGTAGGGGTTCCACTTCTCCGGGTCGACGGCATGGCCTTTCTTTTTCAGCTCCTTCATGACGGCCAGGGTCTGGGAGGCGAAGGCCTCGTTGCATTCCACGATGTCCATGTCCGCCAGTTTCAGGCCGGCCCGGTCCAGGGCCTTCGGAATGGCATAGGCCGGTCCGATGCCCATGTATTTCGGCTCCACGCCGGCCAGGGCGCAGGTAACGAAGCGGCCCAGGGGCTTGAGCCCCAGGGATCCGCATTTATCCTTCGCCATGAGCAGGAGGGCCACGCCCCCGTCGTTCATGCCCGAGGAGCTCCCGGCGGTGACGGTGCCGCCTTTCTTGAAGACCGGCTTGAGCGACGCCAGCTTCTCCAGCGTCGTCGCCCGGGGATGCTCGTCCCGGTCGAAGACGACGGGATCGCCCTTCCGCTGGGGGATTGTGACGGGCACGATCTCTTCCTTGAAATACCCCGCCTCGATGGCCCTGATCGCCAGGGTCTGGCTCCGGAGCCCGAAGGCATCCTGCTCCTCCCGGGAGACGCCCCACTCCTCCGCCAGGATCTCCGCCACGATTCCCATGGGGGCGTTCGTCTCCGGCGTCGGGCCGACTTCCCGGGTGATGAAGGCATTGGGTGCCAGGGAGAAGGGGACCTTCTGGCGCTCCATCAGGTACGGCGCGTTGCTCCAGCTCTCGCAGCCGCCGGCGATGTAGGTGTCGCCGAATCCCGCCAGGATGGCCATGGCGGCGGAATTGACGGTCTGCAGGGCCGAGCCGCACTGCCGCTCCACCGTCTGGGCCGTCACGGTGACGGGGAATCCCGCCTTCAGGACCGCCCAGCGGGCGATGTTGACGGCAGCGTTGTTCGTGCAGGCGTGGCCGATGAGGACGTCCTCCACGATGGCCGGGTCGATCTTCGTTTTTTCAATGAGGCCCTTGAGGGCGAAAGCGGCCAGCTCCTCGGGGCGGAACCCGGAGAGGGCGCCGCCCATCCGGCCGATGGGCGTCCGGACGCCGTCGACGATATATACTTCTCTCATTTCCAATCCTCCTTACTTGCCCGTGAAGACGGGCTTCCTCTTTTCCAGGAAGGCGTTCATGCCCTCGACGCGGTCCTGCGACCCGAAGCACATGCAGAAGCAGCGCGCCTCGATGGAAAGCCCCGTCCGGAGGTCCGCCTGGACGCCCATGTTGATGGCTTCCTTGCCCATGGCCAGGGCGATGGGGCTCTTGGAGGCGAGGCGTTTTGCGAGCTTCGCCACGGCATCATCCAGCTCCGCCTTCGGGACCAGCATGTCC
>CAYNEJ010000226.1:0-2583 GCA_964396205.1 uncultured Syntrophaceae bacterium
TGGCAGGCTCGGAAAGACGGGTGAAGGACGAAAAAAAGGGCGGGCAAGCCGCCTCCCGAAGGGCGGACGGCCCCTCGGGAGACAATCGGTGATTCCTGCCTGTTATGCGTTTTCCTCCGGCTTGTCGCCGGCTTCCAGCTGGATTTCACCGAAGCGGCTCTCGTGCTGGCGGACGATGTTCCGGAGCAGGAGCGAAAGGCGCTTGGCCGCGAAGGGATTCAGGATGACGCGGTCGCTGATGTCCACCGTCAGCTCGCGCTGCTCCGGATTCCAGGTCTTGTTGATGCCGAACAGGAGCGTGAATTCCTCCCGCGTGCTGGAGACGTTGCAGACGTTGGCGTAAGTCGTCTGCATCTTGGCGACATCCCAGCGGATCGTCGCCTTGACATTATCCGCATCGGCCCCGGGAAGGGCGGCCTGAACGGTTTTCTCGTTTTTCTGAGCCATGCTTTCCTCCTTGAAAGTGATTTGCAGGATTCTCTTTTCGCTAAATTTCTTATATGACTGCCTACACCCTGTCAACAGGTCGGTGGCTCCGGCGTGAACAATTCAGGGCTCCGGGTCACCGGGTACCCGTCACAAGATGGAAGGGCATCTCCAGACCGATTTTCCGGACCTCCACCTTGCCGAAACCGAGCCTTTGCAGGTGATCCGCATAGAATCCGGCGGAGCGGAAACTGTGATGAAAGAGCAGAAACGGAACCAGCGAGTAGGGGAGCGGCCTTCCGTTCAGCTCCAGGGGGGCTCGCTCGAAGATGAGCACCGTCCCTCCCGGGCGGACGGCTCCCGCGGCCCTGCTGAGCAGCTCTCCCGCCAGGTCGTCCGGCCAGTCATGAAGCATCGACTTGAAGCTGACCAGGTCGAAACCGCCCGGCCACTCGTCGACGAGCGCGTTGCCCTTCACGAAGGAGATCCGGGACGCCTCCGGCTCCGCCTGCAGGTGGGCCGCGCCGATCTCGCAGACCAGCGGCAGGTCGAAAACCGTCGCTTCCACACCGGGATGGCTGCGGCAGATCCGGAGGACGAATTCCCCGCTGTTGCCGCCGACGTCCAGGATGCGGCGACATCCTCCGAAATCGTGGTACTTCAGGCAGGCCTGGGCCTCGTACTTCGACAGCACCGTCGTGATCCGCATCCAGCGCCGGGCCGTCCGGACGGCCTGCTCGCTCCACTCGAAACACCGGTCATAGGCAAACAGCCCATAGAACCCCGATTTCCCGGCGAATTCCCGGGGGCGAAACATGAGATCCGGAAGGAAGCTCAAGGCGTCATAGGCGCAGAAGGTTGCCAGCTCCAGTTTCAACTCCAGGAGATCCCGGTAGGACAGGGCGTGAAGAAACCCCTCCGACAGCCCGAAGCGCCCGCCGCGATCGACGAGGACCCGGTTGGCGAGAAGCTGGTCCACGAGCAGCGCCATGCCCCGCCGGTCCGCCCCGAACCGCTCCGCCAACTCTTCCGGGGAGGCCGTCCCGCGTGCCAGGAATTCGTCGACGAGGCCGCTTTCGAAGGCCGTACCGAGGCACCGGGCGGCCAGAAGGTCCGGCAGAAAGTCGTCCACACAGAGATAATCGAACTCCCGGTCCGAGCCGGGCAACGTCACTTTGTTCACCAAATCCCCGTTTCCATCATGGAGTCCATATGATACCCGTCATTGCCATCGCGGCACCCGTCGGGGGAGGAAAGACATCCCTCTCAACGGCCATCGCAGCCGGACTGGGGGATGCCTCCCTGATCAGCTACGACCACTTCGAACAGGCCACCCGCGGATCCGCCGGCGACATCGAGCGCTGGATCGAGGACGGCGCCCGGATCGACGATCTGGCCGTCCCCGGCCTGGCGGAGGCCCTGGCCGGGCTGAAACGGGGCGAATCCGCCATGGATCCGCGGACCGGCTCTCCCATCACGGCGGGGCGGTGGATCGTCCTGGAGACGCCCCTCGGGCGCGAGCACGCGGCGATGGCCCCGCTCATCGACCTCCTGGTCTGGGTCGACACGCCCCCGGATGTGGCCCTGGCCCGGAAGATCCGGGAATTCACCACCCTCTTCCCGATGACGGGAGGAGAGCACGACGCCCGGGCCTTCATCGCCTGGCTCGGCGGCTACCTTGACAATTACCTCCGCATCGTGAGCCGGATGCTGGAGATGCAGCGGGAGCGGGTGCCCCTCCGCGCCGACGTCGTCCTCGACGGCCGCGGCGAGTTCGACACCCTGGTCCGCCAGGCCCTCGAGGCGATCCGAGAGCGCTTTCCCGATAACGACCGCCATCCCCACAACTAATCCGCTTCTTCCGGGGCGTGGTGGCTGCCACGGGGGCGTGCACCTGAACGGGAGAGAGACTTCCCTCGCGCTCAGAAGCGTTTTTTCGACCCTGCAGCGTCTCGCTCCGCTGCAAAGGCAAAACTCGCGCCTGCGGCGCTCAGACATTGCCTTTGCGGGTAAATATAGGGACACTTCCCCTATTTTTTCGTCACGAACAGGCGAGGCGCGTTGTTCCCAAATCAAAAAAATAGGGGAAGTGTCCCTATATTTGTCCCTATATTTGTCCCTATATTTGTCCTAGAAGATCCCGTAGTACCCGCTTTT
>CAYNEJ010000227.1:0-312 GCA_964396205.1 uncultured Syntrophaceae bacterium
TGATCCCTAGAGACGCCGAGGCATGCTGCTTCTACAACAAAGCGGACGGCGATATCGCAGTATCCTTCAATTGCGGCTGGTTCTGTGGGAACAAGTGGACGATCAACCCCGATCAACACAAGTGCAGGCCGGGAAAGGGAGGAATCGCAACCATCAGGCCTTCTGAAAAAATGCACAGTTGCGACATCGAGGTTGCAAAACACGGCTGGGTTGAAGTCACTCATGCCGGAGACAAGGGCGTTGTCGTAAGCAAAGACGACAATGGAAACATAACACGGACATGCACATTTGACTGGCATAAAGATAAGCCGA
>CAYNEJ010000227.1:322-1534 GCA_964396205.1 uncultured Syntrophaceae bacterium
CATGAGATCCGGAATAAGGAGGATCGAGCCATGAAAAACATCTTTCCGAAAACAGTCGGCGGCGGCTTGCGAAGGACAGGAACAATGTGGACGGCTGTCTTCGTCATCACCCTTTTAACGGGAACCATGATTCTTCCCAAGGACTCCGCTGCATCCTGCTTTTACAACAAAACGGACAAAAAGGATGTAACGTTTAACTTCTACTGCGGTTGGTTCTGCCATAACGACTGGAAGATCCATGCAGGGGGACACGAATGCCGACCGGGGAAGGGAGGGTTCGTTCACGTCTTCGCCTCCAGCAGTCAGGGGTATTGTCAAGTCGATGTTGCAAAACACGGTTGGGTCGAGGTCCATGATGTTTCGAGTAAAGCCGTTATTGAAAGCAAAGACGATAATGGAAACACGACTCAGACATGCGTATTGGATTGGTAGATTTTTATACCCGCTTGAAATCACGTCCAAGCGGGCAAAAGATCTTCCCTCGTACGGATGTCGGCTTTCAAGATTGCCTCCATTCGGTTGAACGGACTGAATCTGCCCGACTCGGAACGAAGGCAGCGAAAAGGAGAGTCGAGTCATGAAGCATGCATTGACAAAAACCGTCCGTCGGGGGTTGCCGGAGAACGGAACCGTGTGGGCAGCGATCATCGCCATCCTCCTGATGACGGGAACCATGATGATCCCCCAAGACGCCGAGGCATCCTGCTTTTACAACAAAACAGATGCGAGAGAGATCATCGTTAACTTTTACTGCGGCTGGTTCTGCCATAATGACTGGAAGATCAATGCAGGGAACCATAAATGCCGACCGGGGAAGGGAGGGTACGTAGACGTCTTTACCTGGAGCAGTAAAGGTGTTTGTCGAGTCGATGTCGCAAAACACGGGTGGGTTGAGGTCTATGATGTTTTGGGGAAAGGTGTTGTAGAAAGCAAGGACGAAAATGGAAACACCACCCATACCTGTACGTTTGGGTGGAAATGATCCCAAAAGTCCGACATTTCTGCAAAACAGGTTCTGCAAAGACGGTCGCGAAAGGAAGGGGGGTCGTGACCGTCTTTTTTCTTCTCCACCGGGATGCATATCATTCCTTGAGCCGGTGAAACGCTTTTCAGAAAACAGCCCTCCTATCCTTCCTCATCGAAGAAACCCCACCAGCAAATCCGGTGCTCTTCCCTCTGCAACCGCCCGGTCTGCCGCTTGACTTCCGGTCA
>CAYNEJ010000227.1:1544-2582 GCA_964396205.1 uncultured Syntrophaceae bacterium
TGTCCATGATCGAGGAAAGGGCCTGCACCCACTTTACGGATGACAAATCGTTCCTGGACAGGTTAAAAGCAGTTCCGGAAAAATTCTCCTGAGATCGGGCCCGGCCGCGAATGCGAGGTTGATGCATGACCAATCCTGAAAACGGAGCACACCGCAGGAGCCGTTTCTGGGGCGAGACCACGGCCTTCCTGGCCCTGTTCCTCGACAACGTGGGCGTTCTCGTCTTCATGAGCGCCATCCTGATGTTCACCTTCAACTACCCCGCGGAGATCATTTTGAAGCGGATGATCCCCGGGACGGCCATCGGCGTCTTTTTCGGAGATCTCGTTTACACATGGCTGGCCGTCCGCCTGAGGAGAAAGACCGGACGGACCGACGTCACGGCCATGCCCCTGGGCCTCGACACCCCCTCCAGCATCGGCCTCGTCTACGCCGTCCTGGGACCCGCCTATATCGCCACGAAGAACGCGGAGCTGACCTGGCAGATCGGCATGGCCACCCTCTTCATGATCGGACTCGCCAAGGTGGCGATGTCGTTCTTCGGCGCCTGGGTGCAGCGCATCGTCCCCACCGCCGGAATCCTGGGCTCCCTCGCCGGCATCGGGCTCCTCCTGCTGGGTTTTCTGCCGCTTCTGGAGATATTCAACGAGGTCGTAGTGGGCATGGTGGCCCTGGGGCTGATCTTCGCCGCCCTCCTGGGCCGGATGGAACTGCCCGGGCGCATCCCCGGCATCCTCCTGGCTGTCGTCCTGGGATCGGCCCTCCATTTCGCACTCGGCTACGGCGGATACATCCCGGAGTTCAAAGCCCCGAGCTTCGAGATGTCTCTTTGTATCCCTGTCTTCTCGCTTTCCTTTCTAAAGAGCCTGCCCCAGAGCATCCAGTATCTGCCCATCGCCGTTCCTTTCGCGATCCTGACCATCATCGGCGGGATCAACAACACGGAAAGCGCCCGCCTGGCGGGGGACGATTACCGGACCCGGGACATCCTGCTGACGGAGGCCGTTACCTCCCTCGTCGCCTCGTTTTTCGGCGGCG